>NZ_JAGXJL010000120.1:0-7752 GCF_019091475.1 Streptomyces sp. GbtcB6 | reverse complement strand
AGGTGCCGCCCGTCCCGCCGAGGTCCCGGCCGCGCCCGGCGACCCGGGCGGCGAGGAAGTCGGCCTCCTCGCCGCCGAGGAGGGCCGCAGCGTCGAGGTCGTCGACCTGCGCAGCCTGTCGCCGCTGGACATGGACACCGTACGGGAGTCCGTCCACCGCACCGGTCGCGCCCTCGTCGCCCATGAGGCCTCCCTGTCCCACGGGTTCGGGGCCGAACTCGCCGCGAGGATCCAGCAGGAGGAGTTCCACTTCCTTGAAGCGCCGGTCCTCCGCATCACCGGATACGACACCCCCTACCCGCCGAGCCGCCTCGAGTCGGACTGGCTTCCCGGTGTCGACCGGATCCTCGATGCCCTCGACCGCAGCATGAGTTACTAGAGGGGGCAGCACCATGTCACAAGAACAAGTTTTCCTGTTGCCCGACGTCGGCGAAGGGCTCACCGAGGCCGAGATCCTCCAGTGGGCGGTGAAGGCCGGCGACACCGTGGAGATCAACCAGATCCTCGTCGAGGTCGAGACGGCCAAGGCCGCGGTCGAACTCCCCTCTCCCTACACGGGTGTTGTCGGGACCCTGCACGCGCGGGAAGGCGAGACCCTGCCCGTGGGGCAGCCCCTCATCACCATCCTCGCCGATGCCGATGCCGATGCCGATGCCGGTACGAGTCCCGACGCGACCGGCGAGACCGCGGAGGCTTCCGGCAGGGAGGCCCTTCTGGTGGGATACGGGCCACAGGAGTCCGCCGGCCGTCGCCGACGTCGTCGTACCCCCGCCGTGACCACCGTCCGGCCGGTCGCGGGACCGGCGGTCGCGGAACGGGCGGTCGCGGAACGGGCGGTCGCAGCCGAATCGCCGGCCCCGGCCGTCGAGCGGACGGCCGCGAAACCGCCCGTCCGGAAACTCGCCAGGGACCTGGGCGTCGACCTCACCACCGTCACGCCGACGGGACCCGGATCCACCGTCACCCGCGACGACGTCCGCAGGGCGGCGGGAACGAGTCCCGTCGCGGCGCCGGAAGGTGCCCCGGAGAGCGTCCCGGTGACCGTTCCGGAGTCCGCCGCCGAGACCCGTATCCCGATTCGCGGGGTACGCAAACGCACCGCCGCCGCCATGGTCGCCTCGGCGTTCACCGCGCCGCACGTCACCGAGTTCACGACGGTGGACGTCACGGCGACCATGCGGCTGCGGGACACGGTGGCCGCCCGACGCGAGTTCCGCGACCTGCGCGTCACACCGCTGCTCTTCGTGGCCCGGGCGCTGCTGCTGGCTCTGCGCAGGACCCCTGAGGCGAACGCCAGTTGGGACGAGGCCGCCCAGGAGATCGTGCTCAAACACCACGTGCATCTCGGCATCGCCGCCGCGACCGAACGCGGGCTCATCGTCCCCAACATCAAGCACGCCGACCGGATGTCCCTGCGGCAGCTCGCCGAGGCGCTCGCCGAGCTCACCGGCACGGCCCGGGCCGGGAGGACGACGCCCCAGTCGATGACCGGCGGGACGATCACCATCACCAACGTCGGCGTGTTCGGCGTGGACACCGGCACCCCGATCCTGAATCCGGGGGAGGCCGCCATCCTCGCCGTGGGTGCGATCCGGCGCATGCCCTGGGTCGTGACGGACGCGTCGGGGGCGGAGGCGATCGAGCCCCGCTGGGTCACCCAGCTGGCGCTGTCCTTCGACCACCGGCTCATCGACGGCCAACAGGGCTCCGAGCTGCTGGCCGGCATCGCCGCCGTCCTGCACGATCCCGGGCTGGCGATGCTCTGACGGGGCGAACCACCGGTGGCCGGGCCGGTGTTCACAGGGAGGGGTGACTTCTTCGGGTCACGGTACGGTCCTGCCATGTCTCGATCAGCCGATAGTGATCTCTCCCGGTCCCCTGTCACCGCCGATGACCTCGACCTCGCCGTGCAACTCGCGGTGGCCGTCCTGCGCGAGGCGCCCCCGGCCGCTTGGGAAGGCAAGGCCGGTTCGCTGGAATGGGACTGCTGGGAAACCGTCGAGCACCTCAGCGACGACCTCTTCGCCTACGCCGCGCAACTGGGCCCGAAAAAACCGCCCTTGGACGGGGAGGTGCCCTTCGTGTGGGAGAGCCGGCGGCCCGGCGGTCCGGCGAACGCCATTCACGCGGATCGCACGGCCGGGCCCGCCGGCCTGCTGCAGGTCCTGGAGGCGAGCGGTGCGCTGCTGGTCGCCATGGTGCGCACGACGCCACCGCAGACCCGCGCTCACCACGTATTCGGCGCCTCGGACCCTGAGGGCTTCGCCGCGATGGGAATCGTGGAGACCCTGGTGCACACGCACGACCTGGCACACGGGCTCGGACTCGCATGGACTCCGCCTGCCGATCTGTGCTCCCGGGTGCTCGTCCGGCTGTTTCGGGACGCCCCGCCGTCCACGGATCCCTGGCCCACCCTCCTGTGGGCCACGGGACGCGCCGAACTCCCCGGACACCCTCGTCTCACCACATGGAGCTGGGACGGCGCGCCCCGGGCGTAGGAGCCCCGGGCACAGGACGGGAAGGGCTCACCGGGCCGATTGCCCCGCAGATTCCCCAATTCGGCGCGACAGCCGTGAAAGGCGGTCAGAATGTGGCGGTGAGGCCGGTGGTGTGAGGCGCCGGCCGTCGCGCACTGTGAAAAGAGAGTTCTGTCATCAGGCAACGGCGTACGCTCCGCGTCGAAGGAGGGTGCCATGGCCGCTCACGCGAAAGCGATCGGGATCTGGTGGCTTGCCACCATGGCTGCCCTGACCACGGCGGTCATCGCGGTCGTCCTCGTCGTCCAGGCCGACTCGGGGGAGGCGTCCCCACCGCCGTCGTCTCCCCTCACCGCACCGTCGACGGACGCGCCCGGGACGACAAGCGCCTCACCCTAGGGGCCGAGCGTCGTCAGACCGTCGACAGATCGATCGCCCGGTCCAGGTCCTGCGGTCGCAGGACGCGCAGGATCGCCTCCAGGAGGTAGTAGTCGGCGTAGGGGAGGGAGATCTCGATGCCGTCCTCGGCGGGGCGGTTGCGGGTACAGCGGGCGACGACGGCCTCGGCGCGGGTGGAGTGGGTGGTGAGGCAGGTCCGGCAGAGCGCGTCGAGTATGCGCAGGGCGGTGGTGCGGTACGGCTCGCTTCCCGTGGCGGCGGCCAGGTCGAGCAGCCCGCAGGCCATGACGGTCGCGGCGGAGGCGTCCTTGACGTCGTACGGCTGCTGCGGTGCGCGGTAGTCCCAGACGGGCACGTGGTCCGGGCCGAGGGTTTTGACGGCGTAGTCGGCGAGCGTGCGGGCGGTGGCGAGGAACTGGCGGTCGCCGGTGCGGCGGTACATGGTGGTGAAGCCGTAGATGCCCCAGGCCTGCCCGCGGGCCCAGCAGGAGGTGGGGCTGTAGCCCTGGACGGTGTTGGGGCCGATGGGGGTGCCGGTGGCGGGGTCGAGGTCGTAGACGTGCGGGGTGGATCCGTCGGGTCGCGGGAAGAGGCGGCCGGTGGTCTGCGCGTGTCCCACGGCCGCGTCCATGAAGGCGCCTTCGCCGGTCTGCCGGGCGGCGAAGACGAGCAGGTCGAGGTTCATCATCGTGTCGATGATCATGCGCCCCGCGTTGTCGGAGGTGTTGAGCGCGCCCCAGGCCCGCAGGTAACGGCCGCGGGGGTTGTACCGCTGGAGCAGCGAGCGCGCGGCCTGCACGGCGCCGTCCCGCCAGGACGTGTCGCCGGTCAGCCGCCAGGCGGTGACCCAGGAGGGGGTGAACAGGAAGCCCAGGTCGTGTGTGCCGGTGTCGTACTGGCGGGGGGCGAGTTTCGCGGCCGATGCGAGGGCGAGGGTGCGCAGGCTGTCGTCGCCGCTGTAGAGCCAGCTCATCCAGAGGATGCCCGGCCAGAATCCGCCGACCCAGTCGCCGTTCTGGGAGTAGACCCACTTCTCGAACTTGGTCCCGACGGGGAAGGCGCTCACCCCGGGCGCGACGGCTCGCACTTTCGCCACCGCGTAGTCGGCCGCGTCACGCAGCATCGTCTCCGTCGCCGTCGGCACCTGGCCGGCGAGCGCCTGCGCGGACTGAGGTACGGCGGCGTACGCGACCGCGGCGCCGCCTGCGGTGGCCAGCACGGCCCTGCGGGACATGTGCATGGGTGCCTTCCTCTCCAACTGGGCTGATACGTGGGGGAGTTGAAGGAGTCTCGCATGCGGGGGCGCGTGCGTATATACATGTGCGCAAGGTTCAGGTATGTGAATGATGGGCGGTGTGCTTGGTTCCGGCCGACGACTGTCGAGTTCGGCGGTGCCCTCGTTCTTGAGGGAGTTGCTGACGCGGCCGTAGTCGGTGCCGGCGTCCAGGGCGGCCGAGACACCGGCGGCCGCGCCGACCGAGATGTCGCCGTCCTGGGTGCGGAGCACGACGGTGCCGCGCACGGCCTCGTTGATCCGGATGTCGCCGCGTGCGGTGCTGATCTCCGCGGGGCCGCCCAGCCGGCCGATCTCGACATCGCCGTCGAGCGCGGTGAGGCGGACGCCCGCGGCCTCGTCGATCTTGACCTGACGGTATACGCCGTCGAAGGCGACGTCGCCGAGCCGTCCGACACCGCGCAGCTCGGTGGGGTGCCTACCGTGTGGACAGCCGGCGCAGCAGGTCCCGGCTTGCCGTGCTGATCAGCGGGGGTACGGCGAGGTCGTCGAGCATGTCGGTGGCGGCCTGCATCTCCGCCGCGCGGCGTACCGCGTGCCGGTGGCTGCCGTCGACCAGCCGGTCCAGCGTCGCCGCGTCCGCATGCGTCAGCTCGTCGGCGATGTGCTCCCGCAGCCACTCCTCGCAGCCGACCGCGCGCGCCGCCTCCAGCGCCTCGACGGCGGCCGCCGCCCACCCCTTGTAGAAGACGCTGCGCAGCAGCTTGCGCTCGGCGGCCAGCCCGGCGGGGCCGTCGAGGACGTCCACCCGCGCGCCGAGCGGACGGAGGAGGCCGGCGTAGCGTCCGGCCGCCGTCCCGGAGGCGAGCATCGGCGTGCGCAGGCCCCGGCCGGGCACGGTGGCCATCAGGGCCACGTCGACGAGGTCGATGCCCGCGTCCGCCGCGACCTCGCCGAGGTGCCGTTTCACCGCGGGCGACGCGGTGTTGAGGTCCGCCCACAGACAGCCGGGCGCGGCGCCGGCGAGGCCCGCGCGCAGCGCGTCCGGGGCGGCCGAGGCGCTGTTGACGCTCAGGACCAGATCGCTGCCCGCGGCCGCCTCCGCCTCGCCCCCGGTGCCCACGACACCCGGCGGCGCCGCGACCTTCGGGTCGTAGCCGCGCACCAGCGCCCCCGCGGCGACCAGGTCACCCGCGATCGTGCCGCCCGCCTCGCCCAGTCCGAGTACGGCGATACGAAGACCGGCCACAGCGGTGGAGTTCACAGGTGCCTCCCAGTTCGTGCTCATCGTCCCTGTCCGGGGGCCGTCACGGCAGGGCAGGATTGGCGACAATATCGTTGCCATTCTGATCGTTCCGTCGCGGAGCGGAAAGGGGAACCACGTGTCGGCAGCACCCAGCATCCCGCCCGGGTCCGACCCGGTCGTCGAGGTCATCCGCGCGGCGATCGTGCGCGGGGACTATGTGCCGGACCAGCGGCTCGTGGAGGTCGATCTGGCGGAGCGGTTCTCGGTCAGCCGCGGCGCCGTGCGCTCCGCCCTGCTCCAGCTGGGCAACGAGGGGCTGGTGGAGCGCATCCCCAACCGGGGCGCCCGGGTGCGCGCGGTGCCGCTGGCCGAGGCGATCGAGATCACCGAGGTCCGGATGGTGGTCGAAGGCCTGTGCGCGGCCAAGGCCGCCCAGCGGGTGACCGACGCGGAGATCGCCGAACTGCGCGAGATCCGCGCGGGGATGATCGGAGCGGTCGAGGCCGGGGAGGTCATGATCTACTCCGAGCTGAACAACCGGCTGCACCGCCGTCTCGTCGAGCTGAGCGGGCAGGGCACGGCCGGGGGTGTGCTGGAGCGGCTGCGCGGCCAGTCGGTACGGCACCAGTTCCGGCTCGCGCTGCAGCCGGGGCGGCCGGCCGTCTCGCTCCCCGAACACCTCGCGATCATCGATGCGGTCTGCGGCCGTGATCCGGTCGCCGCCGAGCAGGCCGCCCGGGGGCACCTCGGCAGTGTCATCCACGCACTGCGGAAAATCGCCAACACGGCACCCTCGCGGGCGAGTTAGTGCGGCGGCCGTCCCGCGTCGGGCGCGGACGGCGGTCGGTACCGCTTTCTGCGCAACCCATTGACGCCTCCTGACTGATTGTTAACAATCTGGGTCACCAAATTGGCGACAGGGAGGCGGCATGACCGACCGACCAGCCACGCATCCGACCCCCTCGGATGAGGCCCGCGAACTCGTCGCGGGGGCTTACGACATCCATCTGCACATCGCACCGGACCTGATGAAGCGCCGCGTGGACGACCTGACCCTCGCGTCCCGCTTCGCCGAGGTCGGCTTATCCGGCTTCGTCCTCAAGTCGCACTACGTGCCCACGGCGGAACGGGCCGCGGTGGTCCGCAGGGCCGTCCCCGGTTTCGGAGCGGTCGGGGCGATCACCCTGAACGGCTCGGTGGGCGGGATGAACCCGATCGCCGTGGAGATCGCCGGCCGCGGCGGCGCCCAGGTCGTCTGGCTGCCCACCGTGGACAGCGCCAACGAACGGGCCTGTACGGCGAGCAGCCCCGAGGGCGCCACACCGCCCATGTGGATGCAGTTGCAGAACGAACTCCGCGACGCCGGTATGACGGCCGACCCGGTGGACGTGGTCGGGCCGGACGGCAAGGTCCTGGAGATCACCCGCCAGGTGCTCCGGGTGATCGCGGCCCACGACATGACCCTCGCCACCGGCCACCTCGGCACCGAAGAGATCACCGCCGTCGTGGACGCGGCGGTCGAGGAGGGCGTCCGCCGGATCGTCGTCACCCACCCGGAGTTCACCTCGCAGCGGGTGGGCGTGGCGCGGCAGCGCGAACTCGCCGCCAAGGGCGCCCTGTTGGAGCGGTGCTTCACCACCCCGTACACCGGCAAGGTCTCCTGGGAGCTGTGGCTGGAGCACATCAGGGCCGTCGGCCCGGAGCACTCCGTGCTCTCCAGCGACCTCGGCCAGCCCTTCAACCCGCCGGTGGAGGACGGACTCCCGCTGCTCGCCGAGCGGCTGCTGGCCGCGGGCTTCACCGAGGACGAGATCCGGGTCATGGCCGTGGACAACAGCCGCCGGCTGGCCGGAGCGGTGCAGGACCGATGACCGCCGTCCTGGAACTCTGCGGGCTGAGCAAGCAGTTCGTGAAGGACGACACCGGGATCGTGGCACTGCGCGACCTGAGCCTCGGCATCGAGGAGGGCTGCTTCGTCACCGTCCTCGGCCGCAGCGGCTGCGGCAAGTCGACCATGCTGAACATGATGTCGGGGCTGATGTCCCCGACCTCGGGCCGGGTGACGTACCGGGACATGCGGGTGTCCGGCCCGCGCACCGAGGTCGGCTACCTCACTCAGTCCGACACCCTCATGCCCTGGCGCGACGTCCGCCGCAACGTCGAAATGCCCATGGAGATCAAGGGGGTTGCCGCGAAGGAGCGCCGGGACCGCGCGGTGGACCTCATCGAGCGGGTCGGACTCACCGGCTTCGAACGGCACTACCCGCGCGAACTCTCCGGCGTCATGCGGCGCCGCGCCAGCCTCGCCCGGATGCTCGCGGGCGCCCCCGAAGTGCTGCTGCTCGACCAGCCGTTCGGCGCCCTCGGCGCCCAGCCCCGCTCCCGGCTCCAGGCTG
>NZ_JAGXJL010000012.1:0-293517 GCF_019091475.1 Streptomyces sp. GbtcB6 | reverse complement strand
GCTTCCCACCTGGTGCTACTTCCTCTGGAACCTCAGGTCCCAGTCTCCAGGTGTCCACGATCAAGGGGAAGCTTCACACCACCCGACCTGGCAACTTGACGGCCTGGCCAGCGTCAGCATCTGGCTGGTTACCCGTACGGCGAACCGGCACAGCGCCCCCTCAGGCTGGCACCGCAACAGCGAGCCACCCACTGCCCAGCCGCGCAGGCCGCCTTGCGCGGGCGCTCCACCTCCGCCTGCCGACTCCGTGTCTTTACGCCAGTGAGGGTAAATAGCCTGCTTCGATGCGATGAGGCCGCTTTCATCCGCAAGTCGCAGTGCAGGACGGATCACATGAAGCAAGAATTCACCGCGACGATCAGCACGTCGCTGGGGCAGATCCTCGTGAATCTGTTCCTGAAAGAAGTAAGGGAGCCCGTCATCCAGTTCCACGCTCTCGCGTCGGGGACCGGGAGCTGGGTAGACCCGCGAACCGGCAGCATCGGGATCGGCCCGATCTACGACGAGACGATCATCCACCGCGTGATCGACGGAGTCATGATCCAAGGCGGAGACCGGATGGGCGATGGGACCGGCGGCCCAGGGTTCTCACGCCCGAATGAAATCCATCCCGATCTGACGTTCGAGCGGCCTTACATGCTGGCCCTGACTGCCACCGAACCAGACGCCATCGGCTCGCAGTTCCTCATCACGACCCGGCCAGCGCCGGACCTCAACGGCCTGCACACGATCATCGGCGAGGTAATTCAAGGACAAGACGTCGTCGACGCCATCGCCCACGTCCCGGCAGACCAGGACGGCCGCCCCCGGGAGGAAGTAGTCGTTCACTCCATCAGGACCAACCGCTCCCCCTTCGAAGGGGATCCGTACATCGACATCTGAACACGCCATCAAGCGGGCCCAGCCACGGGCCGCACCCCAGGCCGCCCATCCCCAGCACGGGCGCCGGTTCAACGCCAGCTGGGGCACTCGCGGCGAACCGCAGTTCAGCCTGTGAACGGCAATTTGGTGATAGCTAGCGTGACCATCGCGAGGCATAGCCGTAGCTCGTGGAGCGTTCTCGGTGGCAACTGCCTTGGCCAGTCGCACCGTTCTGGGTTGACTCGTGCCGCGTTCGGCGGTGGCAGTGGGAGGCTTGGCGTCGTGAATTCAAGGAGATATCTCGGGCAGGCCGCCATGGAGGCCGCCGTCCTTCCCTCCCGGGCGGCCTATCTGATCGCAGCCGGCAGCGAGGCCGGGTTCCGGGCCGCGGTGATGCAGGCCAGCAGTCGATGGGGCGGCATGACCGAGCCCATCGTCGAGGCGTCGGCATCGGGCCTGTCCGAGCAGCACGAGCAAACCGTCCGTATCGCCGGCGTCGAGGCGCTCGTCAATGTCGATGCTGATCCTCTGGCTGCTGGAAAGATCGCGGAGAGTCTGAGGCTGCCCGTCGTCGCGCTCGCGGACATGCGGAAGGACGCACTGGCGTACACCTGTTCCCCAGACGAGGTCAGGGAGTTCACGGATGCGTCGTATCCTCCGATCGCGGCGAGCCCCGACGGGCCACTGTGGCAGTTGGCTGTGGCCGGCGGCGTGGACCCGGGCCAGCGTGAGTACGCCTGGGTCAGTGAGCGGCAGGACGAATTCGGCCGTTACCAGCTGCGGAACGACAGCAGGATCCAGGGCACGGTCGACCAGTTCGGCGAGTACCGGAGCACCACCCCGGGGCACACCCCGCTGGTCCTGTGGGTCGCCGAGGAAGACGGGTTGGCGGACAGCCTCGGCTTCTGGAACACCCGGGCCCTGCGGCCGGTGGACACGATCGACATGCCGATGCTCCTACTGCCCGGGGCCGACGATGTCAGGCACTGGCTGGATTTCCCGAAGCAGGTGGCGTATCACCTCGCGTCCCGCCCGGGCCAGTTCGCTCCCGATGTCGCACTCGTCAGCCGCTCTGCATCGCCGGGACAGCTACGGGAACTTGCCTCTGTGCTCGGCCTGGTCACCACCGCCGAGGAGCCGCGGGCCGGAGCGCGCATCCCCGAACCACCGGCCCGAACCGCCCCGTTCACCTTTCGGACAGACCTGGACCCGTGGGACTGGGTGGTGTTCGAACGCCGCTACGGGGTCCCGACGTCCTTCGACGCGCAGGTCTTCGCCGACGGGCCGAGCACTCTGCGCTTCGCCCAGCCCGTCCGGTTCAACGGGCGCGCCGGGGCCCTCGTGAGGTTCTGGGGCGAGCCCCTGCTCGGCCTGCCCGCGCGCCCGTCCATCGCCCGGCTCGTCCACCGCGACGCCCAGTGGCGGGACGGCACGCTGCAGCTCGCGCTCCTCCCCATCAGCCATCAGCTGGCCTTCCAGGTGACGTTCCCCCTGCTGCCGCGGGCCACCGAGCAGCTGCTGGACGACGTATCCGTCACGCACCAGCTGTCCTCGGCCGGCCGCCTGGGCACGGCCCTGACAGAGCGCGCCGACAGCTCCGCGCTCCTTGACCCGGGTGTCTACGAGGCGGCCATCGCCCTGACCACACCGCGGTCCAAGGAGCTGATGAAAAGGCTGCAGGAGCTGCGGGCCGACGGCAGCCCGGATGCCGACCTCGCCGAACTGGCCGCCACGTGGGGCGGCCGGTCCGAGCGCCGCTATCTGCCTGCCGACAAACTGTCTAACGTCCGGGCGGAGGACCGGGCGGCTGCGCTGGAACGGCTGTGCGCCCTCGGTTGGGCCGAGCGTGGCCTGGAGAGCGCCTGCCCCTCGTGCGCGAGCCGCTCCTTCGTGCCGCTCCATCAGACCAGCGGCTCCCCGCGGTGCCCCGGCTGCGGGGCCGTGTCCGCCTACCAGTCCGACGGCGTACCGATCGCCGTGCACTACCGGCTCGACAGCTTCACCGACCGAGCCAGCGACAACGGCCTGCTGCCTCATCTGCTCGTCATCGCCGAGCTGTGCCGGCGCAAGCCGCGCTCCCACTTCCTCCCCGGCACCGACGTCACCTTCGCCGACGGCCGCCAAGAGGAGGTGGACATCTTCGGGATCTGGGACGGGAAGGTCCTCTCCGGGGAAGTGAAGACCTCAGCCTCGGAGTTCGACGAGGCACAGCTGCAACGGGACGTCGCGCTGAGCAGGCGGCTCGGAGCCGACATCCACCTGCTCGCCTCGGTCACCCCGGTCGGAGAGGAAGTCCGGGACATCGCACGAGAACTGTGCGAAGCAGCTGGGCTGGAGCTGGAGGTCTTGGACCAAGCCGTCCTTCGCCCGCCCGTCCACAAGGCCGCTCCCGCGACCGCCGCCGACGGCCTCGGCTGGCTGCGCACCGCGACCGCCGACCTGGTCTCGCTGATAGAGGAGGGCAGGCCCATCAACCGCGGCCGGGCAGCGCAGATCCTCAAGACCGCTTCCGGCGGCGGCGCCCCGGTCCCCGGCCACATCGAGGCCCTCTCATGGGCGCTGAGCGAGCGCGGGGACGGAGCCGTGGAGCTGCTGCGCGGCCTTCTCGACGCTCTCGACACCGCGATCCGGGAACACGACGCCGCCAAAGAGAAGGAGTAGAGACAGCTCGGCGGCTACCAGCCGCCGAGCAGGCGCAGCCCAGCCGGGATGACACACGTACAGCGCATAAGCAACTCACCTGACATTCCCGAAGCGGTGCACGGTCTCCTGCGAGGCCGATGGCCGAACAACGCACATTTACCGACTATGGCGTCCCGCTTTACCGTCTGGCCCATGCCGTGGATAACGCTGGCCAGCGCCGTCGTCGGCGCCCTGATCGCGACCGCCTCTGCCGCCCTGCTCGACCGCACTCGATGGCGCCGGGACAAAGACGAGCGCCTGCTCGCTGCACGCCGCACCCTGTACAGCGAGTACCTTGCCGTCCTTTCCCAGGCCCGCAACGCCTTCCGCAGCCTCGCCCGGACCGATGGCCTGGGTCCGGCCGAGCGGGAACACGCCGCCCGCGACAGCTTCGCACCGTGTTACGGCATGCGGTACCAGATGGCAGTCACGGCCACACCGGACGTCTTTGCAGCCTCCGAGCACGCCTTCCGCCGCCTCCGGGATGTACGCGACCTCGCTGCCGCCGGCACCCGCGCGGACGACGGAGCCTACGCCCACGGCCGCACCGAATACGAGGCCGCTCTCGGCCAGCTAGTCGACGCCAAGCGCCTTGGCCTGGGAGCCGACCGCGCACCCGTCTAGGACATCCCGAACCGGCTTGGAACAGCCGCCCCGGAGATAACTCGCCGCCCGTGTACCCCGTGTGCCTGTCACCCCTGGCCTTATTTGCGGTCAATAAAATTCAGAGCGTCACACCGCCCCGTAGGGGCGCGCCACCGCCTCCACACCATGAGCAGATATAACACCCATGCTGGACATACTTTCGCTCGCCGGGCGACCCAGAGAGCGCGTCAGAGTGGCCGAAAATATCACCACCGCACAACCGGCACGGCGATGCATCATCCAGCAAATGCCGCACAGAGGTGACCACCCCCACATCCACACTTTCACCATGGCCGACTGACGCCAACTTGACACCTATTACCGCTACGCCCGATTACTCCCCCCAAAAAGATCTCGAAAAGATAACAGAAGTGTGCGTATACAAGAGGAGTGCGACCAGTATGAACACAAGGCGAAGTGCCAGCTCACACTCATGATCGTTAAAGCGATGAGTCGATTTGATACTTTTCTGCGCCCCGATCGGCACCTCTCCGTTGGCTACCGAGGGGTACTTTCCAGCCTTGATCTCTAACGGGCTTCACGTAAGGTCCGAGTGACCCCGGGGGCCTCATCGAAGGATTCCTAGCGGGGTGATTGCTGTTCGCTCTAGTGACCGATGGTGTACGGGGCAGAGCATCTGCGTCCTCGTGACCCGCTCACGAATGCGGACACAGACGCGACTTCCGGTACCGGCCTGGGCTCTGTGATCACCCTCGTGCGTACCGCCGGGGCCAGACAACGTTGACCCGTGGTGGCTGGGGCATGGCTCGCGCTCCGAGCCATGCCCCAGTCGGTACGAAGGGATTGCTCAATGTCTCCCGGAGGAAACCGCCGCGGCGGCCCGGAACCCGCGGTGCCGGCGAGAGCTCGGGTGAGCCTGCGCCGACTGGGACGGTGGCGTACGGCTGAGCGACGCACCGTGGAACGCGATCTCCACCGTCGGCTGCGCCAAGAGCTGCGCAGCCTGGGCGTCGTCCCGCCGCTTGACGTGGACAGGCTGGTCAAAGCTCTGAGCGAACGGCGTGGCCGCCCCATGGTCCTGCGCCCCTGGGCTCTGGAGAAGCCTGGGCCCTCGGGACTCTGGATCGATTACCCGCAGATGGACGTGATCCTCTACCAGGAGGAGACGACCCGGCTGCACCAGCGACAGATCATCCTCCACGAGGTCCTCCACGTCCTCGTCGCCGAGTGGGACGAGACCAAGGAGAACGCTCCAGAGATACCTGCGGAGGAGTTCATCGAGTCCTGGTCCGACCTCGTTCCTGACCTGGATCCCAAACTGATCCGGCGGGTCGCGGCACGCTGCTCGTACGACGACGCCGAGGAGTGCTCGGTCGAGCTGGCGGCCACCATCATCCTGGAGTGGTCCTCGGTGGTCGACGCGCTCCCGGCACTGTCGGAGGATCCACGCGTGCGTCGAGTGCAAGCGGCTCTGGGCGACCGGCGAGGGTGGTTGTAGACCGTGGCCCAGTACCTTCTGCTGATCATCGCGGGTGCCGTCGTGTGGCGGCTCTACCTGTGGTGGCGTGCACCGGACGATGCTCCGACCCGGTCGGTGGCGCTGGCTCTGCTGAACATGGGCCTGTCGTACCCGGTGGCCATGCCTGGCGGCGCCCACGGCATCGACACCCTGGCCGGCCACGGGATGGCGCGGCTCGTCCAGAACCTGCTCCTGCTGCTGGCCATGTACTTCCTGATGTGCTTCTACCTGTACTCGGCCGACGGACCGGCCGCGCACAGTCGCGCCCGGCGTGAGGCCCTGGTCATGGGCCTTGTCGCGGTGGCGATCACCGTGGCGGCGGTGAGCGTGCCGGATCAGGAGCTGGGCGCGCCGTACGCGACGGTGGACATGACCGTGCTGCCGATCTTCTTGTTCTACACCGTCGCCGGCCTGTACATGATGTATGCCGTCGGTGCGGCGGGGTGGTGGTCGGCCCGCTACGCGCGCATGTCCACCCGTCCGTACGCCACCGGGTTGTGGATGGCGGCGACCGGTCTGGGCGGGATGGCGCTGGCCTGCGCGATCCGCGCCGTCTTCGTCACCATCCGGTGGACCGGCGGTCTCGTGCCGATCCGGATCAACACCTACGTGTCGGTGCTCCTGGTGGTCTCCAGCCTGGCATTCGCCGCCGGCGTCACCTATTCCGTGGCGCGCGCGAAGATCACCGCCACGAAGCTGTGGCTGCGCCGGCGGCGGGACCACCGCAGGCTTGCACCCTTGTGGCAGCTGCTTATCGAGGTCTATCCGGAGAACCAACTGCGTCCCGCTTCGCAAGGGGTGTGGGACCGGTGGCGATCGCGTGGAGTGCATCGCCGGTACCACCGGCGGATCGTGGAGTGCCGTGACGGACTGGTGGATATCAGCCCTTACGTGGTGCACGAATGGGAAGGTGTCAACGTGCTGGACCTCGGGCCGGCGCAGTTGGCCCAGCGTCTGCGCACTGCGGCCGAGATGGTCAAGCAGGGTGTCCCGGCTCCCGGGCCGGCGATCGCGCTGGCCGTACCGAAGGGAGACGACACGAACGCGGACGTACACCAGCTGCTTGCGGTGTCGGAGAACCTCCGGCGGGCCGCGTGACCTGGGCAGGACAAGGAGACGAAAGCACATGCTGATCACGGCAGGCCGGGTCCTGACCGGTTCCGGAACATACCTGGAGGACGGTGCCGTCCTCGTCGAAGGCGATGCGATCGCCGCCGTGGGCCCGCGCACGCAGCTCGCCGAGCACGCAGGGCCGGACGGGGTGCACCTCGCGTTTCCCGACGCGACCATCGTGCCGGGACTCATCGACGCCCACGTTCACCTCGTGTTCGACGGCAGCGCCGATCCCCTCGCCGCGCTCCACGAGTCCGACGACGATGCCCTACTCGCGGGCATGCGCCAGCGCGCAGAACAGCTCGTCTCCAGCGGCGTCACGACCGTCCGGGACCTGGGTGACCGCAACCACCTAGCCCTGCGCCTGAGCGGCGAGATCGAACAGCGGCGCACGCGGGGACCGCGGATCGTGTCGGCAGGCACGCCGTTGACGGTGCCCGGCGGGCACTGCCACTTCCTGGGCGGCGAGGTCTCCGGCGAGACCGCGGTCAGGGACCTGGTACGCCGCAACCTGGCGGCCGGAGCCCGCGTGATCAAGGTCATGGCGAGCGGCGGCGGTCTGACCAAGGACGGCCCGAAGAGCTGGCAGCCCCAGTTCTCCGCGGGCGAGCTGCGGGCCCTGGTGGACGAGGCCCACCAGGCCGGTGTGCCGGTGGCCGCGCACGCCCACAGCGCGGCCGGCATCACGGCCGCCGTGGAGGCCGGGGTGGACACCATCGAACACTGCTCCTGGATGACAGAGGACGGGTTCGCCCTGCGCCAGGAGGTCCTCAAGAAGATCGTCGAGCAGGGCATCGCGGTCTGCCCGGCCGTCAGCCCGCACTGGCAGATGGCGGCCCGCGTCTTCGGCGAGGAACGCACGAAGGTCCTGTTCGGACAGGTCCGGGAGATGGCAGAAGCCGGTGTACGCCTGATCGCCGGAACCGACGCCGGGGTGCAGCGCACCGGGTTCGACGGCACGCTGGCCGACGCGCTCGGCTTCTACGCCCACCTGGGCATGCCGAACGCCCAGGTCCTCGACATGGCGACCACCGAGGCCGCCGACGCCCTCGGAATCGGCGGGTCGACCGGCCGCATCCAGCCGGGGTTCAGCGCGGACCTGCTGGTCGTCGACGGCGACCCACTGACCGACCTGAGCGCGCTCAAGGACATCCGCGCCGTCGTCGCCGCAGGCCAAGTGCACAGTCCGGGGTCACGGCCCGGGCAGCAGTCCTAGACCGTTTCCGGCCTGCGCCCCTCTCGTGGGGGCGCAGGCCGCGTTACGCGGAGCCGTCCTCCTGCTCCGCCATCTCCGCCGCCAGCTGGTTGATCAGCGCCAGCGTCTTGGGCGGCAGGCCCCGCCCGCCCAGGCCACGGGCCCTCACCCGGCCCACGGCGCCCTGCCTCGCGCCAGCCAGCAGCTGCAGACCTTCATAGACCTGGGCGGCCACCGCCTCGTCCGCTTCGAAGTACATCCGCGACACACCGAACACGGCAGCCAGCGCGTCCAGAACCACCGGGGCCGCCGCGTCCATGACACCGGTCCGCAGATCCTCGAAGTCGTTCTCCGTGAGGACATTCGCGCCCGCGTGCGCGTTGACCGCAGCCGCCATCTCCTCATCCGAAGGAGGTCCCTGCGGGCCGGGGTAGGAGCGCTGCAAGATCAGGGTGATTTTCTCGCTGAGGGACTCCGGCGGCCGGCCCGAGTCCGCAGCCATGGCTTCCTGGGTGCCGGGCTCCGGCTCTGTGCCGTTCTTCCTCGCCTCTGCGGCGGCGAAGGAACGATCCTCCGCCCGACGCAAGTCCATCTCGCTGACCCCGTACTTCGCCGCCAGGACGGGAATGTACTTGGCCTGGAGCCGACGCTCCCCACGTTCGGCTCCCGCGACGGGGCTGGCGCTCTTGGTGCCGAGCACAGCCGCCGTCTCCTTCTGGTAGATGCCGGCATCACAGCGGAGATCGGCCAGATCGGGCAGTCCGACACGGGGAAACAGGACGTTCAGATCGCCCCGGAGTGCCGCGGCGTAGGCAGGGAGCTTCTCCGGGTCGGGCGCGCTGTTGCCAGCCTCCCAGTTCGCCACCGCGGAGTCGGTCATACCCAGCTCTGCCGCCACCTCGATCTGGTGGCGATCAGCTGCTCGCCGAACACGGCGGGCACGGTGCCGGTCGAACTGGCGGGCAGACATCTGACCTCGAATTCTCTCCAAAATGAAGCGGGCACATCGTGTTGACTTTCACTTCTACCAAGAATAGCTTCAGCTTAGCGATAACGAGGCAGACCTGCACGTCAGTGGCCTCTCGAATCGCCCGCAGTCCCGCCGGGCGGCGGTGAAAGCCGCCCCACACCGGGCCCTCTCGCCCTCATCAGGAAGTCCGCACGATGTCGCACCAGCTCTTACGCCGTCCGGCGTGACGTACACCGCGGCACCCGCATCACGCACGATGCCGGAGGCACAGATCGCTCTGGATCCTCGGCCGTCGGCGTGAGGCCAACGGTGACAAGAGTGACGTTGCGCCCTGTCGGGGTCACGTCGGCCCACAGCGCTGCACGGTCTACCGCATGCCTCTCGCCGCCGAGGCGGTCGCCCAGGCCCAGCACGAGCAGCAGGAGGAAGACGGCGACACGGCGGCGGCAGATGAACATGCCGCCATGTTCGGCGCCGCCCAACTCACACTGCTCCGCTTCGCGTCGCGGCACGGCTCATGAAGAGCGGCGCCAAGATCGCCGCCGAGTACGCCGAGGCCATCAGTCTGCTGTCTGCATCACGGCCTGCTGCCTCCATCCGTAGATGCATGCGCCGCCGCCCGCAGCTGCGACTTGTAGAGAGTCCTTTAGCAAGGTCTGGATCTTGCCGCACGGCCTGCATATGTTCGTCATCCCTCGCCGGGCACCCCGCCCGGCAGCAGACGACGCTAGGAGCCATGTGCTGAACGGGCGATATAGCCGGCTGAGATAACCCCGAACACAGCGACGGCGCCCAGGGAGCGGTAACTCCCGGACGCCGGACGCCAGATGGCACTCCTGCCCCGGCAAGGGCGGAGTTTCACCCACCTTCACCGCACCGGCCCTTTCCACGGGGCACACCGGCGCGGGCTTCACTACGGAGGAGAGTCTTCCATGCCGCCTGCCCTGCGCAAAAGACCGGTGTCCCCGGCTCGCGCGGCAGCCGTCCTCGCTTCGCCGCTCGGCTCCCTGACCGCGCACCGGCTGTTCTGCGCCGTAGCGCCGGAGCTGGTGCCCAGGTCCCGCCGCATTGGGGCGGTGACCCGATGAGCCGGGACACCCGTGAGTGGGCGTGGGAGTACAGCGCCAGCCGCGGAAACGCGCGCCTGGTCCTGCTGTCGATCGCCGACCGGATCCCGGACGAGCAGTGCGTCGCCTGGGCGTCCCTCACCTCGCTGATGAAGCGTACGAACGCCAGCCGCAACGCCGTGCGCGCTGCTTTGGCCGCCCTGGTCGAGAACGGCGAATTGGAGGTGCTGGACGACCTCGACGGCCCGCAGCACAGCACGGTCTACCGGCTTTCCCGCGCCGCTGCGTGGCTGGCCAAGGTCGCGGCTGCCCGCATGGACGATGCCGAGGCGTACGTCGCGCCCCCTGCCGAGTCCGATCCGGTGCCCGACCTGGACATTGAACGGCTGCGCAGGCACGGGATCCGGCCCCGGACCGGGTCGGAATCAGACCCCCGTCGTCAGGATCTGACCGGGTCGGCTTCTGCACCCCCTCGTCGGAACTTGACCCCTCCCCGGGTCAGAGTCCGACCCTCCTCCGGGTCTGAATCTGACCCCCAGAACCGTAGTGAACCGAAGGTGAACCGTAGGTACAGCAGCAGTGGTGCTGCCGACCTCACCTCCGTCGAGGACTGGCAGGTCGACGACGCCAGCGTGTCCTGGGCCCAGCAGCAGGGGCATCTAGCCCGCCTCGGCGAGCACGGTCTGGAGGCTGCCGACGCGAAGTGGCGCCACCATCGAGCCTCTTGGAGCCCACGGCCCGCGTTGACCTGGGCTGCTGACTGGCGGAGCTGGATCGCCCGCGAGCACAGCCCCGCGCCCCAACGCGCAAATCTCTACGCCCTGCCCGGCGGCACCCCCGCGCCGCAGGCCGGCATGACCCGCGCCGATGCGCACATGGCCGCCCTGCTCGCCGCCGTCGACAAGCGAACTGGAACGGAGTAACTACCTTGAACCACCGCGAAGTTGCTGCCGTGCTCACCTATGCCGGCCGCCTCGACCCCCGTCTCATCCGCACCGACCCGGGCGAGGCTGACAATCAGCTCGACACCTGGCACGAGCTGCTCGGCGATGTCCCTATGGCCACCGGCCGGGGCTGGGACGTGCGCGAGATCGTCCGCAAGCGCATCGTGAGTTCCCCGTATCCGATCCTGCCGGCCGACGTGGCCCGCGAATGGCAGGCGTACCGCCGCGACCGGCTGGTCCGACACACCGATCCGACCCCGATGGCCGACCCGGACAATCCGGAAGCCTGGAGGGCCGAGCTGCTCGCGGCGCGCGACGCCGTGGCTGCCGGGCAGGCGGCCCCCTCGCCGCACCGTGGGATCACCGCCGGGCGCCATCGGCCGGGCCTGAAGGACCAGCTGGCCGCCGTCGGCCGATACATCCCGTCCGCCGTGCGCGCCGAGCTGGCCCCCTACCGTCCGGCCCGCGCCGCCCGGGAAGCCGCCATCGCCGAAGGAGGACCCGATGTCCTCGGCGTGCCGTGCGAGTGGTGTCACGCCCCTGAGGGCGAGCCCTGCCGTCGCCGTCGCCTCACCCTCGACGGCACCGCCCGGGGCAGCGCACCGCGTGCCACGGCTCACCCCGGCCGTATCGACCGCGCCCGGGCTGCCCAGCGCCATCAGGCGTCCACCGCCTGACCGCAGCCCGCTTCCTCACAGAAACGTTCCTTCTGCGGTTCGGCCCCACACCGCACCCCGAGCCCGCCTCGCCGTCGACACGCCGCGCCCCTGTCCGCCACCGGTGCCGCGTGGCCCGCGCCCGCCGAGGCGACTTCCGGAGACTGCCTTGCGTCACATCACCACCAACAACACCCCCACCCCCACGATTAGAGGCATCGCCGACCACAGCTGGCAGGAGCGCGGCCGGTGCCACGGCCTGCCGGCCGAGGAGATCGACGAGCTGTTCTTCCCCGCGGCCCGCGCCCGCGCGGCCATCGACGCGGCCAAGGCGGTCTGCGGCAGCTGCCCGGTGAAGAAGGCGTGCTTCGACTACGCCCTGGACAACGAGATCCGCCAGGGCGTGTGGGGAGGGCTCACCGAGGACGAGCGCCGCCCCTGGCACGCCAAGGTCAACAAGCGCCTGGACTATGCCCGCATCAAGGCCGCGTTCGAAGGCCGCGACATCCACCTCAGCGACGCCGAGCGTGACGCCGTCACCCGCCACGCCTACGTCCGCGGCTGGAGCCCCGAGCGCCTCGCCTACGCCCTGCGACTCGACAACCTCGACTGGGCGCGCGACCTGATGCGCAACGCCGCCCACGCCGTCGCCGACCGCGACCGCTACTGGGGCCACACCGAACCGGAAGAGGCCACCACCGACGAGAACCCCGAGGACGACGTCTCCTCGGAGGAGGACACCGAGGACGCGGTCTCCCCGGTGCAGGTACCCCGCCAGGCGCACACCCACGCCCTGATCGCCGCTCTCCGAAAGGCCGCATGACTCCCCCCACCGCCATGTCCTCCCTTCCCTCCGGCATCGATCCCGTCCACCTCGTCGCGGCCGTCGGCGTGCTCGCCGGGCTGCTGGCCGGCTGGTCGCTCAGGCGTCGCCGGACCCGGGAGAGCGGCCCGCGCGCCTCCACCCCCGCGGTCTGGGTCGCGGCCCTCGCCGCCCTGAACTGCACCGTCTACAGCGCCGACACCAGCTGGCGGTTCGCCGCCGACTATCTCGACATCGCCGGCACGGCGGAGCGGGCCATGATGTTCAGCGCGGCCGAGCTGGCGCTGTTCGCGACCGCCCTGATGGCCCGGCAGAACCTGAAGACCAAGGGAGCGCCCGGCCTGCCAGGCGGCCTAGTATGGGTGATCACCGGGGTGCAGGTCATCCCGGCGTACGCCGAGTCGGGCACGGTGGGCGGCACCGTGCGGGCCTTCGCCGGTCCGGTCCTGGCGGCCGTGCTCTGGCACCTGGCCATGGGCATCGAGCTGCGGCTGCACAAGCCGGACGCCGCCTCCCAAGGGCTCCTGGCCACGCTCGGACGCGAGGTGCGGGAGCGCCTCCTTTCGCGTCTAGGCGTCGCCACCCGCAACCGCGACGCCGCGCAGATCACCAAGGACCGCGCGACCCGGCGGGCGGTGGCGCTCGCCTCCCAGCTGGCTGCGATGCCCGAGGAGGAGCGCGAGAAAGGCCATGGCCGCCGCATCACCCGCCGGCTCCAGTCGGCTCTCGCGCGATCCGGTGTCGGCACCGACCCGGCCCAACGCCGTGTCCTTCTGGAGCAGCTGGCCGCCCGCCGGCACGCCACATCGCTCGCCACCGTGACCCTGCCATCGCCCTGGAGCCCGCCCGCGCGCGACCAGGACGCCGATCGCGAGGACCGGTCCCCTCTCCCCCCGTCCCTCGCGACTGCAGCGGCGGACGGGACGCAGGCGAGTACGGCCGTGAGCGCGGTCCCCGGCGGCGGTCCCCGCAGCACCGCATCGATCGGGGACCGGGCAGCCGGGGACCGTAGGGAACCGGGGACGGGACACGAACCCGACGGGGACCGTCCCCGCCCGAACTCCGTCCGCCAAGGGGACCGAGCCGCCGAGCACGGATCGGGCCCCATGCGCGAGGGCCAAGAAGCGGCGGTCGGGGACCGGGAGGCCGTACCCACCAGGACCGAAGAGCCCGACAACGACGCGAGCCACAGTGCCGGCAATGGGCACGAAGCCGCTGCTCAGGGGAGCATAGACGAGTCCCTAGTCCCCGTCCCCAGTGTGGACGGGGACCAGGAACACCCGGACGCCGAAACGCGGACGGAAGCCCACGGGGACCGTCCCCACACCGTCCCCGACGACGACGGGAACCGCGACCACCCCGACACCGAAACGGGGACCGAGTCCCGTGGGGACCGTCCCCGCACGGTCCCCGTGCGGCGGGCGACGAAGGCGAGGGCGTCCCGGAACCGGCCACGCGGCGGTCAGCCCGCCCGGTCCCGGAGGCAGCCGAAGCTGAGCGTCGAGGAGATGGTCGAGCGGGTCCGTCCCCACGTGCCCGCGCTGCTCAAGCGTGACGGGAACGAGTCCCTGACTCGGCCTCAGCTCCGGGAAATCCTGCGCGCCCAGCAGCTCCCGGGCGGCCGGAACGAGCACCTGACGCCGGTTCTGCAGCAGCTGCGCGACGAAGCGGGCACCACGACGGCACGGAGTACGACTCGATGAAGAACTGCCAGCGCTTCGCGCACATCAAGTCCGGCTTCGAGCAGGACATCCGCCGCCTGAGCGGTCATGCCGAGCGTTACCGGGGATCCGCCTCGGCGAAGACCAGCGCGAGGGACGCCATCTCGCTGAGGCGGAACATGGCGCGGGCCTTGAACCAACACCTCGACCGCTGCCCCGAGTGCGGCTGACACCTGCAAAGCAGCAGGTCAAACACTTGATTCCACCGATCCTTCCGGTGGCCCGGCCTCGGCCGGACCCACCACCACGCTGGAGGAACCCGCTATTCCTGCACGTCACCCGCACACGCACGCGCCGTCCGTCGCCGAGGCCGCCGCCTGGGCGGAGGTGCTCGTGCGGCATGAGTTCCTGCACGCCGCCGTGCTCGCGCCGAACGGCCAGTGGCTCGTCCAGCACCACGCCGAATCCCCCGTCCAACTCCTCGACGGCCCGGCCGCCATGGTCGATTTCGCCGCCGACATCCAGCACCGCATCCGTACCACGAGGAACCGCATCCGATGACAGATCCGACGACAACGCCCACCCCCGCTACAGGCGAGCCGGGAAGCAACTCCACTTCAGCGGGAGCAAGTTGGTGCAAGAGCATTGCTCCCGGTGGGAGCAATGCTCTTGCGTCTCCCGCCCCGGGGGTGGCGGGAGCGGGTCGGCACCGGGGGGCGCCGATCCGCCAGGATGCGGCCGAGGGCGGCCCGCATCCTGGAGAGGGGGACAGCCACTCCTGCCACAGCAGCGACTGCGCCCACGCCGTACCGCCGAAGCCCCACGTTCAGCAGCGTGAGCGCCTGCGCGACGAAAAGAAGCGCATGCACCAGCCGAGTTGCCGTATGAACGACGACGAGTACCAGCTCCTCGTCCGCGCCGCAGCCGCCTGCCACATGAGCGTCGCCAGCTACCTCGCGCGCGCCGCGCTCAAGGCCGCCCGCAACCTCGACCGCACCGCTGCGGAAATCGCCGGCGAACGCGAGATGCTGCACGAGCTGTTCGCCCTGAGAACCGCACTCAACCGGATCGGCAACAACCTCAACCAGGTCGCGGCAGCACTGAATTCGGACGAGCCCGCGCCGCAGGCCAAGGCAGTCCTCGCCGGTGTCGACCGGATCTCCCTGCGTGTGGACGCCTTCGTCCAGCGCTACCTGGACGGCGTGCGTCCGGCCGCATGATCCCCAGAGTCCACGACATGGGCGACGACACCTACGGCCTGCTGGAATACCTGTACGGCCCCGGAAAGGCCGAGGAGCACATCGACCCCCACCTCGTCGCCGCGTGGGACCGT
This sequence comes from Streptomyces sp. GbtcB6, assembly GCF_019091475.1. Classification (NCBI taxonomy): domain Bacteria; kingdom Bacillati; phylum Actinomycetota; class Actinomycetes; order Kitasatosporales; family Streptomycetaceae; genus Streptomyces; species Streptomyces sp. GbtcB6. Next base: position 278,087 of record NZ_JAGXJL010000012.1, on the reverse strand, counting down.
CTGGCCCCCGACCCCGGCCGCCACCCCGGCCGCGACCCCAAGGCAACCCAGCGTGACCTGCAGCGCCTGCTGGACCAGCCGGTCATGGCCTTGCCCGAAAGCGCCAGGCCCGCCGAGCACGTATGGCACCTGTCCGTACGCGCGGCCCCCGAAGACCCGGTCCTCAGCGACGAGCAGTGGGCGGACATCGCCCGCCGTATGGTCGCCGCCACCGGTATCGCCCCCGCTGGCGACGATGCCGCATGCCGCTGGGCGGCCGTCCGCCACGCCGACGACCACATCCACATCATCGCCACCGTCGTCCGCCAGGACGGCCGCCGAGCCCGCATCCGCCACGACGGGGCCCGCTCCCAGGCGGAAGCCCGGAAGATCGAAGTCGACTACGGGCTGCGCCGGTTGAACACTAGTGACGGCACCGCCGCCCAGCGCCCCACCAGCGCCGAACGCCACAAGGCGAACCGCCAGGGCAGAGAACGGACCCCGCGCGAGGAACTGCGCGAGACGGTACGCCGCGCCGCCGCCGGCGTGGGAAGCGAGCAGGAGTTCTTCGATCGCCTGGCCGCCGGCGGCCTCCTGGTCCACCAGCGCGTCGCGCCCTCCGGCGATCTGCTCGGCTACAAGGTCGCGCTGCCCGACGACCGCAACGAGGACCGGGAGCCGATCTACTATTCGGGTTCCACCCTCGCCCCCGACCTGTCCCTCCCCAAGATCCGCGAACGGTGGGCCACCAACGCCTCCCAACCCGAGAGCGACGCCACCGCCGATCCGTCCTCCGGCTCTGCCCGTATCAGCCCGTCGTCCGCGCGTCGCCAGGCGACGCGTGCGGTGTGGGAGGCCGTGCTCGTCCTCGACCAGGGCGACGACGGGCAGATTGCCGCGCAGCTCGCCGCGGCCGGCGAGGTCCTCGACGCCCTCGCCAAGACCTCGGCCGCGCACACCCGGCGCGAACTGCGCGACGCCGCCTTCGTGTTCGAGCGGGCCACGCGCTCCCACATCCGGGCCCAGCGAGGCCACGCCCGCGGTCTGCGGCAGGCCGCCCGTGACCTCGTCCACGGCGGGCCGACGCTCGGCCGTGGGGAGGACGGCGCCACCACCGCCATGCTGATCGACATGGTGTTCTTCCTGGTCACCGCCGCCGCTCACTGGCACGGGATGAAGGAGCACGCCCAGCAGGCCGCTGCTGCCCGCGAGGCCGCCGAACACCTGCGCGCCGCCTACCAGACCGCCGCCCCCGTGTTCCTGGGCGTCCTGCACCAGCGCGGCCGTCACCTGCCCCAGCCGCTGCAGCGCAGGCAGGCAGCCTCCCTGCGCCAGGCAGTGCCGGAGCTGGCCGAGCAGGTCCTGGCCGAGCCGGGCTGGTACGCGCTGGCCGCCACGCTCGCCGACGTCGAGAGCGCCGGTCACGACCCGGACGCACTCCTGGCCGAAGCCGCCGCCCGCCGGGAGCTGGACACCGCCGACTCGATCAGCGACGTCCTCGTGTGGCGGCTGCGGCGCATGGCCGATCTGCCCGCGGACGCCTCCTCCACGCCAGCGCACATCACTCCCGCGCGCACCGGCGCCCGCGAAACCGCGCAGCGCACGGCGAAGGGCAAGGACCGTTCCGGCAAGACCCGCTGAATTCAACAATTCTAGAGTTGCAGCAGGTCAGGGACTTGCGGCACTCTCCTCGTGCAGGTGAGACGACAGAGATGGAGACCGCGTGTTCCGACGCACCCGTGCGGAGAGAGACTTCCGTGAAGCCCAGCGTGCCGGCCAGGCGCTGCTGGCGATGCACACCGAGTGGCCGCTGCCCGACGCACCCGGCCCGGCCCTCCCGGAGACCACGGTGCCGGACTTCCTGCCGCCGGACTTCCGGGCGCCGGTCCGCCAGGACGTCTCGGGCTTCATGATGCGCTGGGACCGGCCGCTCGTCATCGACGGGGAGGTCCACCAGTGCCACTGCGGTGCGTACCGGAACTGGATCGTCTTCAACATGCGCGACGACTCGGTGTGGCTGCGCTGCCCGGCCGGCCACGAAACAGTGGAGCCGCGTCTGGACACCGCCTGGTACAACCGCAATTCCGGTCCGGTCGACCACTTCCACCCCACCCTCGAAGACGGGCTGCGCCACCTCGGCCACTGAAAGCCCGCGAAACCCCTCCCCTCCCCCTGCCCCTGCGTTCGTCGGTGCCCGGAGAGCCGACCCGGTCAGACCGTCCGTCCCGCACCACCTAGGGGTTTCCGCATGCGCCTGTCCACCACGACCGCCCTCGGCCTGAGCGCCCTCTCCATACTTGTCCTGGCCGGCTGCTCCACCAGCACCGAGCCCACCACCTCCACGTCGTCGTCCACGCCCACTCACCAGGACGGCACGGCGAAGGCGTCCGGGCCGCTGTCCTCGGCCCAGCTGAGCGAGCGGCTGCTGAGTGAGAACGACCTGGGCGAGGGCTACACCCACGCGCCACAGCCCGCCGTCCGGCACGACGACGTAACTGTGATCGGCTGCCCGGCGCTGGCCGAGCTCGGCGGCGACACGGCCACCACCGGCAGCCTCAGCTTCCCCCGCAAGGCCAAGGTGTCCTTCACCTACGCCAGCGGCAGCAGCTCCGAGATGTCCGAGGAGCTCTACAGCGACAGCGCGGCGAAGCTGTCTAAGGGCATCGGCACGGTCTTCGACGCGATGCTCTCCTGCCCCACCTACCAGGTGGTGTCGGGCAGCACCGTCATCGACATGGGCACCGCGAAGACGAGCGCCCCTCCGCTCGGCGACGAGCGGTGGAGCCAGCTGCTCACCTACTCCGCCGGCGGGCAGAGCAGCGTCGTCAAGCAGACGGCAATCCGCACCGGCAACGTCCTGGTCATCCTCTCCGGGTCTCCGGCTCTCGTCGACGCCCACCTCGCCGACGCCGTCCGGGCGGCGCAGGCCCGCTGAGCGCGGCGCTCCGTCACGTCTCGTCCTCCCCTGCTGGCCCAGGGCAGGACGAGACGTTCGTCGTCCGGCACTACCGTGTCGGCGGACGACGAACGCCCCGTCGGCACCTTGATGCGGCCCGGGCTTCTGTCGTGCGCCATCAGCACGTCGCCGAACGAGAGGAGGTCGCCGGGGTGATGAAGCGTCCCACGAAGACGCGCGGGTGTTTCGCGTTCGTCACCACACCGCGCCGTGAGGTCGTCCTGCAACTGCGGGACGAGAAGTCCGGCATCGCCTGGCCGGGACACTGGTCGCTTCCCGGCGGCGGGTCCGAGGCGGACGAAACGCCGTTCGAGACGGTCCTGAGGGAGTTGCTGGGGGAGACCGGCATCGTCCCGGAGACGATCGAGGAAGTGCCGGTCACCGCCTACGAGAAGGGCAAGACGCCGCCCCACCTGTTCGCCGTGTCCTGGGACGGCACCGAGAGCGATCTCGTCCTCGGCGAAGGCCAAGCCCTGAGCCTGTTCCCCCTGGACACACTGCCCGAGCCGATGCCGCCCCACGTCCGGCACTACATCGAACAACTCGCACCACGCCGGACGCCGCCGTACCCCTGACGCGCCCGCGCTGTCCGGGCACCTGGCATATGAGAACGGCACAACACCCCCGACGCAACGGAAGCGGGCCTGCTCTCTCACCATGACAGCGGTGAGAGAGCAGGCCCAAAGCAGTGGGAGACTCAGCGGACGGCGTGGCACGGTCGACACAGGCCCGTGCACGAGGTCATGACAGCGCGGGCATGCCCGCCTCCGGCGCATGAGGCCGTTCGATGGCGAGCAGCCGGTCGTGGTGGAGGCCCAGCTCCACGATCTCGTCGTCCGCGGGCAGGTAGGCGAGGATCGTCAGCCGCCGCCCCCGGGTGGGGCGGGTCACGGCCAGGACGTGATGCCGGTCCAGGCAGCCGGACACGGTATAGGCGTCACCGGAGTTGAGGTCCGCAGCACGTCCCTGAACGGTCTTCAGTTCACGACGCTGGGTCCACCAGCGGGCCCTCGCCCGCATCCGGGCAAGCGCCGTCGCCCGTCGCTCGCGCTCGGTCATCCAGGCACGACAGCAGGGGGCGCACTCCACGGTGGCCTCGGGGTTCGGAGCGGAGAGCGGCAGGCCGCACAGCGCGCTGCCGGCGGCGGCGTTGCGGCGGTGTCCGATGACAAGATTGCCCCGGCCGCTGGACGCCCACAGCACGTCGTCCTCTCGCGGGCGCACCTCGTCGGCGGGCACGCGTACCTCGCCCGCCAGGCGATGGAAGCGGTTCAGGGCGGCGAGGAGCGCGGTGCAGTTCGCGCACTTCCGTCGAGCGGACGCCGGGCGGGGATCGAGCGATTTGCCGCAGTAGCCCATCAGGTGGCCCGGGATCGGCCGGTGTGCAGTGGCCCCTTTCCCCGTCCCGACGGCGGGCCGGAGATCCGGTTCGCCGCCGGGGTGCGGCGGCGTGGTCAGGATCAGGAAGGCGCGAGTGCAGGTCTGGCACAGGGAGTGCGCCGTGTTCTCTCCGACCGGCGCGAGGTCCGTCGAGTGGGTGGCGCACACCGTCAACGGCTCGGTGCCGAGCATCACGCCGTGGTGCGCGGTCCCGTTGACGGGCGAGATGGACAGCCGGATCAAGGACAGGTGCAAGCAGACCTCCAAGGCCAGGCTCGGAATGGTGAGGGTGTGCCGTGTCGTCAGTCGCGGCGTACGACGGTGAGCCGTTCCCGCGCGCCGTCGGGCAGCGTGCGCCGGGCAACGGGGACCGGGGAGGCTAGCGAGGCGGCGAAGACCGCGACCAGATCGTGGGGGACGCTGGCGCTGAAACTGGCGCACCACAGATACGGCGCCCCCAGCACGGGTTCCGCCCATGCCTGCCATCCCAGAAGGTCATCTCGGGGGTCAGAGTCATGGATGAGCGGCGGCAGCGTCTCCAGCGAGATGCTGGCGGAGAAGCCCGGGTCGGTGGCGGTCGTCCGCGGGCGGTCCAGGTCGCGCAGCCAGCCGCGCGCGCCGAGCGCGGTGAGCACAGTCTCCGCGTCCTCGAACCCGGCGTCGGGAGCTTCGCGGGCGTCGAGCGCGAGCAGGAGGTCGGCGATCGCCTCGTGCGGGACGCCAGCGGTGAAATACGCGTTCCACTCGGTCATGGCCGAGGCGGAGTGCGGGCGGGCCGACAGCTGCCAGGCCACGGGGAGCCCACCCAGCTCAAACGGGTAGGCGGCGAGGATCCATTCGGCGCCGCGCAGCCCATCGGGGCTCACGTAGAGCAGGGTGTTGCGGGAGGTCGGCCACATGTGCCAGCCGAGCCCGCTGAGCGTGTCGCCGATCCGCTCGGCAAGGGCGTCATCATCGCCGGCCAGATGGCGCGGGGTGACCCAGTACACCGGGTCCGGCGGACGGGGGTGGGAGGGATCGATGGGGTGGTGCGGGTGCAGGGGCGCCTCCGTGGGTTCGATGGATCACTGGCCGGCGTGCGGACCGGTCGCGCTGCGCCGGCGACGCGAGGGTCCCTCAGCCGGGGGCTGCCAGGTCAGAGCGACCGCCACCGCGGGCGGCAGGGGGCCGAACTGCACGGCCTCCTTGGACTCGGCGATGTAGACCACTGATCGGCCCTGCTCGTCCACCGCCGAATCCACACCGCCCAGGAGGTGGGCCATAGGGAAGAAGGGGTTGACGGCGAGGCGGATCGGCGCGTCACGGTCGTACGCGGACAGCAGGTCGAGCAGGTCACCGACGGTCATCTCGCGCTGGTGCGATTCCAACGTGTTCTCCAAGCAGTAGCGGGCGAGGCCGCAAGAACAAAGGCAGCGTTCACGGCGCGTACGAAGGTGATAGGACGCGTTAGTCACAGGGGGCGGGAGGTGGCCCGGATCCGGGCCACGACAGCAGCAATGATCTCCGCCGGGGTCTCTGTCCCGAAGGACATCCGGTAGCCCTGGACGTTCGCGGTGTCGACGACGGCGATCACCCAGCCCTCATCCGTCGACCAGTCCCCGTCCAGGCCGCCGGGCCGTCCGTTGGGGAAGTATCCGAGGTAGAACCGGCCGTCGCGCGAGCCGATGTGGACGTCGGCCCGGTCGTCCACGACATGGGTGAAGTCGGCCTCCGGGAACTGGTCGATCACCTGCATCGGCTGACCGGCGCCGACATTCCGGGAATGGAGCCGCAGGGCCGTGACCCTTGTGGCAAGTCCAGGTTGAGCCGCATCCAATGACACCGCATCACCTCTCTGACCTGGCGTTTTATGGAAGGTCGTTTAGGTTGACATGGTGCCGCGGCAATCACCAGTCCTTGCCGGATCATTTCTGTCTGCCACAGGCGAACTGTCTGTTCTCATCCTGTGGGGTCTCAGATCCCGTTGCCGAATCTCGTGAACGCTCATCTTGTCGCCTCGCGTGACGCGTCTGGGTTCTGGGACATGTATGGCCAACTATCGGTGAGTGTGCGACTTCGTGCCGCACACGTTCAGCGATAGTTGGTCACTGCACGCTTCTCTTGATCAGTCGAGTGCGCTGGACGAGCGGCGTCAATGACGAGCAACGCGCTTGTGCTCATGGCGGGAGCGAGTTCACAGTCGAAGTCCGCAACTACCGGCACCGTGCGCTAGGCCGTCGCGGGCTGGACCTCGTCGGCGCGTCGTCCGTGAAGTCGCTGGCCGCCCGCCGGGGGCACAGCGATACAGTCACAGTATCGACAGCGGCCGGAAGAGCAAGCACGGCCGGAGCTGACCCACGGCCCGTCGGGAATCAGGGTTTCTTGACGCGCGGCTGCCGAGGGACGGCCTGGGCGAGATCCGCGATCAGGGGCGATGAGACGACCGTGGTGGCGCCGGACCTGCCGCTCGTCGCCTGGATCATGGCGGCCGCCTCCAGGGCGGCGGCGGCTTGCGCAGCGAGTTGCACACTATCGAGGGGCTTGCGCTTCACCTGTTGTTTGGCCTTGGCGCGCTGTTCCTCCGTGGTGTCCCTGACCAACTGGGCGTACCCCATGAGGCACATCCCGAGAGAGATAAAGGCAAGGAGATAGGTACCAGTGACGGCGGCCTGCGTGAAGTATGTACGCGCGAAGGTCTCGATGTCGTCCACTGGCAGGTGCGAGAGGACCACGTCCCGAATCAGTTTGTCGAACCCGAATGGGCCCCAGAGCCCGAAGCCCACGATAGCGAGCTTGGGAAGCTTCCGTACGGGCCAGATGTCCCGCGTAACCGCACGCAGCCCCAGGAATGCGGCGATGGGCATCGCAACAACGGTCAGCACGGCGAGGAGGAGCAGGTTGGGCCAACCGCCGAGGGCTGCTAGCCCTGTCTTCCCTGCGACAGCACGTTGCGCGTGCCGGATGGCGGCGGACTCGTACATGAACGCCATCAGACGGTTCATGTCCTCATCGACGTTGTGCTGCCTCTTGATCGGCACTACTTCTCTGTCCTCAACGCCGCTCTCCTCCTGCTTGGGCTCCGGGCGGATGACACCGAGGACAACGTCCTTGACGATGCCTGCCAGCCTCTCCGGCGTGACCAAGTGCTCGCCGCGGTCAGTCCGTACACCGGAACGCCGCGCTGAGGTAGCGATGTTGGGGCGCCCAGAGTGCGGTGTGGAACCGGAGTGCCGGTGGACAGCCGCGGGAATTGCGCCAACCGGCTCCAGGCCAGCAAAATCGAACCACTCGCCCTCTCTGCGGTAGTCGGCAAACGCCTGGTGCAGATGGGCCTCCAGCTTTCGGCCACCGAGCGTGCACCACAGCACTTCGAGACGGTCGGGATTGCCGGTCTGTAGCTCCTTGAGCCGCTTCTTTGGGCTGACGCTAGTACCGATCTTGACGCGGGTCGATCCGACGGAACCGATCACGTACACATAGGAGTCGCCGCCCGGCGCGGAAGAGGTCACAGTCCCGACTGTACGAGGGACCACTGACATGCCATGGGCCCTCGCGCGGCTGTGCCTTGGAGGCTACGGAGGGCGGCCCGGCACCGGAGTTCCGGCGACTGGCGTAGCGCGTCTGTCAATTCTCAAGACCGCGAGCTGGCAGGCACATCAAACCAGTTTCTGCATGTCCGTTTCCCTGATCTCGTAAGGTGCAGCTGGCATCCACAGCTTCTGGAAGGATCGCCGCTGGCAGCCAACGGAAGGGCGGGGCACAGCGTGAAGATCAGCAGGATCACGGCACAGGGCTTCCTGTCCTTCGCCGACCTAAGCATGGACCTGGGACAGGGCCTGACCGTCGTCACCGGCTCCAACGCTGCGGGCAAGTCGAACCTGGGCCAAGTGCTCTGCGCTGTATCCGCATTCCTGGGCCGCTACCGCAACTCGGAGCAGCGCGATCTGCTTGACCTGTACGAGCAGGCCGGCCACCACGGTGCTTCCGCCTTCACGTTGACGGTCTCCTTCGAGCTGGACCAGCCGTGGGAAAAGGACCTGGTCACCACGTTCGTGAAAGCCTCCTACATCAGCATTACCGCTCAGAAGCACGACGGGATGGGCCCCGGCACCGAGGCATTGGAGCAGGCCGCCGAGACCAGCATCTCCACCGACTCAGTTGCCGCGCTGTTCCACGGCACGCTCCGGTTGGACTTCGACTCCCACCGACACTCTGGTTGGTCCTGTGCCTGGCAGTTCAACCGCGGCGAGGACACCTATCACATCCAGTTGGATGGACCGTGCCGGGAGCAGCTCCGCCCTGGACCCGCCCAAGGCTGGAAGACTACATACATGGAACGGGTAATGACACCCGAGCCTGAACTGGTCGAATTCGAAGCACTCCTGGACGGGCTTGACCAGCCAGTCATGTTCAACGTCCCCACACTGAACGACGGGTCAGGACCCCGGCCCGTCTCTATGACCACGCTCGCCCAGGCGCTGCGGTTGACCGAGCAGCATTCCGTACCCTTCGTCGCCGTGCTCGGGAAGATCTGGAGCGCGGGAGTCACGGTGACCGCCAATCGACGCCTGCCCGCGCGCCGGCGCTTTTCTCTCGATGAGCTTATGGGCCCCCTCGATCTGAGCGACGGCAGTCGCATCCCGGCCGAGTTGTACAGGCTGAAAAACGGTGCGCGAGTGCAGCGTGAGGGCTTCCGCAGAGCCCAGGAGATGTTTCGCACCATCACCGGAGCACGCCTGGACGTCCAGGCATCGGCTGAATCGGACGGGATGGCCATCGATGTCATGATCGACGCTGGTCACGGCGAACGCCGTTGCGAGTTCAGCGGTGCAGGACTACAGGAAGCCGTCCTGCTCGCGGCCCTGACAACGGGTGGACCCGGCCGCGTCATCGTCCTGGACGAACCGGCGGTCCACTTGCATCCGACTATGCAGCGACGGATCGCCACAACCGCCCTGCGTGATGTACAAGCCCTCCTGATCACCCACAGCGCAGACCTGGTTCCGGTGGCTACGAAGGCCGACCTCAAGCGCATCGTTCGCCTAGCCCCGGGGCCAGACGGAGCGACTGCGGTGAGCCGTACTTCGGCAACGGCTGCTTCACATCTGGCCGGCTGGATCCAGAATCTGGCTGCTGCCGACACCAGGGCCCTGCTCTTCGCCCGTGCCGTGATCCTCTGCGAAGGTGCGTCGGAGACCGGCGCCCTGGGCCACTGGTGGAACACAGCCACCGAGCTAGGACCGGAGTCGGCCAACGTCCCGCTGCTGGACGTCGGAGGCCAGAACAACTTCGGCGGCTACATCAAATTCCTCACCGCCTTCGGCATCCCATGGGCCGTCATCGCCGACGGCCCAGCTCTGCGCGGCACCAGCGGACTCGCCAAGCAACTTGCCAAGCAGGGACTTCGGCCTCCCAACCCACCTGGTGATGCCGATGGCTTCACCGCGTGGAGCGACTACTGGAAGACCGCAGGCGTGTTTTCCCTCGCCGACCAGTTCGGCGACGACGGCAGCAAGTCCGGCGAACTGGAGGCATACCTGCGCCGCCTGGACCCCCAGATCCTTGACCAAGCGCAGAGGGACACCACCAGCAAACCGCGAGTGGGCGCTCTCTTCGCTACCCGCTACCCCCACGGCACGCCCTTGGAGGTTGCCGCGCTGTACAAGGGCGTGGCCGCCCATCTGAGTATCGGCTGACGCCTCCAGGCTGGAGTTCACCGGAGAAACGAACCGCCAACCGGCGGCGCCGGGTTCGTTCTTGCCGTCTCGCTGGCAGCGTTCGGGGAACCGGCGAGCGGTCGACTGGCTCGCTCGACGGTCGGGATGCGAAAGCCCCCGAAGTCCGTGTCGGCGGATTTCGGGGGCTGGTTCAGCGCCGTGTCAGTTCTGGGAGCTGTGGCTGTCGTCCTCGGTGCGGCGCTGGCGTGCGGCGAAGACAGCTGCGCCGCCGGCAGCGAGGAGGGTGCCGGTGCCGCCGAGCAGCCACGGGGTGGCGTCGGCACCAGTGTGGGCGAGTTCCCCCTTGACGGAGGCGGGCGTGCTTCTTGACGCGGCCGCATCGGCGGGCGGGCTGCTGGACAGCGCACCGGTGGAAGAGTCCGTGCCGTCACCCCGCTGCGCGGGCGCGCTGGTGGCCGGCTTGTCGGACGGCATTGCGGGGAGCGTGGGTGCCGGGGTCGTGCCGCTGGTCTTCGTGGCGTTGGTGACGGTGACGGTCACCGGGTCGCCGGGCTTCGCGGTGAACCTCTTCGAGGACGTGTCGAGAGCGTGTCCGGCCGGTGCCTTGGTCTGCTTGGCCCAGAAGCTGGTGCCGGTGCGGCTGTTGACGGGCAGCTTCGCGGAGGCGGTGCCGTTGGATCCCGTGGTGAGGGTGAGCAGGGTGGTCTCGCCCGTGCCGATGGTGACGGTGGATCCGGGCAGCAGTTTGCCGCTCTTGCTGTCCCTTGCCCTGAGCGTGAGCATGGCGGGCGTGAAGGGAGCGGTGATCGTCAGCGGCGTGTCAGCGCCTGGGGTGACGATGACGTCCTGATCGTCCACGACGCTGTACAGCGGGCTGCCGCCGGAGACCTCCTTGAGCCGGTAGACGCCCGGCGCGAGGTCGGGAAAGGTCACCTTCCCCTGTGCGTCGGTTTTTCCGCGTCCGGTCTCCTGGCCAGCGGAGTCGAGCAGCAGGAACACCGCGCTGGGGACGACGTCCCCGGCTGCGTCCTTCGTGGTGATCTCGACGCTGCCCGCGTCCGGGGCCGCTGTCTCAGCGGGGGCGGAGGATCCCGAGGGGGCTGGCCGGGAGGGCTGGGCGCTGGCAGCCGGCGCCCAGCTGAGAGTGGCGGTCACCGCGACGGCTACGGCGGCGGATCGGACGACTCGTGCGTGCACCAGAGGGGGACTCCTTGGTTCAAGAGGCGGGGGGTATCAGCGGGTTCGGCCGGAGGCCGGGGCGGGAGGCGGCGGGGCGACGGGGGTGTTGCCGTGCGGCTGCTGGCCTGTCGGGGTGGCGACGTAGAGGGCGCGGCGGGTGTGGACAGGGACGTCCTGGACGGTGCGCTGGAGTGGTTCGGTGGAGATGAGCGAGGCGGTGAAGGCCGCGACGAGCGTGGTGGGCGTGCCGAACGAGAAGTGCGCCCTCCAGTACGGCTCGCTGGGGTGTCCGCCCCAGGCCCGCCAGGCCGGTCCGCTGGAGCCGCTGATGTCGTACCGGTGGCGTACGGCGCCGAGTCCGTCCGGGGTGAGGAAGGTCTGTGTGCCGCCGGTCTTGACGGCGTGGCTCCAGCCACGGGTGAGTAGCGGTGCGTACGCCTCGTGCGGCGGCGTGTCGTCCTGGAACAGTCGGTCCTGGTCGCTGTGCAGGTCTTCGAGGTAGAGGTCGAGCAGCTCGGTGTGGACGTCGTGGAGCAGTTCGACGGGGGTGGTGGCGTCGAAGGTGATCCACCAGGCCGGCGGGGTGAAGTCCGGTGGGGTGTAAGGGGTCCGGTGCGCGCTGATGGTCCAGGTGCCTTTGTCGGGCTTGGGTTCGTAGGTGGTCTGCAGTCGCAGGCACGGGCTGAAGGCGGCGGCCGTGCCGTCGTCGATCTGGGCGAACAGCCAGCCCTCGTCGTAGGGGAAGTGCCATGCGGCGCGTGGGTCGATGACGCCGGGCCCGACAAGGTGGCGGGGAAGGACCTGTACGTGCTGGGCCGGGTCGAGGTTCTCCAAGGGGTGGGTGATCACGGGCAGGGCTCCTGCGGGAAGAAGGCAGAACGCCGGGAGCGGCAGGTGTGGGGGCTCAGCGGGTGCGGGCGCCGACGGGGGTGACGGGCACGGCAGGTGAGGGCTGCGGGGCACGGCCCGCCGTGCGGCTGGGCGCGGATGCGGTCCAGGCGCCCGGGCACCAGACCTGCGTGTACTGCTCGATGGCGTCGCGCAGCCGGTTGGTGTGGGCGCCTTTCCAGGGCACCCAGTCGGGGCGGTCGCGGAACTCCTGGAACCTGCCGTAGCCGGACTGGCCCGGCCGGCGTCCTTGTGCCGAGTCGCGGTGGTCGAAGGTGTGGTGGTCGGTGAACTTCAGGACGGCGACGTCGAGTTCGCCCCGGTCCTGGTGGACGGTCGCCAGCCGCAGGCCGTCGTACTCGTCGACCCGGATCGTGCGACAGAAGTCGATCTTCAGGCGTAGTGGCCCGCCGGGCACCGGTGTGGCGTAGTAGGTGTGGCCGATGACGGCGTGGACGGCGAGCGGGAGCCCGAGTTCGGTGAAGAACTCGCGGGCATACATCGACATGAGCGGCTTCCTGGTACGGGTCAGCGACGGGGACCGGGCAGGGCGGGGCGGCTGGTGGTGCTCCAGCGCGGGACGCTGGTCGTGGGCAGCGCGGCCGGGCGGCGAGAGGCGACACGCTGCACGTCGAGCGGGGTCGGGGCCGGCGGGCTCGGCGGGAGGATGGGGGTGAGCTGGGCCAGGTCCTTGACGTAGCTGTAGGTGGAGTCACGCCAGCGGGGCAGCGGGGCGGGATCGCAGACGGACTCGGTGACGGCTTTGAGCAGGGCGACGGGGGTATCGGTACTGAAGGTGGCGTACCAGAAAGGGCGGTTGAGGGAGGTGCCGGCCCACAGCTGCCAGCGGGCCTCGCGGGTGGTCAGCTCGGTTTCCGGGGCGAGATCGCCGGTGGTGTACTCCAGGGCAGCGAGCGCGTCGGGTGACTGGACGGCGAAGACGCCCCGACGGGGGCGGTCGAACAGCCAGCCGCGGTTGATGAGCGGATCGATGGCGAGGAATGGGTCGAGGTACTTGCTCCCGGAGACCGGCCGGGCAAGATAACGGTCCGGGCCCTGCTCGTACGCGACGGCGAGCGCGGTGGTGAAGGCGGTCACGAACTCCGTGGGTGCGGAGTCGTTGAAGCAGGCGCCCCACGCGGGCGGGCCGAAGGGGTCCTTGTAGGCGTTGATGCGCCACAGGCCGTCGTCGTCGCCTTCGGGGAGATAGCCCAGGCGGACCTTGCGGTCCGGGGCGTTCAGGTAGGCGTTGCCGAGGTCGTCGTGGTGCAGTTCCCAGCCGAGGTTGCGCAGCGGGTCGAGGCCGGGATCGCCGACAGCGGTGGTACGGGCAAGATGGCGTGGGGAGACGTAGACGTCTCCGTCGATGGTGTCGTCGTGGCGTGGCACAGGATCCTGGGAAAGGGAGGAAGGCAGGTCAGGGGATCAGGAAGCGAGAGCGAAGGCCGTTCGCAGGTCGGCGGGGCGGCCGGTGTAGTGCAGCGTGCGCAACCCCAGGCGGCGGGCTGCGCGGCAGTTGTCAGCCCGGTCGTCCACGAACAGCACGCGTCCCGGGTCCGCGATGCCAGTGGCGGCCAGGGCGTGTTCGTACACGGCCGGATCGGGCTTGCACACGCCGAGGCGGGCGGAGTACAGGGCATCGTCCATCAGGTGGCGCCGCCAGTTGGTGGCGTCCAGGACGCTGCTGAGGTGGGCCGGGGCGTTGGAGAGCAGCACCATGGGCAGGCCCGCGGTCCTGGCTCGGTACAGGAAGTCGAGGACCTGGGGGTCGGTGCGGGTCCACATGGCGGTGTCGGCCGTGCGCAGTTCATGCAGCAGGCGTGGGCCGGGGTGGTAGCCGAGCACCTTGGCCCAGTACGCGAGGTCGCTGAGCTGTCCGGCGTCGTAGGGTTCGCGGGCGTTCCAGAAGGCGTGCTGGAGGGAGGCGAGGTCGGTGTCGGGCCAGCCGGCCAGCCGGGCGAGGTGCTGCCACTGGGCAAGGGTCGGCTGAACGCCGATGACGCCGTTGTAGTCGAGGATCGCGGCGTCCACGCCGGTCGGGGAGGCGCAGGTGCGGGTCAAGAGGTGGGTTTCTCCAGGGCTTTGGGGGCGAGGGCGGCGACGGCTGCGGCAAGGAGGGCGGGCAGCAGCAGCGCTTGCGGGAGAGCAGTGAGGGTGGCTAGGGCTCCGATGATGGCGGGGCCGGCGAGCAGGCCGACGTAGCCGGTGACCGCGACGGTGGCGACCGCGCGCGGGCCTCCGGCGCCGGCGGCGGTGATCAGACTGGGAACGGTGACGGACAGTCCCAGACCGAAGGCCGCCCAGCCGAGCAGGGCGAAGGTGATGGTGGAGCCGGCCAGGCCGGTGGTGAGGCCGAGGGCGGCCAGGGCAGCGCCGGTGCGCACGACGGCAGGAGCGCCGAAGCGGGCGGTTAGCCGGTCTCCGACGAGACGACCTGCGGCCATGGCGCCGCTGTAGACGGCGTACGCTGCCGCGCTGGTCGCAGTGGTCGCGCCGAGGCCGTGCAGGTGGACGGCAGCCCAGTCGGCGGCGGCTCCCTCACCCAGCAGCGTTGCTGCCGCGAGCGCGCCCAGCAGCCACAACCGGGACTTCGGCAGGCCACGGCGTCCGTCCGGACCCGGGGCGACACGGTGGTGGACGGGTTCGAGTGCGGGGGCGGCGACGCAGCGCGTGAGCCTGCTTGCCGCACCTGCCGCCGCTGCAACGGCGGTGGCGACGGCGGCGAACACGACGGTGTGGGAAATGTGCGCGGTGGCCGCGGCCAGCGCGGCGCCGGCGAGGGCGCCGGCGCTGTACGCCGCGTGCAGCCCGGCCATGACCGGGCGGCCGTGAGCGTCCTGGCAGCGGACCGCGGCAGCGTTGGCGGCGACGTCGAGAACACCGTGCGCGGCGCCGAAGACCAACGCCGCCGCCAGAAGGCTTCCCAGGCTGCGGCAGTCCCCGAGGACGACGAGACAGGCGGCAAGACCGATGGTGCCGCCGGTCAGCAGCACGGGGAGGCGGGCCGGGTGGGCGAGGCGTCCCCCTGCCTTCAGTCCGGCGACCATGCCGAGGGCGGCGGCCAGCAGGACCAGGGCGAGGGCGGCGGTGCTCACCTGGGCGGTGTGCTGGACGGCGGGCATGCGTGCGCCCCAGACGGCCATGACGACGCCCAGGCCGGCGAAGTACCCGGTCAGCAGTCGGCGGCTGCGCGCCAGTTCGGGCGCCACGGTCAAGGTCATGCTGTGTGCTCCCCGGTGCCCGGGGCACTCTGCGCGGCCGGAGTCACCTGGACGTCGAGGGCCCGGAACGCCTCCTGGGCGCGGGCCTGGGCGAGGGTGGCGGTCGGCCCGGTGGTGATCAGGTAGCCGACGCGGGCGGTGAACAGGTCGCCTCCGTCCTGCGGGAGCACAAGCTGGTCGCCGGCCTGGCGCTGGAAGACCACACGCTCCACGCCCGCGACGGGTTCCCTCATGCGGCGGGTGGTGAGGGTGCCGGAGTAGGCCGGGTAGAGGAAGCGGATTGCCGCGGCCTGGTGGCGGGTGGGGGTGAGGTCGGGGGTGCGTCCGCATGCGATGTCGGCGGCGGCGCGGGCGAGGTCGACGCCGGTGGCCAGACGGACGAGGTGGCTGATCATGTCGCCGGCGATCCTCGCGTTGACCTCAATGAGGCGGGGGCGGCCGTCGACCAGACGGAGTTCGACGTGGCTGACACCGTCGGTGACCCCGAGGGCGTCGAGCGCGGCGACGGCGGCCGGGGCGACGATGGCACGGAGCGGGTCGCCGGCGTCGACCATGTGCGCCAGTTCCTCGAAGTACGGTGCACAGCCGACGGTCTTGCGGGTGACGGCGACGACGGTGCTCTGCCCCTGATGCGTGACGCACTCGACGCTCATCTCCGGGCCGTCGAGGTACTCCTCGACCAACACCTGGGTGCTCTCCACTCCCTGGCCGGCGGTCCTGGCGGCGACGCCATACGCGGCCGGCAACTCGTCGGCGGTGTCGACGCGGACGACGCCCATGCTCGCGGCGTGCGCAGCAGGCTTGAGAACAACAGGGAAGCCGATACGCAGGGCCGCAGCCTGTGCCTCGTGCTCGGTGCGCACGCCCACCGAGGCGGCGGAGGGCACCCCGTGGCGGGCGAACAGGATGCGGCTGGTGTGCTTGTTGCGGCAGCCCTGAAGTGCCTCGGGGGCCGTGGTGGGCAGGCCCAGCTGGCGGGCGAGCCGGGCGACGGGGACCAGGTGCCACTCGGTCCACGTCATCACCCCGGCCAGCGTGTGCCGCTCGGCGAGCGCCCGCCCGGCCTCATTCAGCGCCGTCTGGTCGGCAAGATCGGCGACCTCGTGGTCGAGAAGGAACTCCTTCTCCCAGGTCGGCTCGGCGCCGGAGATCAGAACAACGTCGTAGTGGGCGGCGACGTTCTCCAGGCAGGTGCCGCGATACGCCTGGGCCTCCATGTCGGCGGCGGCCACGACCAGGACGACGGAACGAGAAGACAACAAGGGCTCCAAACAGTGTGATGAGGAAAGCGAGTTGAGGCACGGCATGCGGGTCAGGGGGTACGGCGTCGGCGCAGTTCGAAGGCGGACGCCCACCGGAGGTGGTCCTCGATCAACTTGCGGGCGTACAGGGCGGTGAAGGAGTTGTTCAGTCCGCGCACGCCCGTCGGCAGCTGCCAGCGCAGGTCCTCGAACAGCGCCTTCAGCCCGACCTGGGTGGCGCCGGCGGCGATCCGGTCGGCCGTCAGACGCTCCAGCGCGCGGTAGACGTAGGGGTGTTCGGCGTCGAAGGCCAGGAAGCGGTCGGTCAGCGTCGGGCGCGCACCCGCTCGCCACGACGGCCGGTCCATCGGCAGGTCGTAGGGGGTGGCAAGGGCGTGGGACGTGGGCATGGCGGCGGTCTCCGAGGGGGGATCTGGATGTGACCGGGCGGGTCAGACATCAGGTGCGCAGGGCGGGGGCGGTGCGCAGCCGGGCGAAGGCGGCGGTAAGGCCCAGCGCCTGCGGTACGGCGCACAGGGTGATCAGGTGGCCGAGCTGGGCGGGCGGCACGGCGGCGACCAGGACACCGGCAAGGGGGAAGGGCAGCAGGAGCAGCAGAATGGTCAGCGACAGGGTGGCGCCGAACACGTCGGCGGGGATGAGGCGGGAGCGCACGGTGCGCAGCACGACCGTCATGCCGCCCTCGCCGGCCATGAGGACGGCGATCAGGGCGAGATAGGCGTGGTAGGTGCTGGCGAAGGAGACCGCCAGGCACGCCGTGGCGGCGATCGTGGCAGACACGGCACCGACCGGCCACAGGCCGAAGCGGTCAATCAAGCGGCGGCACACGGCGACCGCGATGAGGGTGGCGACGGCGGCGGCCGACCAGATCAGCCCCACATCGGCCGTGGAGTGTCCGAGCCGTTGGACGACGATCACCGGAGTGGCCGCCTGCAGCAGCCCGAGGGTCAGGTTGGAGGCGATCAGCCCGGCCACCAGCCAGCTAAGGGCTGGCTGCGCCCGCAGGACCGAACAGCCGGTGCGCAGCCCATGGCCGACCGGCTGCCGCGCGGCGGGCTTGGCCCGGCGGCTCTCGCGAGGTGCCAGCACGCTGGTGAGCAGAGAGAAGAAGGCGATCACGCCCAGCATCGCGGCGGCGCCGGCCCATTCCAACAGCAGTCCGGCCAGTGCCGGGCCCAGCAGGGTGGCGACCTGGTCGATGCCGAGCAGCGCCGACTGCACGCGGTGCGCGCGGGCGCCGGCCTCGCGGCCAGCTACCCCGCCCGCGGTCTCGGCCGCGATGTAGGAGCATTCGCTGAGGATTCCGGTCAGCGCGGCGAGCAGTATGACGGTGACCGTCGCGCTATATCCCGCGGCGTGCGTCGGCAGGATGACCGCGGCGGCCAGGACAACCAGGGCCCGGCCTGCGGAGGCGGTACGGAGCACGGCGGTGGTGCCGTGGCGGTCGACCAGCGTCCCGGCGAAGGCGAACGCGCCCAGGCGCGGTACCCATTCCAGCGCGAACGCGAGGCCGGTTAGGGCGGCGGAGTGGGTGGTGGCCAGCACCAGCAGCGGGATGCCGTAGGTGGCCATGGTGAGCGCGGCGGCGTCCGTGCCGCGCGGCAGGTAGATGCCGCGCAACAGTGTGGGAAATGGCCGGCGGGCCTGCCGGGGTCCGGCACAGGACCTCACGCAGCGCGCCCCGATTCCTGCGCGAAGTCCAGGGTGCGGGCGGTGTCCTGGCGCAGGTCGCGCGGGTGCGCCGTGAGCCAGGCGGACAGTGCCGTCCACGGGGCCGCCGGCTCAGATGCTGCGCCGGTGTGCTCCGGGCTGTCGTCCCGTACCTGGAGGGTGTACTGGACGCGGGTGACGAAGTCGCTGACCGGGTCGGGCAGTTGGTGGGTGCGGGCCCAGCGGGCGGCGGTGTCGTACACCTCGGCGAGGTCTTGGCCGCCCGCGGTGAGCTGGTAGCGGGCCGTGGCGTGTCCGCGGGCGTGGATGAGACCGAGGGCGTGTGCGGTGTCGATGGCGTGGCGCAGTTGTCCGGTGGTGAGGTCGCCGAGGGCGCCCTGCAGGCTGCCGCGGTGGCGGCTGATGGGGCCGTTGTCGTCGATCTCGGTGACCAGGCGGATCAGGGCCGGCAGGGTCAGGGTCCGGATCGCGCGGCGTTCGTGCAGGGTGCGGGCGGGCGGGGAGGCGGTCATCGGCGGGGGCCTCCTGCCGGGGTGATGGGGCGGGCGGGTATCTGGTGGGAGAAGAGGTCGCCGGGCCTCCACGCCGGGCCGGCCGGGGGCGTGGTGGCCCGAGCGGGGGCGGGAGACGGTGCGGCCGGAACGGCGGGTGCCGGAAGGCGGGCCGGGGTGGTCGCCCACGGGCCGGAGAGGATCTGGGAGGGGGCGCTCTCTCGCCTGCCCAGCGGGGCGGTCTCGGCAAGTGGGCGGGCTGCCCAGGCGGTGATGGCCTGGAAGACAGGGGCGAGTGCCTGGCCGCTGGCGGAAAGCCGGAAGTCGCCACTGGCCGTGACGAGGCCGTCGTCCATCAGACGGTCCAACGGCTTGTAGACGGCGTTCAGTCCGTAACCGGGCATGGCCTCGGCGGCCAGGGTCTTGGCGCTCGCACGGCCCCGGGACATGAGGGTCATCAGGATCGGGGCAGCATGGCGCGGGGCGATGAGAGTGATCGTGTCGTCGATGTTCTGGGCCGGAGGGATTCGCTCGGGCGCCAGCGCGCCGGTGGCCTTGCTGGTGACGAGCTGCTTCTCCAGATGGGTGTCGCCCCAAGAGGCGATCTGGGCCAGGACGGGCAGCAGTCCGGCGCCGCGGTGGGTGAGGCCATAGGTGACGTGGCGCGGGGCGTACTCGGTGCGCTCGACCACGCCGGCGCTGGTGAGGTGACGCAGCCGGGGGTGGAGCTGGCCGTCGGCGAGCCACGGCAGCCTGGGCTTGATCTCGGCGTAGCGCAGCGGCTGGGAGGAGAGGGTCATCAGCACCCACACGCTCCAGCGCGGGGCGAGCAGATCCAACGTCTTGGTGACACTGGCGAGGTCGTTCGGCGGGGTGGGGGGCTGAGCGGTGGTGGCCAAGGATGGTGCTCCTCAAGCGGTGCGGGGCAGATCAGTGGGTGCGGGAGGGTGCGGGCGCCGGGGCGGCAGGTGCGGGGGGCATCGCAGGGTCGGGGTCCGGGGCAGGTGCGCGGCGCAGTCCTGCCAGGACCGCGGCGGTGTTCTTGGCCAAGGCGTCGCGGGTGGCGACGGCCTCGGCGATGCGGCGGGCGCAGTCGAGGATGTGACCGGCGGCGAGGCGGCCGATCTCCCGTTCGGGGGAGGTGAGTTCGCGCAGCCTCTCCAGCTGGAAGGCGATGGTGCGTTCGGCGAGGACCAGGTCGCTGTGGCTGCCGGTGAGTGCGGCAAGCAGGGTGGCGTCGGGAGTGCTGTCGGCTAGGGCTTCGAGTTCGGCGAGCGACTGCCCGAACAGCGCCTCGATGCGCTGGGTGATGATCTCGGAGACCGGGTGAGCCGTGTTGGGCTGGGGCAATCGGCGGGCTTTCAGGGGCGGCTGGTCCGCACCGCCCCGGCGCCGGGGGCGGGCGGAGCAGTGGCGGTGATCTTCGGCTGGGCGAACTGCACGGGCCGGCGCGGGCGCTGGCCGGGAGCGGGCATGGTCCGCAGAAGGTCGTCGAGGGCGGCGACGTACCCGTTGCGGCCGGCCAGCGCCGCTTCCAGCCATCCGGCGTCCCAGCGCAGGTCCTCGGCGGACAGCTCGCCCAGGTCGCGATCGGCGGACATGGTGGCGCGGACGCGGTCCCGTACGCGGACGACCTGTTCCTCGGCGACGGCGAGGAAGCTGCGCAGTTCCAGCGCGCGGTGGAGCGCGGCATCCGTCTCACAGCGGGCCGCCTGCGCATACAGGTCGGCGACGGAGGTGCCGAATGCCTCCTCCAGCGCGGAATCGCGGCTGGTGGACTTGTCGATGACGCTCATCTCGTCACCCCTCGCGCGGGGATGTCCCGTGTGCCGGGCGGTGTGGGCGCGAAGGTGGGCAAAGCGGGGGCGCGGCGCGGGGCCGGGGTGGCGCGAGGCCAGGCGGCGGGTCCGCGCTTGCCGGGGGCGAGGGGGTCGAGGAGGTAGTCCACGACCATGGCGCGCCCGTCCCGTGCGGCGACCGCGGCGTCGACCCGGTGAGCCAACTCCATCGCGGCGTCGTCGAGTTCGCCCGGCTCGGTGCCGAGCGCCGCGACGAGCGCGTCCTCCGCGGTGTCGAGTGCGTCCTGGGATTCGGCAAGCAGGCCGTACCAGCGCACGACGCTGGTGGCATCGGGGTTGGCCCGGGGTGCCGCTGCGACTGCCCGGCGCAGATCGGCGAGCGGCATCTGAAAGCGGTCTTCGATCCGCTCGGCGACGACGCCCAGCACGTCCTGGCTGAACTCAGGCACGAAAAGGACTCCTATCATTCATGTTGTCGGGGGCGGAAAATCCTGTGTCGCGAATCCGGTCCGTACGAAGGCGAATCTTCGAACTCAGCGCCCCACGAAGGAATTGGGTGCCGGCCTGTTAGTCCAGGCACACGTCGGCCGGGTGGTGTACGTACGTGGAGGAAATCCAACCCGTAACACCGGTCGTCTCGTCGGTGGTGTAGCGCCGCTTGTCGCTGGGCCTGTGCACGGTGAACTTGTGGCCCCGGTACAGGATCCCGAGCGCCTTGGAGTTGTCGGATGCCTTGGCGCGGATGGTGACGGCCTTGGTGGTGAGCGTCCGCAGCCCTGGCTTGCTGCAGGTCGAGTCGGTCACGGAGGCGGGCGCCACGGCGGGTGTGGCGCTCGCGGTGGCGGCGGAGGCCAGCGGCAGCGCGAGAGCACCGAGCAGAGCCGCGGGGACGGCTATGCGGGTTGAGCGCATGGGGAATTGAGCTCCCTATCGATCAGAGGGCGTACGGGAGGAACAGCCTGCGGGCGGATGCCGTGCGGCCGAGAACAAGAGTCCGGAGAATTCCCGGTTTCGGTAACCGGGGATTGCGTGCTACATTCCGCGCCGCCTCCCCGAAGGCCGCCGGCATTTCAGCGTGCGCGTACGGCAGGAGCTGGGCCGGCGAGGGTTGAATTCAGTGGCCCGGACGGCGCGGTGGAGCGGGGCGCGCGGGCGGAGCGGGGACGCCCGGGGTGGTGGTGCGGCGGGCTGCCGGGGAGGCGGTCGGCAGCGGGATCCCCTCGCCGCTCCAGTGCGCCTCCCACCACTGGGTGGCGGCCTCGAAGGTGGCGAAGCCGCCCTCGCGCAGGGTGTGCGTCCACGATTGGGTGTCGATCTCTTCGAGCAGGATCCGGAACGGAAGCGGCGCCTTCTCGTCGAGGGCGCGCAGCAGCACCGTAGTCTCCAACGGCTCGGTGTCGTAGGTGTAGCTGGTCAGCAGGGCGAAGTGGTCGCCGTCGCGGCGCAGTCGCTGCTCCAGGGTGCGGGTGGCCTGGTCGGCAGGCGTGGTGCCTGTGCCGTCGGGTAGGAGGATCTGCTCCTCGGGGCAGCTGCGGGCGGTCAGCCAGGACTGGGCCATCGCGGGCAGGGCGAAGG
The DNA here is from genome assembly GCF_019091475.1 of Streptomyces sp. GbtcB6. Classification (NCBI taxonomy): domain Bacteria; kingdom Bacillati; phylum Actinomycetota; class Actinomycetes; order Kitasatosporales; family Streptomycetaceae; genus Streptomyces; species Streptomyces sp. GbtcB6. The sequence goes on along the minus strand of NZ_JAGXJL010000012.1, from coordinate 256,029 downwards.
CGGCGTGGTCGAACTGGAAAGTCCGCGTGCTGGTGTCACGCTTCAGGTGGAGGGCGACGAGCTGGGGCTCGCCCGGGATGCCCCAGGTGACGGCGCCGTTGTGGAGCACGTAGAAGCTGTGCTGGTCGTCGCTGGTGTGGTGCTCGGCCAGGACGGTGAGCTGGTCTTCCTCGGTGCCGATGTGCTGCCAGAACTGGTCGTCGGCATGGTCGTTGACGGCGCTGTAGCCGTCGAGGCGGAAATCCGGTGGGTGGGTGGGCATCGGTGCTTTCGGTTCGGCAGCGCCAATAGCGCTGCGGTCGGTGAGGGTTGATTCGCTCAGCGACGCGGGTGCACGGGACACGGAGAGGCCGCCGGTCGGGTTGGCGGCGTGGTACCGGGCGGGCCTGCGGGACGCGGGGCGGTGAGAGCGGCCCGGCCGGCGTCGGTGAGGGTGACGGGCTGGCCGGCGTGCACCGGGTGGGAGGTGTCACGCTCCACGAAGCCGCTCGCCTCCAGGTGCTGCAGCTGGGTGTAGGAGATGCGGGTGTGCGAGCCGGTCGCCACGGCGAGCCGGTGGGTGATCAGGTGTTCGTGCAGCTTGGCGCCCCGGGCGATGGCGAGCAGCGCTGCGACGTCCTTCGCCGTCACGTGCTGGGGCGTACGCGGCGGGGCGGCGGCTTCGATCGGCTCAAGCGCGGCGGCAGTCGTGGTCTGCTGGGCGTCGCGTGCGTCGATGGCGTGCGCGAGCTGGTCGACGGTGCGCTCGATCCGCGCGAACAGGGCCTGATCGACGGGGAGTTCACCGGAGGCCAGGCGGGCGAGACGGGTGCGGTGGAAGGTGACGTCCCGCTCGGCCCGCACGAGTTCGCGGTGGGCGTCCGCCAAGGCCGCGTGCAGGGTGTCGAGGAGACCGGCGGTGCGGTGCCTCCACAGCGCCTCGACGCTGCACCCTGCGGCTGTCTCGATCCGGTGGTCGAACACGGTGCGCGGGCGCCGGTCGGGCGAAGACGCGGGAGGTGAGGTCATGTCGGAGCGGTCCGTGTGGGCGCGCGGGTGTCCGGGGCGTAGATGTCCAGGGCGACGCGGACCTCGATGCAAAGGCCGTCGTGGGTGTGCCGGGTGGGCCCAAGGCGCTCCAGCAGCCGGAGCATCGGCGTGTTGGACGCGTGCGTGAACGCGGTGAGGGTGTGTGCCCCGCGCGTTCGGGCCATCCGGGCCGCGCGGCGGGCCATGGCCGTTCCGATGCCGCAGCGCTGGTGGTCGTCGGCGACCTGCAGTCCGATGTCGAAGACGCCCGGCTGACGGCTGACGGGTCCGACGCAGACGAGGGCCAGGGGCCGCTCGTCGGCGTCGAGTCCGATCCAGCACCGTGCCTGGGCGAGCAGCCGGGCCAGGTCTCGGGGTGTGAGGCGCATGCGGCCCCAGCGGCGCAGCAGATTCTCCGCGGAGCACTGTGCGTGGAAGGCGGCGACCAGGTCCCCGTCGGCCGCCGTCACCTCGCGGGTGTGCGCGAGGGCGGGATGGGTCAGCAGGAGCAGTCCGGGCGGGCGGCCTGCAGGTCATCGCGCCGGTAGGCCCGGTAGCGGCTGCCGTCGGGGGTGCGCGGTTTGCGGGCCTGGACGCCGTAGGGGCCAAGGAGCAGGGCGAGACGGATCGGGGTGAGGTCGGCGTAGCGCCAGCGTCCCTCGGCCTCGCCGGGCAACGTGCGCAGCCGCGCGACCAGTTCTGTGGTGCTGATGTACTGGGCCGCGCCCAGGGTGTCGAAGATGTCGAGGCAGGCGTGGACGATCGTCCGCGGCCGGCTCGGGCAGGTCAGGAACTCCTCACACGTGTCTTCATGGCGGTCGTCGACATCGTCGTAGCCGTCGAGGTCGTCAGGAGCCTCCGGTTCCTCGAAGCCGAAGTCGTCGAAGCTCTCGACGTCGGGATCGAGGTCCGGTTCGCCGTCGTGCTCCTCGTCGTCCAGCGGCTCGTACCCGCCCGCCTGTTCGGGCTCGTACGCCGCCGCGCAGCAGCAGGTGGCGGACAGCAGCGCGCTCAACTCCGCTCCGGCCGCCATGCGTTCGACCAGCAGGTCGGTGAGCGCATCGAGTCGCTCGGTCGCGGTGACGCCGGCGGGACGTTCGGTGCCGGCCAAGTCGGCGAGCTGCCTGTCGAGGTCCTGGATCTCGGTGAACACATCGACGATGGCGCGGTGGTGCGGGTTCTCGGTGACCTGGGCCGGCGCCAGCACAGCGGCGGCGACCTGGTCGATGAGGCTGGGGAACTGCATCAATGAACGGGGCCCTTCAGGGTCGGAGACAGTGCGGGACGGGGAAGGCCGGGCAACGCGTAGGGCGGCGGTCCGGGCTTGGGGACAGGCGGGCGGACTCCCAGCTGCGGGGAGCGGGTGCGGGCCGCGTGGGTGCGCTCGCCCAGGGGCCGCCGCGTGATGCCGAGGCGGGCGCGGGCGGTGTCGTACACGTCGTGCGCCTCCCGCGGACGGACGGCCACGACATGGATCTCGGTGGTGTACGTGGAGGTGGCGGGCGCAGGCCGCTGGGCGTAGACGATGCGCCACGCGTTGCGGTGATCGACGTAGACCTTGCGGCATCCGGCGAGATCACGGGTGAGTTTGGCGCCGGACAGGCGGGCGCTGACGATGTCCTGGAGCTGGGCGAGCGCCAGGTCGCGGATGTCGCCGGGGGCCTGGAGAAGGTCGGTCAGGGCGCGCGGGTCGAAGGAGAGCCCGAAGGCCGGTCGGTCCTGACCGCTCATCCGGCCACCCGGCCGGACTCGCCGTTCCCCGCCGGCTCCTCCGGCTCCTCGGGCTTTTCGGCGGCGGCGGTGCGGCTGGAGGGCCTCGGGCCGGGCAGCAGGCGGTGGGCGGGCCGGTCCGGATCGGTCATGCACGCCGACAGCGGCCCGCCGGCCGCCCGGACGGCGGCCATGGCGTGGGTGAGGAAATCGCGGTGCCACACGAACAGGCCGGACAGGCCCGCCTCGGGGTCCTTGTGCTGCTGGTAGGCCAGCCACAGGGCGTGGAGCCACGCGACGACGTCCGGGTGTTCCTGCCACTGCTGGCACCACGGGGCGGCGGTGGTGACCTCGGCCCCGTAGACCCGGACCAGGAAGTCGTCCACCCAGTCGGACAAGGCGTCGAGTTCGTCCTCGTACTCCTCGCCCTCCAGCTCCAGGATCGGGCGGGGCTCCGGCAGCGCGGGCTGCGGCGTCAGGCCCGCGAAACCCGGCATGCCGAAGGCGCCGAACGCTGTGTCCGGGGGCAGCGGTGCGGAGGCGAGGCTGTCGAGCTGGCGGGCCTGTTCCGCGGACTGCTCCAGCAGTTTGCGGACGCTCGCCGAAACACTCTCCAGGTCGGAGTCCGGCAGCCGGACCGGTTCCGTCTCCCCGTCCCGCCGGGAGTTTATGGATTCAGGCACGAAAAGGGCCTCCTTGAGCCGCAACCGTCGGGCATGAATTGCGGCTCCAACCATCCGGAGAATCCCCGGTTTCGGTAACCGGGACTTGGCTGCTATAACGCCAAGCACGGCAAGGCCAGGGCGCGGCGGGCCATGCCCCAAAGGTCGTCCGCACTGCGCAGCACGGCTCAGGACGTGAGGGTCAAGTCGTCCTGGGAGAGGGTCTGTTGCATCGTCTGCAACAGTCGCTGTTCGGCGACCTTCGCGTAGTGATGGGTCTTCTCGACGCCGATGAACGAGCGGCCCTCCAGCAGGGCCGCGACCCCGGTCGAGCCCGAGCCGCAGGTGAAGTCGAGCACCGTGCCGCCCGGCGGGGAGATCTGCACCAGCTCCCGCATGACGGAGATGGGCTTCTGCGTGATGTGCTGCCGGTTCTTGCCCGACGGCTGCGAGGCGCTGTACAGGCCGGGCAGGTAGACCGGATTGCGGGCGGCGTCGATCGGCCCGTTGCTGGCCCAGACGATGAACTCGCAGTTCTGGGTGAAGCGCCCCTTCTGGGGGCGAGCCTGCGGCTTGTGCCAGGCCAGCACACCCCGCCACAGCCAGCCGGCGGCCTGGATGGCGTCCGTGGTGATCGGCAGCTGCCGCCAGTCGGTGAACAGCAGCGCTGTGCCGCCGACCTTGGTTAGCCGGTGCGCCTCGGTCATGACCTGGGTCAGCCAGAAGCCGTAGGAGCGCTGGTCCATGTTTTCGCCGGTGAAGTCCGGCAGTTCGTGACCGGCGTCAACGGAGGTGTACTTCTGCTTCGCGCTGCGGGAGGTGCGCTCCTTGGCCGTGCGCCCACCCGAGTTGTACGGCGGGTCGGTGATGACGGAGTCGACGCAGTCGTCCGGCAGTTCGGCGAGGACGCCGAGCGCGTCGCCCTGATGCAGGGAAAAAGGCAAAGAGATACCCCAGTTCGGGTCGGATGGAGGAGGAGGTACTCCGGCTCGTCCGGGCAACCCGGGGGACCGAATGCGGGCAGGAAGGCACCACGGGTCCGCGCAGCGGGAGGAGCGAGGGGAGGAGTCAAAACTGTAGGGCACGATCCCCGGTTGAGCGCTATCGCCGCCGAAAGCCCCGAATTCAAGCCTTGATCACCAACGATTTCGGCAACCGGGGATCCGCCCTTACTGTTTTGGAACCGCCCGGCCGACACAGCCGATGGCACGTCCCCGCCCCTGCCCTCAGGAGGTACCCCCTTGTCCTGGCACACCTGACCCGCCCCCCGTGCCGGTGCGAGCGGCAACTCGCACCTGTGCACCCGGGCCCCGATTCACCCATCACCCGGCCGTCGCACCCTTCCTCAACACCGCACGCGCCGCCGGGACTTCACCAAGGACCTCGCCATGACAGTGCTCCGCTCATACCTGCCCGCGCACCGGCCTGCGGCCCGTGACCGCCTGCCCGGAGGCATCGCCGGTTGAAGGGCGTAGCCGCCGGCATCGGCGTCTTCGTCCTCTCCCCGCTCCTCCTCGCCGGCACGGCCATGCTGATGGCCACCAGCAGCGAGGCCGTCCAGAGCGCCTACTCCTCCCTGGCGTGCACGGGCGACATCGACACCGACACGGTCGTCGAGCAGGTCACCAAAATCCTCAACGGCGCGGACGCCAAGACCGTCCGTGTCGAGGGCCTGTCCCTGCCCGGGGAACAGATCCCCAACGCCCGCACCATCGTGGCCACCGGGATCAGCCTGAACGTGCCGGCAAAGGGGCAGATCATCGCGCTCGCGACCGCGCTGCAGGAATCCCGGCTGCGCAACCTCTCCTCCGGCGACCGCGACAGCCTCGGGCTCTTCCAGCAGCGCCCCAGCCAGGGCTGGGGCACCGCCTCCCAGATCCACGACCCCGTCTACGCCGCCACTCAGTTCTACGGGCACCTGCTCAAGGTGGACGGCTGGCAGCAGCTGACCGTCACCCAGGCCGCCCAGGCGGTCCAGCGCTCGGCCTACCCCGACGCCTACGCGCAGTGGGAGGACCTGGCGAGCGCCCTCCAGAAGGCCATCGCCGCGACGTTCCCCGACATCGACCAGGAGACCAGTACGACGGGCACCGCCTCCAGTACCTCATCCTGCGCGGTGACCGAAGACGGTTCCGGGTACGGCACCATCCCGGAAGGCTCGGTACCCAAGGGCTACTCGATCCCCAAGGACACCGCCCCGACGGCGCGCAAGGCCATCACATGGGCGATGGCCCAGCTCGGCACGATGTACCAGTGGGGCGGCACCTGCACCGCGCCGCACGGCCCCGACCCGATGGGCCGCTGCGACTGCAGCTCGCTCACCCAGCAGGCATACAAGCACGCCGGCATCCAGCTCACCCGCACCACATACACGCAGATCAACGAGGGCAAGGCCGTCTCGCCCCAGCATCTTCAGCCGGGTGACCTGATCTTCTCCCGCGGCAGCGCCGCCCGCCCCGAACACGTTGGCATGTACATCGGCTCGGGCCTCGCGATCGAGGCACCAAGGACTGGAAAACCAGTTCGAATCACGCCTCTCGCGGACTGGGACATCCTCGCCGCGCGCCGCGTCATCTGATCCCCGTTCCAGGCCCGGCACCCCGTTCTCACCGCCCCCGTTCAGGGCCCTGCCCGCCCTGCCCTTCCCCTGACACCACGGAGCACCTCCTTGATATCCCGTCATCGCGCCCAGCGTGCCCTCGCGGCAGCCTCCTTGGGCCTGGCCGTCGCCGCCGGCGGCCTGGCCACCGCCTCCACCGCGCAGGCGTACGACACCGACACCACGAAGATCTCGTGCAGTGCGGTCAAGGTCCGCACGTCGCCGTCGACGACGGCCACCGCCGTCGGCGTCGCCTACCGAGGCGACAAGATCACCTACGACCAGTGGGTCTACCGCAAGGCCACCAAGACCTGGTGGACCCGGGGCACCGTGACCCGCAAGTCCGACGGCAAGAAGCTGCGCGGCTACGTGGTCTACAAGTGCGCCAACCCGTACGGCACCAACGGCGCGCCCACCCCGTCGATCCCGAAGTAGCGCACATCGCCGAGCCGGAGCGCTTTCGCTGGCTGGACCGCCCAAGTCCCGGCCTCGCCTGAGCCTCGCCGCGGCACCGGCCGTGTTCTCGTGCACGCCGCACCTCCCTGCGTGGGCGGCGATCCGGCCGGCCGTCTCCCGTCCCGCCGCCGCCCCTCCCCTTTTCAAGGCGCTCGCCTCCCTCCCCCCTTTCTGTGATTCCCGCGCGCCGGGCTTCGGCGCGTGCAAGGAGCCTCTTTGCCTCTGCTCGAAACCGTGCGGTACCTGGCCTACGACCCCGGCATCACGCCCTCCGGCGGCGGTCTGCCCGGCCTGGCCGTATTGAAGAACGTGGTCAACTCGATCAACCTTTTCGCGATCGTCGCGGTGGTCGGCGCGCTGGCCGTCTCCCTGGGCGTGTGGGCCTGGGGCCACCACACCGGGGGCCACCAGGCCGAGGCCAACGGCAAGAAGGGCGCCGTCGTCGCGGCGGGCGCCGCACTCGGTCTCGGCGCCGCGAACGGCATCGTGGCCTTCTTCTCCGCCCTGGGGTCGCAAGTCCACTGATGCCGAAACGATTTCCTTCTCTGTCCCGCTACGGCCTTGGCTGGTCCACCCGGCAGCGCGTCACGGTCATCGCGACCGGCCTCGCCGTCCTGCTGGCCCTGGCCGCCGCCGTCGCCTTGCTCACCCGCCCCGCCGCCACCGGCGACGGCCGAGCCAGCGTCCCCTCGTCCGGGCCGAGCAGCAACACCTCCTCATCCGCCGGCCCGGCAGCGTCGGCTGGAGCCGGTTCGGTGGCGACGCCGCCGCCGGTCGCCGACCCCGTGGCGTTCGCCAAGGCCGCCGCCGCTCTGCTGTGGTCGTACAACACCCGCACCACCAGCCGCGATGAGCAGCTCGCCGGGATGCGGGCGTGGCTGACGCCGGAGACCAAGTACGCGGACTGGACCTCGATCGCCGCGCAGGTGCCCGATCCGGTGCTGTGGTCGCGGATGGCCGACCAGAACCAGTACGCCACCGCCACCGTCACCGAGGCCCACTACCCCTCGGCGTTCAAGGAAGCACTGGCGGATGACCCGTCGGCGATCACCAAGGCGTACATCTACGCCGTCACCGTCACCGGCAAGCAGCAGATCACCTGGAAGAAGGGCGGAGCCGGAGCCGAGGACCGCTCCCTCACCCTCGCCGTGCAGTGCCGCCCCAACGCGAACTGCTCCCTGGTCGCCATCGCCCCGAGCGTCGTGCCCTGACGCACCCAGCCCACCCGAGATAAGGAGAGGACTCACCTTTGGGCTTCTGCGACCTTCCCCTCGCGGACAAACTCTGCACCGTCGGCGACGCCGTCGACTTCGCCTCCGACCCGGGCGCGGCCATCGGCAACTGGATGGCCAAGAGCGCGGGCGAACTCGCCGCCGCCGCAGCCGACCTGGCCGCCGAGGCGGTCAACACCACCACCCAGGTCGACCTGAACGCGACATGGTTCCGCGACAACTACGAGATGATCCTCCCGATCGGCCTGATCATGCTGGTCGGCACGTTCTGCGCCCAGCTGGTACGCGCCGCGATCCGCCGCGACGGCCAAGCCCTCACCCAGGCATTCACCGGCACCGCCGCCGGCGTGCTGTTCGCGTTCACCGCGATCGCCTTCACCACCGTCGCCATCGAAGTCGTCGACGCCCTCTCCGACGGCCTCCTCAAGGCCGCCAACCTCGACATCGCCACGGCGGTGCGGCGCATCGTCAAGGTGGAACAGATCGCCTCCCTGTCCGGCCTGGGCTGGCTCGTCACCGTCTTCGTCGGCATCGGCGCCGCGATCGGCGCCATCCTCTACTGGTGCGTGATGGTGGCCCGCAAGGTCGGCATCCTCGTCATGGTCACCCTCGCCGTCTTCGCCGGAGCCGGCGGCGGCTGGGAAGCCGCCCGGCGCTGGCGCAAGGGCTGGATCGAAGCCACCGCCACCCTCGTCGTCTCCAAGCTCCTGATGACCGTGATCTTCGTGCTCGGGATCGCGGCGATGGGCAAGACCGAGGCCAAGGACGGCATCGCAGCCCTCGCCGACGTCATGGCCGGCATCGTCATCATGGCCCTGGTGCTGCTGTGCCCGTACGCGACCTTCAAGTTCGTGCACTGGGCCGCGTCCGAGGGCTCCGATGCGGAAACACTGCACCGCTCCGGCGGCGCGGGCGCGCAGATCGCCCGCCAGCATGCCGAGCGCGCCGGGCGCAAGGCCGCCGCCGCACTCGCCACCGGAGGAGCCGCGGCCGGAGCGGGCGCCGCTCCTCAGGGCCCGGAATCGGTTCCGGGCGGCTTCCCCGGCGATATCGCCGCGCACCCCACGCCGGACTCCGGCAAGGAAGGCGGCAGCCCGAGCGCGCCGTCATCCGGCAACGAGGGGACCAAGAGCGGTCTGGACAAGACAGTTCAGCCCCCGCCGACCAGCCCCCGTGAGGACGCCAGTGGTCAGATCGGCGGTGGCCCCGGACAGGGGGGCGCTCCCGGATCGCCCTCCGGCGGCAGCGGCTTCATGTCGCAGCCCGGCGCCGGCACCTCCACTCCGCCGCCGCAGGGCGCCCCGCCTTCGCCGAACCCGACCGGCACCGCCGGCGCGACCGGAACGCCGCCGCCCACCGGTCTGTGACCTTGCCCGCCGCCGGGGCGGCACACGCCGCGTACGTCCTCGCCGCGTGCCGCCCCGGCCACCGCCCCCGCGCACCACCGAAAGCGGCCCTTGTCTGATCTCACCGTCACCCCGCTCACCGTCAAATTCCCCCACCGGTCTAGGCGTGGCATCCTGCTCGGCCTGTCCCTGCCCCAACTCGTCCTCACCTCAGGCGCGTTGGCGCTGCTCCTGGTGACAGTGGTGTCCACCGGGCTGCTCGGCGCCGTCGCCCTCACCCCGCTGTGGGCCACGGTCATCGCCCTGGTCGCCGTCCGCCGGCACGGCCGCTCGCTGATCGACTGGGCGCCGATCGTCTGGCGTTTCGCCCAGCGGCGGCGTACCGGCCAGAGTCTGTGGCTGGCCCGGCCGGTCACCCGGCCCCGCCAGGACGGCATCCTGCACCTGCCCGGCACCGCCGCCTCCCTGCGCGTCGTCACCCCCGGCGACTCCGCCAACGGCGCCGCCGCGGTACACGACCCGCATCAGCAGACCCTGACCGCCATAGCGCGCGTCTCCTCACGCGCCTTCGCGCTCCTCGACCCGGCCGCCCAGAACCACAACGTCAGCAGCTGGGGGCGGGCCCTGGCCGGTGTCGCCCGCACCGGACACGTCGCCACCGTGCAGGTCCTGGAACGCACCGTCCCCGACTCCGGCGACACCCTCGCCCGCCACTGGACCCGGCAGGGCCGCCCCGACGCCCCGGTCGCCGGACAGATCTACGGCGACCTGGTCGCCTCCGCAGGCCCTGCCGCGGCTCCGCACGAGACGTACCTGGCGATCTCCCTCGACCTCAAGGCCGCCAAGCGATTGGTCTCCCAGGCCGGCGGCGGGCTGCCCGGCGCGTTCACCGTGATGGAGCAGACCACGGCATCGGTCGCTCAGGCCGCGCGCAGTGCCGGACTAACGGTGACCAGCTGGCTCACGGCCCGCGAGATCGCCGCCGTCATCCGCACCGCCTACGACCCCAGCGCGCTGTCCTCGCTGCAGCAGTGGTCCACCTCCGGCCGGGCCGAGGCCGACCCGGCCGCCGCCGGGCCCGTGGTCCAGGTCGAGGAGTACGACCGGCTCGCCACCGACACCGCCCGGCACACCACCTACTGGGTCGAGGACTGGCCCCGCACCGAAACCAGCGCCGGGTTCCTCCACCCCGTGATGTTCACCGCCGGGGTCCGCCGCACCCTCTCCCTTATCTACGTGCCACAGGGCATCGAGTCCGCGCTGCGTGACGTCCAGCGCACCAAGGCAGCGATCATCGCGGATGCCACCGAGCGTTCGCGGCGCGGGCAGGTCGACTCCGAAGCCGACTCAATCGAGTACGCCGACGTCAAAACCCGCGAACGCCAGCTCATCGCCGGCCACGCCGACGTCGCCCTGACCGGTCTGCTCACCGTGTCCGCCGAGACCGACACCCTGCTCGATGCCGCGTGCGCACAGATCGAGACCGCCGCCGTCACCGCCCAGGTCGACCTGCGCCGGCTCCTCTACCAGCAGCCCGCCGCCTTCACCCTCAGCGCCCTCCCCCTCGCCCGCACCGCCCTGTAACCCCGCTCCGGTGCCGCCGACGTCCTGCCGCCACGGCAGGAAGGAACTCTTCCCCCTTTGACCTCTGCCCTCCCGGTCGGCGACGCGTACCCGTATCTGCGGGCCGCCAGCGCCGGTATCCGCCACCACGCCCGCACCCTCACCCCCCGCTCGGAGCCGGTCTCCTCGCCGACGGACCGCGTGCACCTCGACGTCCTGCACGCGCATCTGACCGCGCTGCACCAGCTGCTCGACCAGCTCGTCGAGACCTCCCGGCCGCCGCATCCCGCCGCCGGCCGACATCTGGCCACCGCGCATACCCGGTTGTTCCAGGCTGCCGCCGCGGTGCACGACGCCTACCACCTCCTGCCCGTCGCGGACGGGCCCCCGGCGGACACGGGCTGCCACCCCGAGCGGCTGTCCGACGGTCCCCCCGTCCTGACCATCTGCCGGCGCCACCTCGCCGCAGGTCACATCGTCCGCCGCAAAACCACCCCCAGCGACCTCAACACCCCGCTGCACGGCCACACCACCACGTGCAGCCGGTAACCCCGCACTACCGAAAGGCCCCGAAATTGCGCGCCCTGAAGCGCTCCACCTCCGCGGCCGCCGTTCTCGCCGCGCTCGCTGGCACCGCGGCCCTGGCCACCGCCTCGCCGGTCGTCTGACCCCCGTGCCGCGTCCAGACCCGCCGCCTTCGTGAAAGCCGCCCCGTCATGAGTCACCGGCCCGCACGCCGTGCCCGCCGCGCCAGCGCCAGCCCCCTGTTCACCCCGCACAGCAGCGACCGCTCCTCCCGTAAGGCCGCCCGCCGTCAGGTCGCCGAGGCCGCTGCGAAGGCCCGCGCCGAAGCAGCCGCCCGCACCGGTGGCGCCGCCGCGAAGGAACAGGAGATGCCCCCTCCCCTCTTCCCGTCCGCCGGGCGGCCCGGCCCCGCGTCCGCCCGCCACAGCAGGCTCAAGCTGCCCGCCCACCGTATGACCACCGCCACCGCGTCCGGGGCGTATCCGTTCCTCGCCGAGGGCGGTCTGGGGGCCGAGGGCATCTACATCGGCCGCGACGTGCACGCGGAGGCGTCGTTCTGCTTCGACCCGTTCGCCATGTACGGCAAAATCGAAGGCTTCACCAACCCGAATGTGCTGCTGGCCGGGGTGATCGGACAGGGCAAGTCAGCGCTCGCGAAGTCCTTCGCACTGCGGTCGATCGCCTTCGGATACCAGGTCTATGTCCCGTGTGATCCCAAGGGGGAATGGACGCCGGTGGCACAGGCGCTGGGCGGCACCTCGATCGCGCTCGGGCCGGGACTGCCCGGCAAACTGAACCCGATGGACGCAGCTCCCCGGCCGAACAGCGTCTCGCAGGCCGACTGGGCGGGCGAGATCCGCAAGCGCCGTCTGCTGCTGCTCGGCTCGCTGGCCCGCACCGTGCTCGGGCGGGAGCTGCTGCCGATGGAGCACACCGGCCTCGACGTCGCCCTCGACGCCGTCGTCACCCGCGCCACAGCCACCGGGCGCACCCCACTGCTCGGCGACATCGCCGCCACCCTCAACAACCCCGACGAACTCGACGCGGCCGGCGGCATCATGTCCGGCCGCCTCGGCGACGCCTCCCGCGACCTCGCCCACGCCATGCGCCGCCTCGTCCACGGAGACCTCGCCGGGATGTTCGACGCTCCCAGCACTGTGGCGTTCGATCCCAACTCGCCGATGCTGACCATCGACCTGTCCCACCTGGGCGGAACCGGCGACGACACCGCACTCGTCCTCGCCATGACCTGCGCGTCCGCCTGGATGGAATCCGCCCTGTCCGACCCGGACGGCGGCCGGAGATGGATCGTCTACGACGAAGCCTGGCGCCTGATGCGCCACCCCGGCCTGCTGCAGCGCATGCAGTCCCAGTGGAAACTCAGCCGCGGCCTGGGCATCGCCAACCTCATGGTCATCCACCGGCTGTCCGACCTGCTCACCGCCGGCGACGCCGGATCACGCGGACGCGCCCTCGCCGAAGGGCTCCTCGCCGACTGCTCCACCCGCATCATCTACCGGCAAGAGACCGACCAACTCCACGCCGCAGCAGCCCTGCTGGGCCTCACCTCGGTGGAGACCGACGCGCTCGCCCATCTCAACCGGGGGCGCGGCCTGTGGAAGGTCGCCGGACGATCTTTCATCGTCCAGCACCTGCTCCATCCGCACGAGCTGTCGCTCTTCGACACCGACGCCCGGTTGCGCTGAAACCCGAACGGAAACCCCGTGACCAACGCTGAACAGCCCAGCCCGACCGAGCCCCTGCGCTCCTTCGCCGTCGCTCAGGACGGCACACTGCACTTCATCGTGCGCGCCCGGGACCTCGATCATGCCCGCGCACAGCTCGCTGATGTCCAAGCCGGCGAAGCCGGGACGGACGTCTCCCTGGGCGACAGCGTCCGTCTGGCCCACATCACCCTGACCGAAGACCCGGCTCTCCCACCGACCGTCGGCTCCCAGATGGTGATCGATGCCCTCGGCACCTCGCCGCAGGGCCTCGGCCGGCGCCACACGGGCGACTCCGCCGAGGACGTCGTTGCCCGGCTCGTGGTCGTGGCCGCCCGCCATCTGGACCACGTGAGCGAACAGCTCACCTACGCCGCCCAGTCCGCGGCCTCCACTCTGACACGCGTCGCGACCGGGAAGACGTCTATCAACTCGCTGGGAGTCCTGCAGAACAGCGCCACGCAGATCGACATCCTGGCCGCCCGCCACGCCGACGCCATCGAGCGCCTCACAGCAGTCATCCATGCCTACCGGCAGGTGACAGCCCCCGACGACTTCACCGCCCAACCGGCGCACCACCCAGGCCAGGCCCCGACCCGCCCAGCCGCACCCAGCGCTCCTGCCAACCACTCATCCCGCCGTCGGTGACCCGCCCTCCCCTCCAGGGAATTCCACCTGCCACGCCCTTCGGGCCTCCCCGGTGAGCAATCGGCCGGCTATCGCCAGTGCCAAGCCGACCACGACGGACTGATGTCCCACCTCGCCGACCCCGAAGCCCAGACAGCGAACGGGTTATCGACTCCTCCGACAACTACCAGTTCACCCGGGATGCCCCTTCCCCGGCGGCACAGCGGCCGGCACCGGCACCACCGCCTCTCTCAGCCCACGCGCCACGGCGCTCTCCATGGCACCCATCCGACCCACCCTTCAGTCAGGTCGCCACCACGGCGGCACCGCCGGCACACGAACCCTGGAGCACCGCTGCAGCACCCAGACTTCGAGCTGTACGACAACGTCGGCCGCACAGCCGACCAGATCCGCGCCTACCACACACGCTCGGCGACCAGGGCGGACCTGCACCGCTGGGCCGACCGCGACGCCGAAGCCTTCCTCACCCGCCACCCCTTGCCCTCCGAGCCGTTCCCCGCCCCGGACCTGGGCCCCTACCGCACGGCTCTGGATGCGGCCGAGACGCCGGCCGAGTTCCACGCCGTGCTCAACACCTTGCTGGACGCGGTCGAACCGTTCCTGAACGAGGTCATCGACCACCTGGTCGCCACCGCGAAGTGGAAGGGCCAAAACCGCGGAGCCGAACCCGGATCACCGCCCTGGCTGCTGCGCGGCGCCGCCAGCAGCATCGCCTCCGGGCTGGCCATGGCCACCGAAGCGGATCTCACGATCCTCCGCGCGCACTACGATCCGCCACCGGATCTGAACGCGCTCCTGAAGCAGACCCGCACAACGCCCAGCACACCTCCGGCCCCGCCCGGCCCGCAGCCCGGGTCCGCAGGACCACGGCGCTGACCTCCCACGGACCAACCACCCGCCGCAGCACCTCAGGAACAGATGCCCGCACCCCGCCCGACCTCGTTGTCCCTCTTTGCCTCCGCCCTCGCCGAACGTCTGCCCGGCACGTGGACGAGCGAGTACCACCGGTACCGCACCTTCGAGAACCAGTTCCCCACCATCGAACGGCTCTGGGACGTCGGCCACGTCGACTACATCGTCAGCCAGTACACCCTGGGCCATGACGCCGTCCTGGACGGCCCCGGCGGGCAGCAGCTCTACGTGACCGACCGGCCCCGGTACCGCCACCAGTTCGTGGTGGCCCCACTGGAGCCCGAGAGCTTCAAGACGCATCAGATATCCCCGGTGCGCGAGCCGAACGGCATCGCCGTCCCCAGCAACTCAGTCCGGGCCGCCGCCCACGTCACCCGTCGCCTCCTGCCCCGCTACCAGGCCGCCCTGGACACGGTCCGCGACAACGCCCTCGCCCAGCCCGAGCCGCCGCACCGCCAGCCTGCGGCCGAGGTCGCGCAGACCCTCACACTGGTCTGGTACCCGGACGGCGTGGTGGGCGCACCGTACGACGCGGTGCCCGAGGAAGCGCGCACGACGCTGTTCGGCTGCCGCTTCCAGTACCGCCCGAACGAGTTCGCCTTCGTGCTGCCGGCCTCCTACAGCGCCACGGAGCGCGTCCTGCTGGTCGAGCTCGCCGTCCGGCGGCTGATGGCCGCCGGTATCGGGGTCAACTTCCGCCGCGCCGCGCCCCTCCCGGCTCCCGCTGCTGCATCGGCAGCCGCACACCAGTCGGGGGTGGCCTCGGCCCCACAGTCCGCCTCCCGGCGGTAGAGACCGCCCGGCTATCAAGGAGTTGCCGCTGTCCGATCCCGACCAGCGGATGCTGCTGCACGACGTGGCCGACCGGCTCAACAGCGTCTCCGACCAGCTTCCACTCCCCGATCAGATCCGCCCGGATCCCGCGCTGAGCGAGATCCTGGACGACGAAGTCCGCCACCTGGCCCGTCTGCTGGGATTCCTGGTCGGCGAGAGCGCCTTTCGTCACCGGGCCGCCTCCTACGCCCCGGCCCCGTCCACGGCCACGGTCCGGCACACGACCCTCGCGCTCGCGAGCGCCGCCGAACCCACCGCTCTCGCGCTCGCCGCCTTCGGCGCCGCCGTCCATCACCTCGGCGAGCTCGCCGACCTCGCCCACCGGGCCCCCGGCCCCGCCCGTACCCGGGCGCTCGCCACCGAGCAGCAACAGCTCGTGGACCGTCTCGGTGCCAGCCGTATCCACCTCGCCCGGGCCGCCAAGCAGCTACGCGCTGCCGCCGACACCCGCACACCACCAGCCGCGACCGGCGTGCCCTCCCCGTCGGCCGCCACCACCCCGTCCCGTTCCCGCTGACCCCCGCCCCCGGAGCACCCTCATCCCCTCGCACACCACAACCCGCCGCACCGCCCTGCTGCTGACCGCCGTGTCCGTCGCCCTGACCGCGTCCGCGTGCAGTACCTCCTCCGACACCAGCACCTCCGCCAAGGCCACGCGCACCGCCTCTTCCACACCGGCCCCGCAGCCAGCGCTGACGACGAAGCAGGCCCTCGCCCAGATCGCCCGCTACTCCAAGATCAACAATGAGGCGAACGCGCACTCCAGCCGCAGCATCCTCGACACCGTCGAGGACGGCCCGCTGTACGCGCAGTCGGTCGCGGACTACAAGGAGAACGAGGGCCTGCCCAAGGCCGACCGCGAGACGTACAAGCCCTGGTCGTACGACCTGGACACCACCGACGTCTACATCCCCCGCGTCAGCGCCGGCCAGCCCAAGTGGTTCGCCGCCGTCAGCCGTAGCGGCAAGAAGAAGCAGTACACCCGCGTGATGGTCATGGCCGAGCAGACGAAGGCAAAGCGGAGGGAGTTGGTCGCCGCCGTCGACCTCGACGACCCCAAGCAGCTGCCGGAGATCGCCCTGGACACCCAGGGCTACGCCACCGCCGTGGACGCCACCTCCGCCCAGAACGTGGCCGCCCCTGTCGATGTGCTGCGTAGGGCTGTCGGCGACAACTTCGCCACCGGCGGCGACATCAGCGGCAAGAAGGTCTTCGCCTCCTCCAAGGCATCCGCCCGCCAGATCAAGGTGCACGACAAGACCGGCACCAAGTTCGGTACCCGCGGCACCACCGCCTTCTCCCTGGCCGGCACCCAGTTCCCCGACAGCTATGCATTGAAGACCACCGACGGCCGGGCGCTCGTGGTCTTCTCCCACACGCACACCCAGCACGACGCTGTCGACGCCGGCCTGGAGATCATCCCGGGCAAGGACGACCGCGCATGGCTCGGCACCACCAACTCGCCGACGCTCACGTACACGTTCACCTGCTCCGACGCCGCCACCGTCCCGCTCACGCCGGGCAAGTCGACGCTGATCGGCTACACCTGCCGCCGCACCAACGCCACCGCATGACCACCAACGCCCCGGACGTGAACCCTCCCTTGCCCCTCACCGCCTACGCCGCCTCGCTCGCCGAGCGGCTGCCCGGCCGCTGGCAGCCCGACCCGGCGACCACGCCCCTCGCCGAGGACCCCGCCAGCCACCGGATCTGGGACAGCGGCCCCATGGCCTACACCGCCTACGAGACCGCCGACCTCCGCCGCACCATCCTGACCTCCTTCGACGGCAGGCAGCTGTACGTCATGCCCCGGCCCTACCGCCCAGGCCAGTTCCTGGTGCTGCCGATGCTGCCCGCCGCCACCGGCCACGAGCACGTGCGGGGATTTCCCGCCCCGCGCGGCCTAGCCGTTCGCGCCGATCCCGCCCGCGCGGCGGACGCCGTACGCCGTCGGCACCTCCTGCTCGACTACCGCGTCACGGCGTTGGCCGCCTGGCGCCGCGCCAGCACCGGACGGCTCCGGGTGGACGTCAGGTTCGACGCCGAGGCCCGGCCACGTATCTACGCGCCTTATGCCCGCGCCCTGATCGAACTCCTCGCGCACGGGGGCTTCCTCCTCGACCCGGCCACCGGCGAGTGCCACCTGCCCGAGGGCCTCCCGCCGCAGCAGGCCGCCGGCCTGCTCGCCGCGAGCACCGCTCGTCTGCAGAGCCTCGGTTTCACCGTGGTATTCCGCGCAACGCACCCCCCGGTCCGCGCGGCCGGCGATCCCGTGCAACCCGCCGCCGACCAGTCTCGGGGCAGGCACCTGTGAACAACAGCGATGTCATCAACATCGGTCTGGACCGCTGCAGACGCCGCATCCAGCAGACCGCCCAGCATCTTGACCCGCCGCAGACGGGCCCGCTGCACGAGGCCCTCGGTCCCGTACTGGAACAGCTCGTCGCCGTGTACAACCTGGCCGGCGGCCTCGTCGACGAGCTGCGCCAGTCTTCCGGCCTCCCGCTCGCAACGACACCTTCGGGACGCGACTTCCTGACGCAGTTGGCTGCTGCGCTCGCGCACACCCACCGCGCCGCAAGCCACCTGAGCACCACGGTGACCGGCCTCACCGATGTCCATCGGCTCGCGCCCCGCGCCGGCACCTCCGCGACGGCGGAGAGCCGGCTCAGCGTCGCCCTCGGGCATGCCGCCGCCCTGCGCAGCCTTAAGCGTGCGCTCGCCGCCGTCACCGTGCCCGTCGCCTGCACCCCACCCACCGCGGCGTGCGCACCGGCGTCCACGGTGGCCGAGCAGCACGGCCGGGCCGCCGCCAACGACACCCGGCCGGTGCGCCGCCGCCTCTGAACGACGCGCCGCCGAAACGAGCCTGGAGCACTTCTGGCCACCCGTTCCTTCATCGCCCGTCCCACCGCCACCGGCTACGCCGGGGTGTACGTCCACTGGGACGGCTATCCCAGCCATCACCTGCCGCTGCTGCTCGCCGCGCACCAGCACCGGTTCGTTGGCGACACCGAGGCGATGGCCGCCTACCTCATCGACGACGCGCCCCAGGGCTGGTCTCGCCTCGGCACCGACCTCCTCGACGGCGCCCCCGACGCGCTGCGCGAGCGCCTCGCCGCCGGCCGCGACGAGCCCGGCACGCGCTACCCGGCCCGGCCCACCGAGCCGCCGCTGCTCTACACCGAGCGGACGGCTTCCCGTCTGAACTGGGGATATGTACTGCACCCGCACGGCATCGAAGTGATCAGCGTGCCCGGCGTGGAGCGCGGTCCGCTCGTCGCGTGGAGCACCGACCCCCGTGTCCGGCTCCGCGACACCGCGTGCCTGTGGAAGCCCGGCCAGCCGATTCCGGCCACCACACCACCCCCGGCCACCGCGCGGACCACCGTACCGGTCACCTCCTCGACGCCGGCACCGCGCACCCGCTCGCGCTGACCCGCCCCACCCTTCTGGAGACTGATCTGTCCACCCGTGCGGTCATCGCCCGCCCCACCGCCGACGGCTATGCCGGCATGTACGTCCACTTCGACGGCTACCCCGACAGCAAACTCCCGCTGCTCCTGGCCGCCTACCAGCACCGGTTCGCCGGTGACCTGGAGGCGATGGCCCGGCACCTGATCGACGAGGTCCACCACGGCTGGGAGGAGCTGGGCACCGACCTCCTCGACGGCACCCCCGCCACCCTGCGCCTCTCGCTGACCGGGGGCCAGGACTACCCCAGTCGCCAACTCACCAACGTGTACACCACCGGCGGCGCCCCGGCCGAGCGTGAACTCATCACGCAGAACGGCACCGACGACCTGGACTGGGCCTACGTCCTGCACCCGCACGGCATCGAAGTGATCGCCCTGAGGGCGTACGACCGCGGTCCCGTCGTCGCATGGGACACCGACCCGCGCAGCGTCATCCGCGCCGATCCGGGCGCCTGGCATCCGGACTCCGCGGCCCCGGTCGTCCCGCCGCGCTTCATGCCCCACTTGTCCACCACCATGCCCGTCACCGCGCCGGCCCCGAACAGGGCCGCCCGCCGATAGCCCACGGCAGCCGTGCACCGATCCGCTGCCCGCCTGGAGAACCCTCTGTCCCCGCGCCCCCGCCCGAAGATCACCGTGGTCATCGCCACCCGACTCCGCACGGACCGGCTGGCGTTCCTCGTGTCCATGCATGCCAGCCTGTGCCGACAGGGTGTCCCCTGGGAGGCCGTTGTCGCCCTGGACGGCGCCGATCCGGCCCGGCTTCCCGCCGCCCTTGCTGGCGACCCGCGCGTCCGCGTCCTCGCCCTTCCGCGCCCGGTCGGTGCGGCCTGCGCCCGAAACCTGGCGCTCAACGAGGTGCGCACCGAGTACGTCAACTGGGCGGACGACGATGACGAGTTCACCGACGACGCCATGGCGCTGCGACTGCACGCCCTGGAAAATTCCGGGGTGGGCTGGTGCGCCGGATACAGCCAGGATCTCCACCCGGACGGGACCACGACCCTGTGGCGCTGCCCGCCCCCGCCCGGCCGGCACGCGGCCGGCGACGTGTGGACGTACTGGAAGGCGCCGTCCGACACCATCCCGATCGGGCCGACCACGATCCTCGCGCGCACCGATCTGGTGCGGGCCGCCCCGATGGGCGGCCTGGTCCAGGGCGAGGACTACCTGGCCGCGATCGGCGTCACCTGCCTCGCGCCCGGCATCCTGCTGCCCGTGCCGGTCTACCGCTACCGCAAACACCCCGGCCAGATGACCCGTCAAGAGAGCTACGAAGTACTGGAGTCGGCAGCCCGCCGGCATGCGTGGAACTACGGGCGCAGCCTGCGAGCCGCCCTCCATGTCCCGGCGACGAGCGATGCGGCCGGGGTGGTGTGATGGCCCCCTCCGTCTCCCAGGCCACGCTCGATCACCTGGCCCGGCGTCTGGACGAGCTGGCCGCTGAGTTTCCCACCAGGCCCGAGGCCGTCGACCTGGTCGCGCTCGCCGACGACATCGCCACGGTGTCCCACCATCTGCAGCACGCCGTTGAACGCGCCCAGGAACGGTTCACCGCCCCGGCCACGGTCCACCCGCCGGAACGCCTCGTCCTGTTCCGGCTCGCCCGGGCCACTGCGGGCATGGCGCACGCTCTGGACACCCTGGCCGAGGCGTTGACCTACGCAACGACCGGCTTCCAGCGCGAGGCGGTACCGGACCTCGCCCACTCTCCTCTGCGCAACGATCCCCAGGTTCTGCGGATGCTGACGGCCGAGAAGTACGTCGCGGCCCGTGCCCGGCTGCGCAATACCGCCTCCGACCTGCGCACTGCGCCGCCCCCGGCTGGTCCGGCCGCGCCACACGCCACACGGCCGCCCGCCGTCGCGCAGCCACCGCAGCGGGTCCGTCCCTGAACTCCCATACGAGGAAAGCCGAGTTGCCGCCGAACCCTCCCGCCCAGATCACCCTCGCCACCAGCCGCGCCCTGGGCCTGGTCGCCATCGCGTCCGGCGAGGAGTACCAACAAGCCCACCACGCCCTCCAAGACGCCGGATTCAACCGCCTGCCCAACGGGGTGTTCGCCGCCCCGCTGACCGGCCCCGAGGCCGCCCGGTCCACCGCCAGCGCCCTGGTGCACCACGCCCACCAGCACGGCGCCACCACCACCCCCAGTCCCCGGCCCTACCTCGGCGACATCGGAACCGAGATCGCTTCCCGGCTGCCTGGCACGTGGAGCGCGACACTGGAGATCTACAGCCACCCGCTGGTGCAGGAAGACCTCTGGTACGGGCTGTGGGACGCCGGCGACATCCACCGTGCCCTCGTGGAGCACCGCATCCCGTTCGCGTCCGTGCTGGAGAACACCGCCGGCACTGAGCTGCTGCTGATCGAACGTCCCGGTCACCGCAGCGGCTACCTCCTCGGGGCTCTCACCGAGCACGAGAAGGAAGACCCGCACGACGACCCCGCCACGCCGCGCAGCATCGTGCTGCCTGCCGATCCGGGCCTTGCCGCGCACGCCGTCACGCACACGTTCCTGCCCGCCTACCGCCGCGCCCTGCACCACCGGGACCTGAACACCGTCTTGAGAGCGCTGGAACGGATCCGGGAAGAACACGAGACACTCCAGGCGATCAAGGAGTCCGGCCGCTACAGCGACGGTGTCCCGCTCCGCGACACTCGCCTGGTCGCCGGAATGGAACGAGACTTCGCCGACTGGGCCTGGCTCTCTTTCACCCAGGTTCTCGAACACGCTCCCGGCCTGCTGGCCTGGTGCCGCCCCAGGGCCACCCCGTGGCCCCAGGACGCCGCCGCGATGAGCCGCCTGCGCGAGGCGCTCGCCGAGAGCGAGGACGCCTGGAACGAGTGGAACGACACGCGGAACGACCTGTGCTCGATCCTCCCGGGGATGCCCACCCACGAATGGAGCCAGATCCGGGGCCGCCTCGGCCTCTCTGTGCTGCCCGCGATCGAGACCTGGCTTGCCGACGGCGAAACGTTCGAGCGCCAGGTCCGCGCCGCCGTGCCGGGCGGGCCGGCAGCCCTGTCGGCGCCCAGCCCGCGGCTGCTCACCGCCCGCCCGGCACTGCCGCCCACGCCCCCAGCCACACCAGCCCACCGCTGAACGCACGCCTGAAGGATTCGTCTCTGTCCGGCCACCTCCGCTTCACCACCCACTCCGAACACGGCTACATCGCCGAAGTCGCCCCCAGATTCCCGGTCATCTGGCCGACTGGCTCCTCACTCACAAGCAGTTCGAGCCCAATCCCAGCACCACCAACCGGTACCGGCTCACCCGTCCCGAACGCGACGGTCGCCAGGCGGTCCGGGATCTGCGCGCCCTCGGCTACCCGGTGGGCACCGCCGCCACCCTCAACCCGGCTGGTGCTCCCGGCCCATCCCAATCCGGAGGCACCAGCGGCCTGTTGGAACGCCGCACCCGCATCGCACAGGCCGCGGCCACCCGCTCCCCGCAGACCCACACCGCCCCGGCAGCATCCCTCCCCGTGTCTGTCCGGCAGACCGCCACCGCCGTGCCCGCGGGCGGCAGAGCACGGACACTCGGCGGAGGGCAGGGCCGATGAGCGACGCCGCGATCCGCATCACCCGTGGCCCGGGCGGCGAAGTCGAAGTCGACGGTCCGGTCGACACCTTCGCCGCCAGCGTCCTGGCCCGCGCCGGATTCGACACCCACCCCATGCTGCGCGACGTCTGGATCCGCCTGCCGTTCGACCGGGGCCACCGGTGGGAGAACGAACACGCCACCTGGGCGGCCGAGATGCTCACCGCGGCCCGGTACCGCGTCGACCGCGCCCCCGACCTGAACCCCATCCCGACCGATGCATCAGCGCCGCCGCGCCGCGCGAAGACCGCTAGGACTACGCAACCCTCACCCGCCGGCACCACGCGGCGTCCACGTCACTGACCTGGCTTCCCGCTCCAGCCAACTCGTCTTCCCAGAAGGGACCTTCCGCCATACCCCGCTCGACCGCACCTGCCTGGAACTGCCACGACGACGCCTGCCCGGTCTGCACTGCGCCGCAGCGCGACGAGATGAGCCTGATGCGCTGCGCCATCCTCACGCTGCTGGAACACGGCCGTTGGATGGCCGCCGACAACATCCCCCTGCGCGAGATCTTGTCCTCCGCCAGCAGCGGTTACCTGACCGGCTTTCCCGGCGATGGCGTCCCGGCGCCCGCCGCCGAGCACTGGTCCTGGCTCGACGCCGAGCTGCGCCTGACCGTCGCCCGCGCCGCCGGACTGGACGCCGTCAGCACCCTCGACCCGCGCATCGGCCGCGTCCTTGCCACCGCCGCCCGCCGCACCTCGCGGCGCCAGATCGACCTCCTCGACCGCGCCGCCGCGCAGTTCACCGAACTCCACACACCCCCCCGCACCGCCTGAATCCACCGGCACCCCACGCCACCACCCTGACAAGGAGATTCCCCCGTACATGGCCGTTGTTGGTACACCCGGCCATCAGAACGTGCGGAAAGGCGAGTCAGGTTGCTGCGGGGCGGAGAGGCCCGCCCTGGAGCATGTCGGCTGTCATTGCCCATCGTTCGTGGTCCAGCCACGCACCGTTGATGTGCTGGAAGCTCCGGGCCCGCCTCGCCTTCGCCCAACACCCCACCGCTTTCCCGCCACCACCGATAGAGGATCCGCCTTGCCCGAAGCACCAGCAGAGCCGTTCATGACGATCCGGCACACCATCACCGGCGAGATCACCACCACCGGCTACAACGCCGCCGCCCGGCGGATCCTGCTCCAGGCCGGCTTCGAAGAGACGCCAGGCTGCGCCTGCCGGGCGACGGAACCCGGTACGGAGCAGGCGCACGGGCCTGCTCGGCAGCCAGCGAGCTGCTCGTCGCCGACCATCCCCTGCACCTGGACCGAGCCCTCGGTCGGCCGGTGAGCGCCGACGCTACGCCCCGGTTGGCCCGGTCACCGATGCCGACACAGTCCGTGATCCGCTCCCAGAGCGGCCAGCCCCTCCAGCGCATCGCCAACCCCCTGCCGCACCCGCACCTTTTGAAGGATCCTCGTATTGACCACACCCGGAACGCCTACCAGTCCAGCGCGCACCAAGGGCGGCGAACTACGGGCCAAGGTGGCCCGACTGCTGGCCGACCGGCCGGCGGACACGCTCACCATCGGGGACATGGCCAGGCAGCTGGGCCACTCCCACGGCGCCGTCCGCAACGCCGCCCTCACCCTGGTGCGACGCGGCGAGGCCGACCAAAGCGGAATGGGACAACCGGAGTTCCGCGCGAACGCGAAAACCGCCGCAGCCGCGCAGACCGCTGTGATCAGCCCACCGGGCACCCACTCTCCCCGCGCCCAGGCGGCCACGGCCCGCACGCCCCTTCCCGCAGCAGCCACGGCCAGGCAGAGCGGCCCGATCCGCCGCGCGGGGGGCCAGCTCTACCACCCGAGGGAGTTGGCCGATCTGCCCGACGTCGAGGCGTTGAATCGCTTGCGTGACGCCGACGTGCCGGTGCTGCTCTACGGCCCTCCGGGCACCGGCAAGACGAGTCTGGTCGAGGCGGCGTTCCCGGACCTGCTCACCGTCGCGGGTGACGGCGACACCACGGTCGGCGACTTGATCGGCGAGTACACACAGGACGACGCGGGAGCCTACGTCTTCCAGTACGGTCCGCTGGTCACCGCGATGACCGAGGGCCGCGCCCTGCTGATCGACGATGCCACCTTGATCTCACCGAAGGTCCTGGCGGCGCTGTATCCCGCGATGGACGGGCGCAGGCAGATCCAGGTCAAGGCCCACAAGGGCGAGACCATCAAGGCCGAGCCGGGCTTCTACGTGGTGGCGGGCCACAATCCCGGCGTCCACGGGGCGGTGTTGACGGAGGCGCTCGCGAGCCGGTTCAGCGTGCAAATCCAGATCGGCACGGACTATGACCTCGCCCTGGCGCTGAGGATCGATGCCCGGGTGGTGCGGGTCGCCCGACACCTCTCCCGCCAAGTCGAACTCGGCGAGCTGGGCTGGGCCCCCCAACTGCGAGAGCTGCTCAGCTACCAGAAGACCGAGGCCGTCCTCGGCACCAAAGCCGCGCTCGCGAACCTGGTCGGCATCGCTCCTGTGGAGGATCGCGACGCCGTCGCCGCCGCCGTCATCAAGGCTGCCGGCGTCAAGGAGGTCGCGCCCCTCACCCTCGGCAAGCAACTCCCCGCCTCAGCCGTCCGGCAGCCCCCGGGCAGCACCGGCTCCGCGCACCGGGGCCGCTCGCGATGAGCGCCCACCACCACGTCCAGTCCCCCGCCACCACCCGGGACGACGACGCCGACCTCGCGCGATGGGACGACGACGGCGCCCCGCCCGCGCAACCCCGTTCCTCCCCGGCCGCGTGGCTGCGCGTGGGAGCCGAACTCGGCGACCGTCTGATCACCCTCTCCGGCCGCCAGGACCTCCTCGTCACCTGCCGCCCCGGCACGCGCAGCGGCGCACCGGCCGCGTTCTTCCCCACTCTGGGCGAGGTCGAGTTCGACGCCGGCCTGTTCGCCCCGCTGAAGCCCCACGAGATCCATCCGCGGATCGTGGGCGACGAGGAGCGGTATCCCGCCGCCTGGGGAGTGTTCGTCCACGAGGCCGCGCACGCGGCCCACTCCCTCTGGACGGCGCCTGCCGGAGCGAACCCCCGTGTCGTCGAGGCCGCGCTCCTGCTGGAGGAGAGCCGCGTCGAAGGCGCACACCTGATCACGCGGCCCACGGACCGCATGTACCTGCGCACCAGTGCCCGAACCCTGGTCATGCCCGACATCGCCCACCCCACCCTCCAGGGCATCGAGCACGCCGCCGCCGTGGCGGCCCTGGTCCTCGGCCGCCGTGACGTCGGCATCCTGGACGCCGGCGAGACCCGGGCCGTCGCCGATCTGTGCGCAAAGGTGCTGGGCGCAAACCTGCTGGCCACCCTCACCCGCATCTGGACCGCAGCCCACCAGTGCGCCGACCACGACGCCACGACCATGCTCGCGCACGCTCAACAATGGTGCGACGCTCTGGACACCGCGGCCCCCGCCCTGCCCGTGCCGGAGAACCTCACCGATCTGCTGTCCGGCGCCGTGGGGGTCGTCATGGACAGCACGGCAGCCACCGACGCCGCCGACCTCGCGGCACAGGCCGCAGCGACCAACGCCATGGCCGCGCAGTCCAAGGCTCAGGCTCAGGACCGCGCCCAGCGGGCCGGCCAGCGACGCAAAGCCGCCGCCACCGCCAAGTCGGTCTTCAACGCCCGTGGCACCACCGTCACCCCCGACGGCACACCGGCGCCCCACGGCAACCCGGTCACCGGCACCCGCAGGCCCACCGCCGCCGAGCAGAGTGCCGCCGCGCGCCTGAGCCGCGCCCTGCGTGCCGCCGCCTACCGCGAGCGGACCGAGGAGCGGACCACCAGCCCCACCCCGCCCGGCCGCCTCAACATGCGCGCGGCCCTCGCCCGCGACGCTCAGCGCGCGGCCGGGTCGGTCCCCACCGCACAACCGTTCACCCACACCCGCCGCCGGAACTCCCCCACCCCACCGCTGCGTGTGGGTATCGCCGTCGACGTCTCCGGCTCCATGCGTGCCGCCTGCGCGCCCGTCGCGTCCGCTGCCTGGATCATGGCACGCGCAGCAGCCCTGACCGACCCCGACTCCCTTACCGCCACCATCGCCTATGACAGGCACCTGACCGCATTGACCCGGCCCACCCACCGAGCACCAGAGCGCGTGACGACGTTCGATGCCAACGGCGGCCACCACAACCTCGGCGACGCCATCGACGCACTCGACCACGGCCTCGAACTCAGCCGACCCGGCGCCGGCCGCCTCCTCGTGATCGTCACCGACGCCCACTACGGCAGCGACGAAACCGCTCAAGCCGTCACCCGCGTCAAGCAGCTCACGACCGCCGGTTGCGCCGTACTCCAGCTCACCCTCACCGCGAAGTCCCAGCACTTGCCGGGGACCACCTTGCTGCACCTGCCCCAGCCCTCCAGCGCTCCCGTCGCCATCGCCAAGGCGGCCACAGACGCCATCCGCAGGACACGCTGAGACGACGCAGAAGGCGGAAGGGTCCCCGAGACCACCGCCAAGCACTCCAGACCACCTCCGCCGACCGCATGAATCGTGCATCTGATGCACGACCCTCCGCAACGACGCAGGCCACCACCCCAACCGCCATCGAAAGGCACTCGATTTGAAGCCCCAGACCAGCAGCCCGACCTCGAACGTAACGCCCAGCAAACGGAATTCCCCGGGGGTGCGTACGCACTGGACCGTAACTCACGTATGCGGACACGAAGTTTCGCATGATCTTTCCGGCCGTCCGGCCGACCGGCGCGCCTCCTTCGCCCGCTGGCTGCAGGAACGTGACTGCTCCGCCTGCTGGAAGGCCGCACGTGAGAAGGACGGCGCCGGCAAGGAGGAGTGGCTGGCCGCCAAGCGCGCCGAGGAGCAGCGGGCCGCCGCCGAGTGGGCCGCGCAGTTCGACATGCCACCGCTCGAAGGACCCGAGAGGGCCCTCGCCTGGGGCGAACGCTCCCGCCACCAGCTCGTCACCGCCGGCTACCGCGCGCTGGTGACCGAGGGCAACTGGGACGAGGCCGACTGGGCCGTCCTGGAGGACACGATCCGCACCCTCACCCGCGCCGGATGGTGGATCGACCAGAGGGATGCCGAGGCCACTGACCTGCCCGAACTCCTGGACGCCGCCACATCCGACGACATCGGAACCGAGAACCCGTTCCGGTAGAGGCGAGCGTTATACCCGACGATCCCCGGTTACCGAAACCGGGGATTCTCCGGAGTCTTGTTCCTCCCACCGCCTGTCTGCGCCTGCTCGTGGAAGGAACTCCCTGCTGTGCCCGACGCCGTCTCCCGTCCCCTCCATGCCCCCGGTGACATCGTCACCCCGGAACGGGACATCACCCACCAGCACTTCCGGCCCGGCGACGAGGTCGTGATCCTCAAGGGCGCCTCCGGCCACGACCTGTGGGGGGACGTCTACCGGGTCGTCACGCCCTCGTGGCACACGCCGACCGACGAGGACGGGTGGCGGCTGTACGACCCGGCCGGCGGGGCGCGCACCTATGTCACCGCGCACCCGCGTTACCTCGTTCATCGCTCCCGCCGCTGCGCCGACTGCCTCATCTACCGGCAGGCGCTGCGGACTTACCTCCTGCCGCGCCTGGCCGGCGCCGACTGGGTCGTCGACTGCGGCTGGTACGCGCTCACGCCCCTCAACCAGGTGGTGCACGCCGCCGACGCCCGAGGCGGACGATGACCCCCGCCTGTGCCCCGGAGCGCACCGCGGCGATGGCGCGTGCCGCGTCGATCGCCGTCGAGACGGTCACCGGAACCCAGTGGCCGGTGCGGCTGGCCGAGGCCCTGCATACGTCGGCACTGCGCGCGCTGGGTCACCGCCCCCAGGCACACGCGGCCATCGATCGTGCCCTGGGACTCCTGCCGCCGGGACAGCCTGCCGTCCACGCGGACGAGGTGCGCGAACACATTCTGATCACCGTCGCGTTCGACCTGACCCGACTCGCCCCTCAGGGCAGGAAGCCCGGGTCTCGTTGATCGTCCGTATCCGTCCGCGCGACTCCATGCCCTTCGGGCCGCTCGCCGAGGCCCTCGGCCGACCGGTCAGTGACCACGAGCAACTGACCGAGTACACGGTGGTCGCCCGCTGGCCGGGGCTGGACCATTGCACGCCCGACGACGAGCAGAAGACGTGGACGTCCGCCGAATGGGCCGACCACCTGGACGACCCCAGCAGGTGGCACGCGTTCGCGGTCAGTCCGCAGGACGACCGTCGCACCATCTGGCACGCGGACATCCGTCTGCATCCCGCCGACCGCGTGCTCACCGGTCCGGAGTGGTCCGAGATCGCCCACCGGCTCGCCCGCATAGCGGGTATCCAGCGGCCGGGGGACGACCAGGGCTGCCGCTGGATCGCCGTCCAGGCACAACCCGGCCGCCTCGACCTGCTCGCCAACCTCATCCGCGCGGACGGCACCTGGACCACGCAGCACCACCGGCTGCCCGCGCTGCTGGCCGTCGAGTGCCGGCGCATCGAGGCCGAACTCGGGCTGCGCGCGCCCCGGGGCGGCGGCCCGGATCCCGGGCAGAGCGCCCGGTTCGCGCAACGCGCCACCGCACCGGTCAACCGTCCTTCGCCCGGCGCCCTGGACGCCACCGCGCAACTCGGTGGACTGCTGCGGCAGCTCACCGACGAGAACACCGGGCCACTCGCGACCGTGCGCGGTCTCGTCGAGCACACGGCCCACCGTCTCGGCCGCCTCCCGCACGCCTACGGCCCGGCCGCGGGACACCAGCTGGAGCTGATTGCCCGCCGCTTGCACGGAATCCAGCAGGACCTCGACGCCACCGCCGCCGCGCTGCCCACCGCGGCAGGGCCGACGCCGTTTCCGGTCCGGTCGGCCACCCGCCCCGTCATCGCGCCCGCAGCGCCGGCCCCGGCCAACGGCCGCCGCTGACCCCACCCCTCTTAGTTTCTTCCGAGGAGACCATGCCCGACCCCACCCCCGACACCGGCCTCGGCTCGTTCGCAGCCGTCCTCGCCGGCGAACTGCCCGGCGCCTGGACCATCACGTACCACCCGGACCGCGGCAGCGCGACCGGCCACGACGCCCTCACCGACCAGGTGTGGGACATGAACGAGGTCGCCAACACCCTGGCCCGGCGCGGCGTGGACCACTGCGCCGTACTGACCCGCGAGGACGGCACCCGCCTGTTCGTCGCGGACCGTCCGGGGCCCGGCGAGGGCTACCTGATCGCCGCTATGGCCCCCGCCGACGCACCGGCCGAAGCCTTCCGTGGCGTCCGCGAGCCCGACGGCATCGCGGTGGCCGCCGATCCGTTCAGCGCCGCCGAGGACATCCACTACGACCTGCTGCCCCGCTACGACAAGGCCCTGGCCCAGGTCCACGCCAATGCCGCCCGCCTCACGGGGTCATCGTCCGCCGAGCCGGAACCCGTGGCGATGACCTGGTCGGACGATACGCTTGTCGTCGAGCGGCCCGACCGCGACGACATCGCCGGGGCCCTGACCGAGGCCGGCTTCGTCCTCGACACCGCACGCGGCGTGTTCGTCCTGTCCGGCGACGACTCCGCCCGCCAGGCCGCGTCCGTACAAGCGGCCGGCCACCGCCTGTCCCAGCTCGGCGTCAGCGTCGTCCTGCGCCATCCGCCCGCCCGGCCCGCCCTCGGCACGGCCGCGACCATGCCGCCGAACCCGCCGGTGGCAGCCCCGCACCACAGCCGCTGACCCGATCCCCTGTGCCCCTCCCGACCCCCTACGTCCTGGCGGCACCCGGCTACCTCGCCGGCGGCAACGACTGGGAGCACCTGACCGACTGGCTGCTGCGCGGCCACGGCTGGCGCGACGCATCCACGATCGACTACCACACCCTCCTGGCCAGCCCCGACGGATACCAGCACGTCGGCCTCGACCGCCGGGGCACCTGGACCTGGTACCTGCACGCCACCCGCCCAGACGGGCGGCACTGGACCGCAACCCTCGGCGCCCATCTCCCCGTCGAGTACGTCACCGCCCTCGTGGAAACCATGCTGCGGCCCGCCACCCGCCACCGCCCCGACACCCTCCGCCCCCTGTACGCCGCCGGCTGGACCAGGGACACCGAGGCCGACGCGATCGCGGCAGTGTCACCGGACGGACTGGTCCGCTTCACCCAGGAGAACGCGGCCGGCCCGTCGCCGCACACGTGGCACGCGGCCTGCACGGTCGACGGATACACCTGGTGGTCCGCCGCCTTCACCGCCCACACCCCGCCCCGGCTCGTCGCCGCGTTCACCCGCAGCCTCGCCTGTCCCGACCCGCTGCCGCGGATGGCCATCGGGATACCGATGTACCGCTGCGGGCCCTACACCCGCCGTACCCAGACCGCTTTCGGCTGGGACGACGAACAAGCGCTGCTCGAAGCACGGATCGCCGAGGCCCGCCGCCACCGCCTCTCCAGCGCACCGGTCTCCAGGTTGCCGTCCTCGGCCGTCCGCCCCAACGCCGCCCGCGTGCGCTGACGGTCCCCTCACCGCCCTCCGCTCGTCACTCTCACTCCGGGAGCCTCCCGTCCCTCGCACACCACATCGCACTCCTGCGCCCATCACCGCTGAGCGCCCGCCCCGCCTGGCCGTGGTCCTCTTCCGCCGCTACCTGCGCGCCGTCACCCCCAGTCCCCGCGCCTGGGCCCATGTGCTGGCCAGCGGGCACCCCGAATCCGCCCTCGACGAAGCCCGCCGCGGGTACACGGGCCTTCTCATCGACAGCGACCGCAGTCGCCACCCCATCCAGCCGTCCGACCCGGCCCGTTCAGGAGGTCCATGACCGCCCCTCCGTCCCACCCCGTACGCCTCGCCGAGGACATCGCCAGCCTGCTCAAGAACCTCAACGACCAGCTCGCCCAGGCCACCCCACGCCAAGCGGCCGAGATCCTCGGCACGGTCCTCACCTACGACGACGGCGTCCTGGCCCTGGTGACCGACCTGATCGCCACCGGATCCCGCTTCGCCCAAGGGCAGGCGCACCGGGGCTCGCTCCCGCCCGAGGTGTGGCTCGCGATGGGCCGCTGCGCCAACGAACTGGGGCACATCAACGCGGAACTCGACGGGCACACCGACGCCCTCAAGCAGCTCGGGGCGCGGTCCACCGCCGGCACCACGCCGACGAAGCCCGTCCCCTCCGCCATGATCGTCAGGAGGAGCCGCTGAGCAGGAAGCAGCAGTGGACAGGCTGGGGCGCCGGTCAGCAGGCCCAGCAGCACTACCTCATCGAACCCCGCCATCTGGCCGGCGGTGGCGACGTGCGCCACGTGACCGAGTACCTGCGCGCCTCCGGCTGGAAGGACAAGTCCAAGGCCGGTGGACCTCTCGTCTTCGACAGCCCGGACAAGTCCGTGAGCATCGGATACGACCCGTTCACCCAGCCCGGCGGCTGGGCCATCCGCGGAAAACAGACCGCGCACCAGGAAGCGTGGCATGCCGCCTTCGGCCGGCAGACGCCTGTCGAGATCGTCGCTGGTCTCACCGACGCCCTGTTCGCCGAGCGCACGGCGCACGCACCCAACGTGTGGGAGCCCCTGCTGCAGCAGGGCTGGGAGACCGAGCGCGGGCGGCACTTCACCGCCCGCAGCCCGGAGGGCGACGCGTTCGTCCGCTTCCATCAGTCCGGTCCCGGGCAGGCGCACTGGTGGGCCGGTGCCCGTAATGAACACGGCCTGGTGTGGGAGGCGATGTTCACGCCGACCACGCCGATGCGGCTGGTCCAGGCGTTCAGCACGGCGCTCTGTGACCCGGAGCCGGTGATGCGGCCCCTCGGCCACATTCCGCCCTCCCAGCGGATCCGCACCACCTCGGTGTCCGTCCTGCCGTCCCAGCTCGGCGCGTGGCAGCAGGCGAGGATCACCGCCGCCCGAGCCGCCACGTGGGCCCGCCACTCCTTCGCCACCAACCGGTCCCGCACCCCGCCCGGAGCGCGCCCGTACGCCGGGCAGCCAGGCCGAACCCGGTGAGCCCGCCAACGCTCCATGGGGAAACAGCCACGACCGGACGCGTGCGCTCCTGCCTTGGCACCGCCACGGTCGGCGCCCAGTTCGGCCACGCGTTCAGCAACACGTTGCCCGCACTCGTTACAAGGCCCGCACCGTATGCCCCTCAACCAACAGGCGGGAAGGTCCGCCACGTGTCGGTGACCGAGCGGCAACTCGCCGCCTTCCGACGCGACCACGAGTCGCACTTCCTCCACGTCACCAGCCCCCGGTATCTCGCCGGTCCCGGCGATGCCCGCCACATCACCCATGCCCTGCTCGCCGCCGGCTGGAGCGTCACCTCCGACCCGGCCTGCCCGGAGACCCAGCTCACCAGCCCGGACCACTCGGCCCGCCTGGAAGTGGCGAGCCAGTCCATGCGGAGCCGCTGGTGGCACGTGACCGCCAAGCCACCCCAATCCACCACCTGGTCCGCCTCGTTCAGCCGGCAGGTCCCGGCCGAGATCCTCGCCGGGCTCACCGACACGCTCCTGACACCCACTCCCGTGCCCTTCGAGGCGCCCGACCCGTGGGACTTCTTCCACGAGGTTGGCTGGAGCGTCACCCAGAGCGAGAACGGCACCGGGCACGAAGCCCTCTCTCCGGATCGACGGGTGGTCGTCGAACACAGCCGGCCCGACGACATCGAGTCCGCCTCCTTCACCTGGCGCATCCGCGTGAAGAAGTACCCTGCGGCCGACGGCGAGAGCGCTCTCGACGGGCCTGCGGTGTGGGACGGCTGGCTCGACCAGCACACACCCGCGCACGCCGTCGCCTGTTTCATCACCGCTTTGACCAGCACCGAACCGCTCCTTCGCGGTTGGGGTCAGCACGGCTGGCCGTTCGGCGTCCACCACGAGCGGACCCACCGCACCGGCAGCGTCATCGCCGACGCCCACCAGCAGCGCATCAAGGACATCCAGGCCCGCATCCGCGCCGCCCGCCGCCGACGTCCGGATGCCGCCCCCACCTCGGCCGCCGCCATCCCGGCCTCGGTGCCGACGGCGGCGCGCCCCCGATGAGCAAGGAAAACCTCTCCCTGACCTCCCCTCTTTCCTGCCCGAGCGTCCTCCATCAACAGCGCCTTGACCAGCTCGCCGCGTTCGTACGCACCAGCGAGCAGATCCTCGACGCCTGGGACACCTACTCCGACCAGCACACCGACCCCGACTGCCAGCCCTACGACGACGAGTCCTACGGGCGGCGCGCAGCCCGGCGGGACGCCGACACCTGGGAGGCTGCCGCCCTTATCCGTCCCTTCGCCCGCGAGCTGCTCTCCACCGCCGCCGTCCAGCTCCAGCACCTGCCCGCCCGTATGGTCCAGCCGGCCTGGCCGTGGCATCTGACCGCGGCCGACGACGCCCTCGACCAGCTCGACGCCATCGAGGCCGAGGGCAGCGCCCGCCTCGACGGCCTGCCGCCGTCCGCCGGGCCGGGGACGGCGGCGTACGACGACCTGGTCGCCGCCCGTAACGCCGAGGCGTGGCACGCGCTGAACGAACTCGCCCTGCACACCCCGGCGATCCTTGCCATCCATGCCGCCGCCCAAGCCGCCCCGCCCCGCCTGGAGGCCGTCGCACCCCATCCCGCGCCGACGGTGTCCGCGAGCCCGGCACCGGCGGCCCGGAGGTGAAGCGGATGCGTTTCCTGCCGCACGACGCGGTGGACGAGGTCCTCGTCTCCCCGCCCTGCCTGGCCGGCGGCGGGGACCCGCGCTGGATCACCACAGCCCTCCACCAAGCCGACGGATGGCGCTACGACCACCTGCCGCTTTCCCCGTACGTCCACCTGGTCCGCCGCGACCAGCGGGCCGAACTGAGCCTGTATCCGGACCCGGACGAGCCGTGGTGGACGATCCTCCACGCCGCCACCGGCGAACACCCCGCCTGGTATGCGCGGTTCACAGCCCGGATCCCGGTGGAGATCCTCGCCGCGTTCACCGACGCCCTCACCGACCCCGCCACCACATCGGTTGAGGGGAACGATCCCTTCGAGATCCTGTACACAGCGGGCTGGCTGGAGCACTCCGACCTCGCCGCTTCGTCCCCCGACGGCCTCCAGCGTGCCGAACGCCCCGACCACGGGCCGTGGCCGGGCAGCTGGTTCATCACCACCACCCTGCCCGGCGACCCCGACACGGTGATCTGGCGCGCCCACCTCAGCGGCGACACCCCGCTGCCCCTGGTCACCGCCCTCGCACGCGCCCTCACCGACACCACAGCGCTGCGCCGCGACCCGGCCACGCTTCCCCTCTTCGTACGCCCCCACCTGCAGACCGTCCCCGCACCGCCGCGCCCGGACACCAGGCTGGATCCGCTGGAACAGCGCGTCCAGGACCTCGCCGCCCGACGCTCCCGTCCAGCCCCGGCCTTATCGCCGCACCGGCGTGAACCCCCACCGCGCCGTACGCGCTGACCCGGCCATGTGCCCTCTTTCCTTCTGGACTCCTGCCCTTGCCCAACACCTCGCCCTCCTCCAGCAACGACGGCTACGACGTCGCCTTCAAGGTCCTCCTCGGCGCCCTCGCCATCGCCGTCCCCCTGTCCAACCTCGCCTGGCTGTGCGGCAACTTCACCGCCCGGATCACCGCCTCAGCCCCCTGGGCGCCGTACCAGCCGGTCCAGGCCCTGCTACATCCTGCCCGGCTGTGGCCCCAGGCCGGACAGGCGTCCCTGCTCTGGGCCACCCGCATCATCCCCTTCGCCGTACTGACCGCACTCGCGCTGACCGCCGCTGTCGTCTGGTCGCGGCACAAGAACGCCGGCGGCGGGCGGAACAAAGTCGCCGCCATGGCGAAGCCGAAGGACATCGAGCCGCTGATGGCCAAGGCGATCACCTCCAAGGCGCGCTCCTTGCGGCCGAGCCTGAAAAATGCCAAGCACATCGCCCCGGCCGACACCGGCATTCTTCTCGGCAACCTGCAAGGGACCCGGCACGAGGTCCGGATGGGGTACGAGGACGTCGCCGTGGCGATCATGGCGCCGCGCAGCGGGAAGACCACCTCGCTGGCGATCCCGTCCATCCTGGCGGCCCCCGGCGCGGTCTTGCTGACCTCGAACAAGGCCGCCGGTGACGCCTACACCGCCACTCTCGACGCCCGCGCCACGGTAGGACGGGTGTGGTCGATGGACCCGCAACAGATCGCCCACGTCGCCCGGCAGATGTGGTGGGACCCGCTCGCGGATGCCACCACTCTCGACGGGGCCGGGCGGCTGGCCGGGCACTTCCTGGCCGCCTCGGTGGATGCCTCCCAGCAGGGCGACTTCTGGTCCAAGGCCGGATCCAACATCCTCTCCCAGCTGTTCCTCGCCGCCGCCCTCGACGAGCGGCCCATCACCGACGTCATGACCTGGCTGGCCTTCCCGGCCGACCGCACCCCGCTGGACATCCTGCGCGATCATTCCTTCACCGCAGTCGCCTCCCAGCTCAAGGGCACGGTCGAGGGCCCGCCGGAAACGAGGGACGGCATCTACGAGACCGCCCGCCAGTACGCCGCGGCCCTCCTCAACTCCGAGATCGC
Source organism: Streptomyces sp. GbtcB6 (assembly GCF_019091475.1). Lineage (NCBI taxonomy): Bacteria > Bacillati > Actinomycetota > Actinomycetes > Kitasatosporales > Streptomycetaceae > Streptomyces > Streptomyces sp. GbtcB6. The sequence goes on along the minus strand of NZ_JAGXJL010000012.1, from coordinate 220,270 downwards.
CGCCTGGGTCACCCCGCAGAAGGACGTCCCCGAATTCCGTCCCGCCGAGTTCGTCACCTCCGCCGACACCCTCTACCTACTCTCCAAGGACGGCGGTGGCGGAGCCAGCGCACTGATCGCGGCGTGCGCGGACTCCGTGATGCGCGCCGCGACCGCGCAGGCCGAACGCGCCGGCGGGCGCCTCGACCCGCCCATGCTGGCGATCCTCGACGAGGCCGCCAACGTCTGCAAGATCAGCGATCTCCCTGACCTGTACTCGCACTTGGGTTCGCGCGGGATCATCCCGATCACCATCCTGCAGTCCTACCGCCAGGGTCAGAAGGTCTGGTCGGACGCAGGCATGGACGCCATGTGGTCCGCGAGCACCATCAAGATCATCGGGAGCGGCATCGACGACCCGGACTTCGCCGACAAGCTCTCCCGCCTCATCGGTGACCACGACATGGAGACCACCTCCACCTCGGTCTCGGAGTCCGGCAAGTCGACCTCGGTATCGATGCGTCAGGAACGCATCCTGCCCGCCGACGCGATCCGCGCTCTGCCCAAGGGCACCGCCCTCTGCTTCGCCACCGGCATGCGCGCCGCCATGCTCGACCTGCGCCCCTGGTACCTCGAACCCGGCGCCGACGCCCTTGCCGCCGCCTCCGCCCGCGCGTCCAAGGCCATCACCACGCGTGCCGTCGCCAAGGCCGCCCCGCAGCAGTCCGACTTCGGCACGACGGCATGAGTTCCGCAGCACGACGCCCCGGCCTTCTCCCCGCCTACAGCGCCGGGCCTGATCCGACGGCGCAACGGTCACGGCGCGCCCTTCTGAACTCCATCCCGGTCAGCCGGACTTGACAGTTCCTCGCCCTCCATACGGCCGACGAGGCAATCCACCGCACCCAGAAGCCCCTATGCCAGAGATCCACGACGTTCGCGACGACTGGAACCCCGCACGCCGCTGCTGCCTGGAATGCGGCAACAGCACCCCCACCGTCAGACTGCGGGCCATCACCCACCCCACAACGAACCAGCAGGCTCTCGCCTGCACCAGACACACCCCCACCCTCCCAGTCAGCACGGCGCATCCGCCGATGCGCCGCCACGGACCGTGAAGACCTCCCCGCGATGACAACACCGTCCGATACCCCGCTGTTCGACGTAGACGTGCCCACGCCTCTCACGCCCGTCGAGCGGCTGCTGGCGCTCGCCGACATCTACACCCAGCACAACGATCTACTCGACACCCTGCTCTCCGGCAGCACCTCCCTTCCCGCCCCGGATGCCTACGCCGCCTCCGCCCGGCGGCTAGAGCGCGAGGCCCTCGTCAGCATCAAGGCAGTCCGCCAGCAACCCCTGCCCGCCATCGAATCGATCAAGAGCGCCGTCGTGCGGCTGAAACAACTCGCCCACCTGACCGCTGGTGCCACTCATTACCTCACCGCCGCGCAGCACGTCCTGCCTCCGGACGGTGCACAGCACCAGCGGCTGAACCCCCGGCACGGAGCCCGTTGGTACATACAGCTGGCCCGCGAACTCACCGCGCTCGCACCCCTGACCATCATCGACTCCGCCATGGTCATCGCCCGCAGACTGCCAAGCAGGTCCCACAGCCACACCACCGTGCCCGGCATGACCGTCGACCATCGCGATGCACTGCTCGAAGTCGGCCGCGGCCACATCGCCACCACCCAACGCAACGGAAACCAGTTCGTCTACCACCACGGAACGTCCGTGGACGCCAAGATGCTGGGCCAACTGGAAACCCAGGGCCTGATCATCCACGAGCCCGCGTCCGCAGCCCCCTTCTTCACGGGCGGACCGTCACGCGACCGCGCACGGCTCACCCCCCTCGGAATCTCCGCGCTCAGCACCGCCATCACCTCCCAATTTCCCCTCACCAGGCCGGTAGCCGCCCCCGCTGCCGCCAGTACCACGGTCAGCGCCTCCCGCACACGCCGCTGACAGCGCCGCTCGCTCCCCTGTCGCCGCGTGACCGCCGCCTCGTCTACGCAAGGAATTCCTGATTCATACCTCCCCGACCTATATACGCATTTCGCTGGGCGCTGGCATTCAGTCCACCGCAACAAGCCCGGAGGCATGGGCCGATGCCGGCGCCTTTGACGCGGCGATCCCTCAGGGCAACGCCCGCGCGAACGCGTCCGGGAACCGGCTGCTCGGGCAGGCGTTCCTGCAGCACGCCCGCGTCCGCCTCGACCAGGCACCCATCGACCACGTCACTGCCGCCAAGTGGGCCACCCACCAGCAGGAACTCAACGACCACGAAGCCGATCCGGAGGAGTTGGAAAGCGGAGTGGTCGGCGACTGCTCGCCGTGGGCCTGCCGTAGAGCCGAAACAAGGCCGGTCCAGGACGACTTCGGGCTCGCCACGTGAGACGGATCGTTCTCGATCTGTTCGCCGGCCCCGGCGGCTGGAGCCACGCCCTCACTGTCCTCGGTGCGCGCGATGTGGGCCTGGAATGGGACGAGTGGGCCTGCAAAACCCGTGCTCAGGCGGGCCAGTTGACGATCCGCACCGATGTCGCCTCCTACCCCGTCCGGATCTTCTCCGGACGGGTGACCGGGCTGATCGCCTCCCCTCCGTGCCAGGCATGGAGCATGGCCGGCAAGCGGCTCGGCCTGGTCGACCAGCCACTCGTCCACCAGGCCGTCGCCGACCTCGCCGCCGGACACGACACCCGCGAACAACTCCTCGCGGCCTGTGCGGACGCGCGCTCACTGCTGGCCGCCGAGCCGATGCGCTACCTGTACGCACTCAACACAGTGGGTGAACCCGAGTGGGTGGCCATGGAGGAAGTCCCCGACGTCCTGCCCCTGTGGAAGCAGTACGCGGCCGTCCTGCGCACCTGGGGTTTCTCAGCATGGACCGGAATCCTGAACGCCGCCGACTACGGCGTACCCCAGACCCGCAAGCGGGCGATCCTGCTCGCCTCCCGCATCCGCACCGCCACACCGCCGCCGCCCACCCACGCCCACGTCGAGGAGCCTGAGGGGCTGTTCGGGCCGGGGCGCACACGCTGGGTGTCGATGGCCGAGGCCCTCGGGTGGGGCCGCACCGACGGTCCGGTGCCCACCGTGTGTGCCGGAGGTGGACCGGGCGGTGGGCCCGAACCCTTTCCCTCCGGGTCGCGCAAGACCCTCACCGACGCACGCGACCGAGGCACCTGGGTACCCCCCAGCGTCACGGCTTCCCGTCGAGAGCGCTCCGGCCAAGCCGAACGCCACGGCACGCACCACGACTGGACAGCCAAGGCTTCGACGCCCGAAGGTCCGGCCGATGCGCGCCGCTGGGCGTGGTCGCTGCGCAGTAACAACCAGGCCCACGCCACGGTCAGGCCGTTGTCCGAGCCAGCCGGGACGCTGTTCTTCGGGCACCGCGCGAACGAGTGCACCTGGGTCGCCGAGCCCGCAGGGACACCCGAGGGCGGCGAGGCGGATGCGGCACCGCCCCCGATCAGGATCACCGCCCAGGAGGCGGGCATTCTGCAGACCTTCCCGCCGGGCTATCCGTGGCAAGGCAACAAGGGCCAGCAGTTCTCCCAGATCGGCAACGCCGTCCCGCCCCGCCTGGCCGCACACCTGCTCGCCCCGCACCTGCCTCTCGACAAGCCGTTCAACCCCGACGACTTCACCCTCACCGCCTGATGCCCCCAACCTCCGCTCCGGAAGAAGACGACGAACTGGACCTGTCGCGACCACCGCGCCCGGTCCACTACGCCGAGCAGGCCCTGCTCGGCGCCCTCCTCCTCGAACCAGCACGTCTGGCCGACACCAGCACACTTTCCGCGGATCACTTCGACAGCTACCACCACGCCACCCTGTTCACCGCGATCGCCAGCACCCCGCCGCCCGCCCCCGACCCACAGGTCAGGGACACGGCCTGGATGCACACCATGCTGGAGCAGACCCGCTCCCGAACTCCGGGCCCCAGCGCTGCGCTCCTGGGGGAAACCGCCTGGCTCAACCAGGTCCTCAAGCGCGCCCGCGCACAGGCGCCCGGACTCAACCCTTCCTACCTGCACACCCTCATCCAGGTCTGCCCACGCCCGGCTCACGCTGCTGCATACGCGCGGATGATCCGCACCGATCACGCCCGACGCCTACTGCGCCGTCACGCCGAACGCCTCGCCCACACCTCCACCGACCCGGCCAGCCCCAGCCCGGCCGCCGACGTTCTCATACAGGCCGACACCCTCGGCCGCGTCCTGGACGACCTCGCCGGCCAGTTCGCCCCGCACCCCGGTTCGCTGCCCCGCACTCCGAACCCGCCCCGCCTCCCCAAGCACGTCGGCGCCGAAGAACTCGAAGAGGAACGCAACCTCCTGGCCACCGCCACCGCCTACCCCAGGGACGTGCCGCAGATGCGGTGGCTGCTGGCCGAGGACTTCATCGTGCCGCTGCACGCCGCGCTCTGGCAGTGCATCACCGCCCTCGTCCACCGCGGCGACATGGTCGACCCGATCACCGTCCTCGGCGAGGCCCAGCATCGCGGCCTGCTCACCGACACCCTCTGCGCCCGCGACCTCATCGCCCTGGTCTCCACCCCCGCAGCCTCCCCCGAACACTGGGGCGAGAAAATCCTCCAACGCTCCCTCCTCGCCCGAGCCCACGCCGTCGCCGAGCGCATCACCGCCTACACCGACGACCCCACAAACACCCCCCACCAGCTGATCACCGGCAGCCGCCGCGCCCTCGCCGACCTCCACACCCTGCGCACCCGCTGGAGCCGCGCCATCACCCCAGCCGCTGAACCACCGTCTCGTTCTCCCGGTGCCCCGCACGCACGACCCGCACCACCTCCCCGCGCGGCCAGCCCGCCAGCGGCGGTGCCGACTCCTGTACGAACCCACCGCTGACCTCAACCACCGGGCCCCACCGCATGTCTGGGGCCCGGACTCGAATCGAGCCCGCATCTTCATGCCCGACCACGCCCTCGACGCCCACGTCCGTTTCGACACCCACCCCGCCCGCACTGTCCTGGCAGCGCGGGGGTTCGAGCCCCTCGGCGAGACCACCATGGTCCTGGCCCGGATCGACCACGAAGAGCCATACGGGGCCGACCAGGTCGCCCGAATCCTGACCAGAGAGAGCATCACGGTGGTCCACCGCCACGCCTTCCCGCACGTCGAGAGGCTCCACCTACGACCACAGACACGACACCAAGCACAGCCCGTCAGGAGGCAGGCAACGGCAGACGATCACGCCGCCGCGTAGCTCGCCCGGAACAGATCCTGCGCCCGCTCCACGTCCCTCGGCGTACGCAGCTGCACCTCCAGATCACCCGTCCCATGGTGGCCAAGCCCGGATACGTCACGGGTGAAGCCCGGAACGAGGTCGACGTCCTTCGGATCGACCTTCAGGTACACCAGGAGCTTGGTCTTCTGAGGTGGGCACACACAGGCGAAGTTCCGCAGCCTCTGGAAGGCTGTGTACTGCTTGCGCGGCACACGGTTCACACGGTCTCCGAGACTGAGCAGCACCTCGTCGACAGCGCTCGCCAATTCCACTATCGACGCCCCTGCGGCGCCGGCCGCCGTCCGTGCGGCAGCCTGACGGCGCACCCGGCGGGCTGCCTGCATGCCGCCGCTAGCCGACGCCACGCTCTCAAGGCCGAGGAGGTCGCTGCCGAAGAGTCGGTAGCGGACCATGTCGATCGACCGCCGATGCTCGCGCACGGCATGCACGTCGTAGCGAGTGAAGTCGCCGGCGATACAGATCAGGCGCGGGCCGCTCCACAGCACCTGGGACGCGGCCGTCACCCCGAGTCGGCCGCGGACCAGACGCTCGAACTCTGCCCGGTGGTCCATCAGCCACGCCAGGTAGAACAGACCCTGGTTGATGACACCCGCGTCCACACCCCGCTTGTACTCTACGATCACCGGCGATCCGTTCTCATCCAGCCCGAGCGAATCGATCCGACCCCCGTGGACCGGCCCAGTGCTGTACTCGCTCGCCAGGAACCGGACACCCAGCAGCGTCTCCATGTGCGCCTCGACGAGACCCTGCACATCGGCCTCGACCTCAGCAAGACGCGGCACGACCTCGGTCACGCCGCCATTCGCCGTGTCCGTGCGGAACAGCTTCAGGCCCGACACCTTCCCCTCCTCGGCTCGGAGATCATAAACGCCGAAGAGGTGCCGGATTGTTTCCGCGAGAGGCTACGGAGGCGTGGAGATTTCGTGAGACCCTACGTACGGCCCGGCCGGAGAACGGACGCGTCCCCCCGGCGAACAGGAACCTACGATTCCCCCATGTGTCCCCCGCGCCCCGGGGGACAGCGTTGGGAAGCTGCGTTTTCACAGGTCAGCCCCCGTAGCTCAGTGGATAGAGCAGGCGCCTTCTAAGCACCTGCTCCATCACTCACGACTCACCGCCCGCAGCGCGCGCGAGACCCTCGGCGCATGGACTGGCAGAAACATCGGGCACCCTTGCCCAATCACCATCCCGCCGGTTCGGTGAAGGGACCGTCAACGCCACTGACGTGGCTCTTGTGTCCATCAACATCATCAGCCGCTGTTGGCGATAAGGCTGTCGAGGATCTCCTCCGTGCGGTTCAAATGAGGAGCCCCGACCGTGAGTCGTTCCATGAATCTCGTGTAGGCACCTGTGTCCGCGTCCGGCATGTGAGCGGCGGCGTAATTCCCCATGTGCGCGCCATTTTCCCCAGGTAGACGTTCGAATGTACGGTGAGACTGAGGGCGGCCCGCCCGCCTGAGTAGGGTCGAGGGCAAGCGGCGTCCCTCTGGTCACGCAGCCGCAACACCGTGATCCCCACGGGGAATTCTCTTGCGCAGTACCTGGAGCAAATCGCCGCCGTTCACACGACACGGTGCTGCCCCGGGTGGTACCAGCGAGATCAAGGATTCGGCACAAGATGTCCGCGGTGCGGTGATGTACGGCCGAACGTCCTTCGAGCTCCTGAGAATCCGCATCCTCACAAGGTCCTGACCTCGAATTTCACGAGGTCGCTGCCAGAACCATTTCCAAGGAGTCCCAACACCTTCAGGCCCGCGGGATCAAGAACGCCTGAGACCGTCATTCTCGATGACGGAGATTGCAGCAAGGCGTTCATAAATTGTTCTTGTCAGCTGGTGATCTCGGCCTAGCGCGCGTTGCGAGGCCGCGAGGTTCTCCTCGTACAGCGGGATCGCACGTACCAAATTCCCGTCCTCTTCGTAGACGGCGGCAAGGTTGTTTCGGGCCGCGATGGTGTGGGGATGGTCGACGCCCAGCGTCCGTTCTATGGCCGTGACGACTTGCTCGAGCAGGAAGACCGCGCGCGCTACGTCGCCGGCCTCTTGGTAGATGGCGGCGAGGCTGCTTCGGGCCGTGACGGTGAGGGGATCGCTGGGTCCATGTGTCCGCTCCACAGTCGCGAGAGACTGTTCGTGTATCACGAGGTCGCGGGCCAGCTCCTCGGTCGGCCGAAGTGCAGCATCATCGCCACGATTGGCGCGGCGGCGATACAGAGCGATGGCCTCGTGCCTCGCGGCCAGGGCCGCCGTTTCGCGTCCTGCCAAGAAGTATCGGCCGGACAGGTTGTGGAGTGAGCGCACGAGGTCGGGTTCGTGGGCGGCCTGATGCGAGGATGCGAGGGCCCGACGGATCTGTGTTGCCTCTTCCTCAGCCGATACTGCTTCCTCGGATTGCCCTTCCGCCCCATAGCGGATCGACAGATTGTGCAGCGAGGTGGCGAGTTCGGGCAAGTGGGTGGCGGGGTCGGCCTCGGCCAGCTTACGGCGGACGGCAGTGGCTTCCACGCATCCCTCGAGGACGGCCTTGGGCAATCCCACAGCGGCCTGCAGCGACAGATTGCGCAGCAGTATGGGCGACGCGTCGGCTGCGGCCAGGCCCGTATCCGGAGTGATCGGCAGGTCCCATAGACGCACGATGTCGTCGTAGCCGACCGTGGCCAGGCGGTGACCCCCATCAGGACCGGCTGGGAAGGCGGCCATGGCCAGCACCTCTGAGGGCTGAATTTCGAGAGCCGTGGGGGGTGTGAGCCGCCGCCGACGCGAGCCGCGCAGGTTCCAGAAACGGACGTGGCCCGTGTAGTCGGCTGTGGCCAGGACGCTGCGTCCGCCTTGCCAAGGGAAGGCGGTCATGGCGCGTCCCAGGAATGCAGGAGCGGAGGTGAACTGGCCGCGAGGGGTGCCGTCCAGGGCGGCCCAGAGTTGCACCGTGCCGTCATAGTCGGAAGTGGCGAGGACTGGGTGCCCGTCATCGGCAGGGAAGGCAGTCATTGCCAGGACTCTCGTGACGCTCACTCTGTACGAACGGCCGACGGGGGTCCCGCTCGTACAGTCCCAGATCTGTACATTCCCATCGCCGTCGATTGTGGCCAGAAGAGGCTCGCCGTCCACGCCGGGGAAAGAAGCCAGAGCAACTGTCCCGGGGGCTCTGAGCCTGATGAGGCTGCCGATTGGAGCGCGGTTGAGGGGATCCCAGAGACGCACCGTGCCATCCGGGCTGTACAGGGCGAGCAGGCTACGCCCGCCGGATTGCGGAAGCGCCGCCATGGCTACTACGGGATCCGCAAGGCGCTCTTCGACCGTGATCGACGCGTCGTCGCTGCGTCGGATGTCACGAGGGGCTTTCGCCCCGGCATCAGCTCGTACGGCAAGCAGGTCACGCTTGACCGCCCTGTACGAGGTATGGGCCGGCGAATCGGGGTGGATGATCGTGATGTGGTCGCCTTCAAGAACGGCGGTCTCCGGGGTGGCCGGGACAACGTCGTCGGACTCACCGGTGTAGGACCGGATCGGGATCTGCAGCGAGTATGGTCCTGTCTCGTTGGCGTGGATCACTTGATCGAGAAGGATTCGCCGGTCGACGGCCATCTCGACATCGTGCAGGCGCAGTTGTCGCTCCAGCGGATTTCGCAACCATCTCCGGAGTCGGGTCCGCTCGACCTGCGCGCTGCTGCTCGGGCAAGCGAACATGACGATCCGGCGGATCTTCTGTAGTTCCAGGCCGCGTCCCTCCGTCAACTCCTGCGCCAGGTAGCGCTGTACCACCAGACCGCCCGAGCTGTGCGAGACCAGCACGAGATCGCTGAACGGAGCTGCTTCGGTCCTTAGAAAGGTCTTGAACGCTTCAGCGAAGTCGCTGACCTGTGATAGACGACGAGCCCTGAGTGCCGGGGCGAAGGTCTCGTACTCGAACAGGAGCGGCGCCACGAAGTCCAGTTCGGGGTCCTGGGCTATCAGGCGTTGGAACGGCTCCCACACGGTGGGGACCGACCAGAACCCATGAACGAAGATCAGACCAACGCGCCTAGCGGCAGCCGCCTGCCGGACGCCGTCGTGAGGGGCGTGCCCTTGAGTCCCCTCGGCCAGCTGACGGGCCAGGGTCTCGTATTGACCTCCGGCTCCTCTGAGTACGGACACAGCCACTTCTGCGAAAGGCAGGCTCCGTTCGGGAAGTCGTCGTCCCGATGCCGCGTTCCCGGGGGTCCCGGCCAGCGCGGCCAGCGCGCGGAAGTCGACGACGCCGCCGAACGTCGCGGCCACACGGTTGGAGACTTTGGCGACCACCTGATCGAGTACGTGCATGGACTCGCCGCGAGTCAGCTCGGTGAGCAGATCCTCCCGCACTCCGCTGCGGAAGTCATAGACGATATCGTCGGGGTCTCCACCTGGCTCTGGGGTGCCGCGGCGCTCGATCAGCCCCGAGAGGAACAACTCCGCCAGGTCGGTCTGCCCGGACTCCGGCATCATGGTCTGCTGTACCAGCCGCATCACGGGCAGGCTCAGCGGTGCCGCAGAGAGGTAGCAGGCGAGGCGATAGGCGTTGGGTGAGCTGCCGTTCCGGAATCGCGTCACCTGCTCCGCGGGACTATCGGACTGCTCCCCGGCGCGGGCAGGCTGCTGGGGGCGGGGCACACCCTCCAGGGGCGCGGCCAGCATCGGCGTCCAGCCGGAGCTGCGCCCAGCTGTCAGCTCGGCCCAGGGTGCGAGCCAAGTGCCTTTGGCCTCCATGACGGGAAGCCAGCGAACGGCAGCGCGATCAAGCGCGCCGCGTGCCCCCCGCGGAATGCCGGGCAGCGCCGCAGTGGATCGGAATGCGGGGATCGGGCGGTTCGGGTCGGCCGCGGATACCTCGACGGAAGCCGTGCGCAATGCCGTACGGTGCCACAGCCGTTGAGGCAGCACCTGTAGTGCCGCGGCTGGGCGCTTGGCGGACGTTCGGGTGAGAAAAGCAGTCAGTTCCCTGCCGTACCAGGCGGGTCCGACGCCGTCGGTGAGGACGAGGAGGACCCGTCGGCCGGTGTCGTCCTCCAACGCGCGGTGCCAGGCCCGCTTCGGCGTTGGCGGGGGTGTGGCGAAAGGTGGTCTGCGGCGGAAGGGCGCGATACGGGGTACCGGATGGTCGGTGTCCATGGCCCAGCACCGCACGTCGGCGAAGGCGCTGTGGCGCTCCAGCATCGTGTACAACTCACTGGCCAGTCGGTGCCAGACTGCCATTGTCGCGCCAGTGTCCACCAACAGGTCGACGGAGAAACGTGGCTCACCGGACGGCCGCCAGACTGGCAGTAGCCGCCGGGCCTCGCTGGTGGCCTGAGCGGTGGCCTCCTCGTCGAGTTCGGGAGCCCCAATGGAATCGACGAACTGGCGCAGTGGACGCAACGCCCGGGCCAGAGCCAGTGAGTCGGGTAGGGCCGAGGGCCGGGCCACTTGGACGATCTGGGCAGGGCCGACGTCCGACGTCGCGGGGCCATACTCAGCGAGGGCATGGAGGCTGACGTGAGGTTCGCCGGGCTGCTTCTCGTCTTTCGGGCGGCTCTCGGGTGGGCCGCCGTCCGACGGAATGGCGTGCGGCAGCTCCGTCTCCAGAGCAGTCGCGTCGCCTGAGCGGGGCGTGCTGTTGGTCGGACTCGGCTGCCTCGCGGAAGCCGGCCTCCTTGCGGGTGAGTCCGTCGGCAGCGGCGAGAGCCCGGCCAGCTGGGACACCCACAGGACATCAGCAAGATCCTCGGGATGCAGCCTTCCATCGGCGGTGGCGAGGAGCTCGGCGAGTGCCTCACGCAACCCTGCTCTTGATGGCGTCTGTCCGGCCACGTGTACTCAGCTTTCGTTGAGCGGGCGTAGCAGTACGTCTTGGATGACGCGGCGGTCTTCCTGGTCGGTCCACAGGCCGCCTTCGGCCATGAGCAGGGCGTTGAGCAGCTGGTCGTTGGCCAATTCCGCGCCGTCCCGGCGTTTGCGTGCGAACTGCGCGATCAACTCGGCTCTTACGGCGCCATTGCCGACCTCTTCGCCGAGATGGGCTGCGACCATCGCGGCGAGTCGGTTCTCATCCGGCGGTTGGATTTCCAGGCGGACGCAGCGCCGTAGGAACGGAGTGGGAAACTCGCGTTCGGCGTTGCTCGTGAGGACTACGAACGGGAACTGGGCGCACCGTACGACACCGTCCCGCACGGTGGCCGTCCGGTCAGGGTCGGCGGTCATCACCTCTTGCGTGTGCCGCCCAAGCCTGGAGAGCTCGGGGATGTCGAACTCCCCTTCCTCGAAGACGTTCAGCAGGTCGTTCGGAAGGTCGATGTCACTCTTGTCGATCTCGTCGATCAGCAGCACGCGTGGGTACCGCCAAGGCAGCAGTGCCGTGCCGAGGGGGCCCAGGCGCAGATACCGGCCGATGTCGGGCTCTTTACCGGGGGCTCGGCCAGCATCAGGACTGTTGTAAGACATGGTCCCGCTGCCGATCCCTGCATCGTGGAGTCGGCCGATGGCGTCGTACGCGTACAGGCCCTCGCGAAGCATGGAACGGCTGGTGATCGGCCAACGCAGCACGGGGCCGAGGTTCAGCTCGTGGGCCACCGCATACGCCAGCGTGGACTTGCCAACCCCCGGCTTCCCGGTGATCAGTAGCGGGCGTCGGAGATGTAGCGCCAGGTTGACCCGTTGTACTTCCTTCTCGTCTGCCTGGTAGGCCGCCGCCTGACGGACGCGCCCGAGTCTGCGGGTCGTTCTGCCACTGGCCGTCTCCCTGGGTGGTACGGGGAGATGATCGGCGGAAGCGATCTCGTCGTCGACAAAGGCCCGCCACGCCGGTGCCGGAGGCAAGCGGGTAATCCCGGGATGCGGCACCCCTGTGCCCTTGTAGATCCACCAGTCTTCGGTCATACCTGCCGTCCCTCCGCTCGCCGCCGTCCGACCTGTCGTCATGTCGTGCCTACGTAAAGGCTGTCCTGGTCCGGATCCACGCAGGAGGGGTCCTCCCATAACAAGGTGATGTTGTTCGGCACATCCTCTGCGGCCGCGTTCCGTCCGTGTCTGCGGCAACGGTGCACAATCTGCGGGAGTTCCGTCAGACAGCGGGAGGCGTGTGCACGAAGCGCCTCGACCAGTTCGGACCGATCGCCATGGTTGCGCCGCCACAAAAGCACCGGGACACCGTCCGTGAACATGGCATCGTCGACCGCGTCCCGCAGCTCCGGGACCAGGGCGTCGTAGGGGACGTCGAGTCCCAGGCAGGCGATTGTCGGCTCCGCGTCGAGCCACTGTGCCAAGGCCGGCGCCTGCCCGGCGCTGAGCGTAGGCCAGGTGATCTCGCTGAGAACGTCGTCAGCCAGATCGCTGTTCTGCAGGTGGCTCCAGCGCTTGCGCCAGGGTTCGGGGGCCAGCCAGGCGTCTTTGTACCGCTCCAACGAACGCACCACGACGGGGTGATGGTGTCCCAGGCGGCGCTTCGTGTCTCCGGGAGACCAAAGTTCGGCCGCGTGGCCGAGCAGGGGGCCAGGCAGAAGGAACTCGAGCCGGACCGCGTGATCGTCGGCGCTGCGCAGCTCGCGCGTCAGCTTCGACCAGCCGGCCAGCTGGGCGCTGCCCTCCCCGATCAGAACGCTCTTGGCCAGTGGCTCAGAGGGACCGAACGTCCCCACGCGTGTCAACGGGCCTCCGGCCAGCGGCTGTCGGTAGCAGGCGCCATGGAGGCTGTATCGGCCGTCGCTCACGTGCGGAGGATCCTCGGCCTCCAGCCTGATCTGAACGATCAGCCGCGTGGCTTCGTCGACGGTGGCAGTGTCTGCGGTCGTTCCGCTGACCGAGTCGTCCCACCGGCTGATGATTTCGCGCAGAACGGCGAGCTCAGCGTGTCGGGGAGCGTCTTTGTCTGTGCTGAAGGCCCGGAGGAAGCGCAGCAGCGGACGAGGGTCCGGGTCACGGCGATCGGTGAGGCGGACCAGTATCTGTGGCAGGGTCTCCCGGCCGGTGAAGAGGGCTTGACCCTTGCCGCTGTCGATCAGGTACTGCGACAGGTCCATCGGATGCGGGAAGGAGGACATGCCGCGAACGGCTCCGATCACCCTCAGCAGGTCCTGAGAAGTGAGCGGTGGCATGGGGCGCGTCAGGCTGAGGACAGCCAATTCCAGCCAGGGCAGCGCTCCGTCATCGGGTGCTTGTGTGCGCAGCGCACCGCGCAATGCCTCCAGAGCTCCGTACGGATCGGCGCGGGACGCGATGGTGCGCAGTATCGCCTTCGCATGGGCCCGAGGCTCGGCGTCCTCACGGACGTCACGGTCCACCCGCTGGCACAGCGGACTCTGCCCCATCTCCTCCAACACACTCTGGCGGAATTCGAGGCGCGACATCTTGTGGAAGCTCAGCAACACGTCCAGCAGCAGACCATTTGCGTCCTGTGGCCAGGGGGCGTCGGGCGGCATCCCTCCCGAGTGGACCCCGCAGTCGGCGGCTGCGCTTTTATTGCCGCGCCAGAAACGAAAGAGATGTCCGCGTACCTTTCTACTCACTCTCCCGCCTCACCCTCCCAGCCTCCTACGGTCAGCCCGATGAGCACGCGGAGTCTGTCCAGGGCGCCGTCGTAAGGAACCAGTTCTTCCATCGCCGTGTACAGCGCGCGAAAGGCGGCTGCAGTATCGCGGTAGTGGCGGCAACGACTAATCAGACGAAGAAGGTGATCCCTTCGGTCTGCGCGCTCGTCCACCTCGAAGGAGTACGGCAGTCTAAGATGATCACCCATCTTGTCCAGCAGGTCGTGTCGGCTGTTGAGGCGCGACATTGATGGGAACGCCATCAGGGCCTCGACGAGCTCATGGTCGCTGGGCGGCGACGGAGCCTCGACCATCACAGGAGCGGGAGAGGTCCCTGCCCTCAAGAAGGCGCTGAGAGCTGAAACGGGAACAAACCAGCCGCCTTGGTGATCGCGATACGAACGGCTGCCCTTGAGTACTCCGTACACGAGCCCGTCGGCGCCCGACAACATGCTCCCGCTGAGGCCCTCGCGCACCCCATCTCCGAGCACCTTGACGAAATCTCCGGAGCGACCGGCGACACGAAGCGCGAGAGTATCGGGCTGGACCCCCGGGGAAGGTGTGTAAGTCGAGTAGCCCAGGGCCGTTAGTTCCATGCCCCGTTCCGCCTCAGTCGTGGCCAGTTTTGCCACATGCTGTCCCTCCCAGGGGTGCACGGGGAGCACGGCGAGGTCCGGATACGGGTGGAAACGGCCACCGTCGCCAGTGCTCGGCTCGGCGCGAATGTCCTGTGCCGCGATCGAGCACGAACCCGATGAGTGATGGACGGTCACCTTGGCGGCGGGGCCGGCGCCGTCGACCACGACATGAGCGGCTGTGACGACCAATCCGGGCGACACCAGGAAACCGCTGCCGCGAAACTCGCCCGCGACGTTGATCCAGACCGCGCTCCGGTGGTCTCTCATGCGGTCCTGTAGACCGGGTGTTGCCGAGTTCACTCGGTGTCCGCCCCGCTCATCGACGGAGCGGTCGAAACGGGGCTATTGGCGCTCTCCCTCCGGGCCGCCAGGTCCCAGGAGAGCCGAACCGTCAGTCCTGCTTCGCTGCCGGCCTCGGCGATGACTCCCAGGAGCTGACCCGATTTCACTGCGAGCTTGAGACCGAACTCAACCTCGAAGGCGTCCGGCGACCCAGCTGCTCCCTGAGCGACGGTGTCAGCAGCCCATCGCCCGACTCCCTGAACAGTGCTGCGTACTTGGTCCAAGGTCAGGGCAACGGCCGACCCCAGCTGGGCAGCTCGCTGCCCAGCCCCGAATCTCACATCCCCGTACTCATCCCCGTCGCCACCTTTGGGCTGCTGGAACTGCAGTTCACCGATGACCTCAGCTGACACTGTCGTGCCATCGCCCAGATCGATCGACACTGTCTCGGCCACAGGTCCCCCCGGTTTCATCGCCTGTCAACGGAACGTCAGAGTAGTTCCAGATAACGTGACTTGCCTCAGTCATGCCCACATCGTGATCCATGACGCGATCCGCCCGGCAACGGCTCTTGAACCGCCCGGTGGCAAGGGATCTGGATGGCGAGCGTCGAGCAGGGACTGGAGGGTCAACCCCGGGCGATGGACGCGGTCATCCGTCACTACCGCGAGATCGGCTCCGCAGCCCCGACCCGGGTCCTCTTCTAGACGGACGGCGAGGCCAACAGCAAGAGCACGACGGAAAAGCGTCTGTGCAGTGGCCCGAAGCCAAGTCTCCTCTGTTACCGATATATTCAGCAAGCGACATGTTCGGTGTCAGCATGACTTGCGGTGCGGCGGCGACAGCTGCACCCCCGTCATGACCATCGACCCACGGTCTTCGGGGAACCAGGAGACACGCCCGCGTGACGATCACCGCCACCGCGCGGGATGCCGCGGCTCGCCGCGGCCGCCTTCGCTGGTGGTCCGAACTGCCGCTCATAGCGTTCCTGGCCGAACGCGGACCCGCCGCATTGCGCCTTCAGGAGATGGCGCCCGGTCCATACCCGCCCATCGAGCTGGGTGCCCCGGTGCAGGCCACCGTCACCGCGGGAAGCGTTCTTCTGGCGCACTACCTGCTCGGCCACAACCTCGGCGATCGCATCGGAGGCGAACGGCGGAAGACGGTCTACTACCGGCTGATGGCCCAGGGGCACCGGGAAGGGTGACGCGACTACGTCGCTGACCCCCACGTCGAGTTCCGGGCGGAGTCGGAGGAGCACCGTGTTGCCTGGCTTTTCGAGACCGCCAGGGGAGTCCACCGTCTCGTGGACGCAGTCTGGACGATCAGCGCCATCGTCGGCGCCTGCACATGGACCACCAGACCGTCCGCCGGGTCGCACGGGACAGTTCCCGGCGGCGCAGGCCGCCAGGCAACATTGCCCGCTGAATCTGGCCGCCGCGGTCGAACCGTCGGCTTGGGTCGGTCCTTTTGGCCTTCGTCGGTGCGCGGAACCTCCGGGAGTCAGTTCTCGTCGACATGCAGCAGTTCCGGAAGCGCGAGGGGACCGGGGGCATCGCCGGAGTCGTGGTCGAGGCGTACGCTGCCCGTCGGGGTGGTGAGGGTGAGGGAGCCGACGTGGCGGGCACCGAACCACCACTCCTCGACGATCCGCGCGAGCCGGTCGCGGGCCGGGCGGGTGACATCGGTGAGCGGGACGACCACATGGTCGGGTGTCGGGAACCGCAGCTCGCCGTCGTGCACGCCGGTGTCCACGACGAGCCGGGCAAGCTCCCACAGCAGGTCGCGGTCCACGCGGCGGGGGCCACAGCGAACATCGAGCCGGTACTCCCTGCCATGCGGTGCTTCCAGGGCGGCGGCGACCATCGCCGGCTCCCACAGCTCCGCGGGCGTGTGTGCGCCGTCCAAGGTGAGGTGGACCCCGGAGCCGCCTTGCGGGGCCAGCCGGAAGCCCCGCACCGGTCCGTGCGGGGATCGATCGCGTTGGCGTACCGTCACTCTCGGCTCGCCGGGCTCCGGGGCCGTGTACGTGAGCAGGGCCGAGGGATGTGCGGCGGCCATCAACGGCATCACGCGCTCCTCGATGTGACGGCTCGGCTCCGGCTGCCGGATCAGGTCCTCGTACAGCAGGCCGAGCCCTTCGCCCGTCAAGGGGAGCGCCCAGTGTTCGAGGGCTTCACGCCACACCGCTTCGTGCAAGCCGCGGCGGCCTCTGCGGCGCGCGACCCAGGCCGACAGCGCGGCAATGTCACCGGTGTCGGCCCGCGGCCCTCGCAGATCAGAGCGCAAGGACAGCCACTCGTCGACCCCGTCGACGTCTCCTTGGCGGCAGCGCAGATATGCGACCGCCAGGTCGAAGAGCATGGACTCGCCGACCCGCGGCCGGGCGGCCTGCAGCGACCCACGCCACGCCTGCGCGACGGTTCCGGCCCACAGGGACTCGCCGCGGCGCAGGGCCTCCAGCAGGGTGTAGCCGGAGTCAGCCACTGGCCGCAGTGCCAGACGGGTGCCGGCCAGACCCTCGACCGGATCGACGGTCACGGGCAGGCCGGGCAGCACCAGCGTGCAGGCGGGCGCGCGCTTTCCGCCCCCCACTTGGACGGCGAGCGGACGCTCGGCCGTGCCGATCGGGACGACTGCCGGCGCGTCCATCTCCGCGTCACGCAGGGCCGAGGGGGGCAACGGCACCCACCCGTCGACGCCGCCTCGAGGCCCCTGCCACAGGCACAGCCACCCACTTGTGCTGCGGCGCCCTCGGTCCGACGGGGGCGTCTCCGCAGTGGCGTCCGTCGCGAAATGTGCCGTGGGGTCCCCGCCGGTGACGAGCGTGCGACGCAGCGGGATATACGGTGACCAGCCGCGCAGTAGGAACCGGTCGCCGACGCGCAGTTCCACCGTGTGCGGTTGGTCGGCGCGCAGCGGAAACCGGTCCAGGACATGGTTGCGGCGGTCCAGGATTTCCGCCGCGCCGACGACTGTGCCTGTGCTGGCGGCCGGCACGGTCGGAGCGAGCACGGCGGTCCCTTCCGAGCGGGAACTCACAACTCCCCCAAGGTGAGGGTGCTTTCGTGGCTCGGCGGGGAAAGCCACACGTCGAAACCGGTCGCAGTGAACCGACCGTTGACGAAGTCGGCATCGACCCGGGCCGGGCCACTGGGCCCTTCGCCCCGCCACGGATCGGGGCCGGGATCACGCCGCTGGATGGGATGCCCGCCGACGCGCTCGGACAGCGTCCACGTGGCCGATGAGAGCGCGTCACCAGGATTCGTGTCGAAGTGGAACGGCACCGGCGGGCATGCATCGAACGTGAACACGGTGCCACCCTTGGTGGAGCTGCCGGAATAGTCGCACACCTGGCGCGGCTCATCCGGCGCGCGCAGCCCCGGCCACTCCGTGAGCTGACGGACGTAAGGCCCGATGGTGTCCGTGGTGACCTCCCACCGCGAGCCCTGCCGAGGCTCGCGCGGCATGCTCAGCGCCCTCAGCACCGCGCGGGTGAACAGCGAAGGCGACTTGAGGCGGGCGTACGCGTCTGCGGTGACGTCGGTGGACCGCAGCACTAGTCGATCCCGGCTTCGGGGGTCACGCGCCGGGGACTTGAGCGCGGTGGCGTCGAGGCCGGCCGCGTCTTCCAGCGACGAGGGCATGCCGCGACATGCGTCGACGAAGAAGAGCTGCTTCTCGGCGGCGTTGTCCTCCATGCCCTGTACCGTGCGATCTAGGTCGACGGCGTTCGCGAAGTACGAGAAGAGGTTCTCGCCAGTGTCTTGCAGCAGCAAGCCGTGCGGGCCCCGGCCGATCTGGACGCCGTGACCGCAGAAGTGGAACAGCGCGACGTTGTCCGCGTGACCGTCGCAACGCTCGTACCATCGCTCGAACGCCGCCGTCACCTCGCGCATCACGGCCGGCGCGATCTCTGTCGAACCGTCGTCGCCCTCCAGGCGGACCGGCTCCTGCGCCGAGATCAGCACCTCCAAGCTGCCCAGTGGCAACTCCGGGCGCGCCCCCAGCGGGCCAAGCAGGGCCTCGCACATAGCCGTCGCCGATGCGGGCGGCGCCGTCAACTGCGCGAAGCCGCGACAGTGGTCGTCGCGCCGGGCCCTGGGCCGCTGATGTGTGCCGCCCTTGAACCAGTCGTACCGGCCCACACCGATCACGAACGCGTGCAACGCTGGCCCATCGATGGCGAGATCCCTGAGCGTGGTCACGAGCGGCCCCCATCGGCGACCCGGCGAGCCAGCCGACGATGGAAGTCCGGCGAGGTCAGATACGCGCCGTGCGGCAACAGAGCCCCGCTGTCGAACACCAGGTCCTCGGCGCCGGCAAACACCGCCCCGGCCGCGAACGCCAACGGATCCCGTACGTCCACGACGTTGATCCACCGCGTCACGTTCGGCAGCGCCGGCACCTTCGCGACCTGCGGGGACGGCACGTCCGGGTCGCTCGCGGCGAACAGCTTCAACTCCTCGAACAGGCCGACCTGCGTGCCCACGGTGACCAGCAGATCGATACGCACATCGAGCCGGTAGCACGAGAGGATGTCGTGGACAATGTTGCCGCCCATGCTGTGCGCCACGACGATCAGCGGATCGCCGTAAGCCCGCGCTGCCCCGGCCGCATCGTCCAGCGCCTTACCCACCAATTCCACGACCGGCCCTGGCCGTTCGACACTGCCGCGCCCGGCGAGATATCCGGCGACGTCCGCGAACAACAACGCGCCCTTCGGCGTGAAGCGCCGACTCACCGCTTTCACACCGCCGGCCACGGTCTTCGCGAGAGCGGCGTTGATCCGGCGCACGGCCGCACGTGCGGGCCTGGGCACGGGCACACTACCGAACCTTTCCCACTCGTCCGGTACGTCGCTCTGCCCGTCGCTCTCCTCCAACTCGTGCTGCCAGGCATCGAGTTCCTCGTCAAGGCGATCCAGAAAATCGACGTCGGCTTCGACTTCGCCGAGCCAAGCAAAGAACCCGACGCCGTCGCCGCGCCGACCGTCACCGGTCTTCCACGCCCAATAGGCCACGGCCCGCACGCAGAACGCCACCGTCGCATCCCGCTCCTCGGCCGACCGTGCCTCCACCGACGCCGCCAGCAACTCCACAGCCCACAACAGCGACGTCCGCGCGGCCGTCACCAGCACGCGCCCTTCGGCGACGTCCGGCGCCGCCGCCACGACCCCGTCGACCATCTCCGCGACCGAGTCGTCGACCACCGAACCGTCGTCGCCCAGGGATTCGACGCCGTCGACGTGGAGGCTCGCCCAGTTCCATGCTGGCGGCGGCAACAGCGCGCCCCAGCGCGGATTCAGGATGGGCGCCTCGGGCGACCGACAACCCGCCGCCGGCATCAACGCGAGCCGAAACCAGCTGTCCCGCAAGGCCGCCCGCCGTTCGTCCTCTGCCCCACGATTGGCGATTCCGTGCACGTGGACCAGCGCCATCGTTCCCCCTCAAGCCCGGACCGTCCATTCTGCAACACAGGACCACTCTCACGAGGATGGGTGGACTACCCAGGAAGAAACTACTTTCAAAGCGAGCACGCCCCCGTTCTCTGCCGCCCTCGCCAGCGAGCTGCCCAGCGCTCGGCGTGCGCCGAGCACTCCCCTGCCGCCGGAACCGAATGCGACGTGGCCGCCGCGTGACCGAGATCGCCGCAACGGACGAGGGCCAGCTCCCGCAACTGCCCTGCGCCCCCACGAGGTCCGATGTCGCCCGCTGCTGCCGCCGCACGAACCCCCGCCCCGCCACGACCGACAGGGAAAAGAGCAGGGACACGCCCCAACCGGGCACCGCAAGCCCGGAGGCCGCTGACACGCCCAGCGGCGCGCTCGTGGTCGCCACCACCAGCAGGGCGAGCCCGTGCGGTTCACGCACCCCGAAGTCGACCCTGACGCCTGACCGCCCGCTGCCACCTCGACAACCAGGGCCGGCAGCCCGCCGCCTGACCGACTCGCGGTGGCTTCGGCCGCCGCCCACCCCACACCCTCCGCAGGCATCCCTTGGAATTGATCATCTGAGTGCCTGACGGGCGAGCGGCCTTCGTCTGATCCTGTGCTCCGTCACAGAGGCGCTTGACACCGCCCGGCCCTCCAACTGCAAGGGCTCCAAACCCTCCTGGGCTGATGACGACGAGCGGCGCGTTACGCCGCGCGTAGGGGTAGTACGGGTTCCGAGCCCTCTTGGGCTGATGACCCTTGGCATCGTCACCGAGGAGTTCACCCACCGCTACACGTTCCGAGCCCTCTTGGGCTGATGGCGACGTTCTCGGACCAGATCCTGGCCGGACAGAACGCCATGTTCCGAACCCTCTTGGGCTGATGACGACCGGGTTTCAGGGCCAGCTCGCTCATGTCGTACCAGAGTTCCGAACCCTCTTGGGCTGATGACGACAGCGTCGCCGACCTCAGGGGATGAGGGGCCGGCATGTTCCGAACCCTCTTGGGCTGATGACGACCCGAGGATAAAGCCCCTGCTTGTGGCATCTGCCCTCTCCCCCCTGCAACCGGATTCTGCAGCGGCCCGCCGGTAATGCATCTGTGCAGGTCAGAACGTTTTGCGTGGCGAGTTCGGGTGTTGTCAGACTACTGAAGGCGACGGGCGGCGATCTGAGGGTGTTGAGGTTTGCCGTGGTCCAGGTGTTGTCGGCTGCTGGCTGGAATAGATCGGTAGCCGGCGATCCGTTAGCACAATGATCGATTCCATTGGGGGTGAATGATCTGAATACGGTATGTGACGGCGGGCTTGGAACTAGATTGCCTGGCAGGTTAGTTAAGGGATGTGAACCAAGATCAGTGGTTCGGGAGGGGGCGGGGTTGCGGGTCAGGGTGGACGTGATTCCGGATACGAGGAGTCTGCGGTGGGAGGACGTGCACCGTCCTGCGCGTGCCGTGGTGTACGGATTGTTGGAGAGCAAAGACGCGGCCTTAGCGCGGTCGCTGCACGATGAGGGGTGGCGGGGACATCGACTTAAGCCGGTGGGTGTTGCCACGCCTCAGTTCGTTGGTGCGCCGCGTAAGAAGGGGGTGTACACCACGTCGGCTGATGGGTCGGTGTGGTTCGGCTCTCCTGTGCCGGAGATTGCGTCGGTGCTGGTGGCCGCGCTTGCCGGACGGGAGGAGATCGTGTGGGGGGCGACGCGGCTGCGGGTCCGTGGGTTCAGCGTGGACGTCAGTCCGCCAGCTGGGGACGGGCCGGTGGAGTTGGAGACGGCTACGCCTGTCGTGATCAAGTACGAGGGCCGGGACCTGCTTCCCGGGGATGATCACTACGTTGAGGGCCTGGAGCGCAATCTGGCGCACAAGGCCGACGTGCTGGGCCTGCCGGTTCCCCACAGCCTACGGGTGCTGGAATCCGGTCCCAGGCGGCGGTTTGTTGTCGGCGGGGCACCCCGGATCGGGGCCCAGGTCCGCATCGAGCTCGATGCGGATGCCCGGCTGGTGGAGGCATTGCAGTCCTGGGGGCTGGGCTGGGAGACGATCCAGGGCTTCGGGTGGATCCGTTGACCGTCGACGTACCGCTGAGCGCGACGGGGCATCCGTTGCAGCGGGCCGGGGCCTGGGCCGTGGCGGTACTGGCAGGGCGCGAGGCCCCACAGCAGGTCACCGTCTCGGACCTGGACAGCGTGGTGTCGGGCATGGTGGACGATCTGTGCCGGGCAGCAAACGCGCCCAAGGACACTCGCGCCTACGACTGGTGGAAGGTCCTGTACGCGCTGTATCCGAACTCGAAGGCTACGCGCAGTACGCGGCCGCCTGACCCGGTGATGCTCCGGGGCGAGGTTGAGGGACTCTTCGCGCCGGATGCGCCGGACGCAGCTGTCCTGCCGTGCACGTTCTGCGGGGCGGTCGCTGCGACGGTGTGGGGTAAATCCAACCTTCCGCTGTTCGACAGCAGCAGCGCGCTGAACACGCTGCCGCCGGGAGTCGGGGGATGGCCGGTGTGCCGGGGGTGCAGGATCGCCATGTGGGCTCTGCCGTACGGCTCGTGGGTCACTGCGGGGTCGGCGACGGTGCTCTCGTGCGAGAGCGCGATGGCTGAACGCGAGTTCGCGCGGCGCAACGTGCAGCGTGCCCGGCGTATCACGCAGGCCGGTTTCACCGGGCTGCCCGCGGGGGCCCGGCCGGAGTTGGTGGCGTTGATGGCGTTGCGGGATGCCGGCGCGGACTTGTCTGCCACCACGTTGTGGTCGTTCAAGAACGACAACCAAGCGGCTTGGCTAAGGGTGACGCACACCCGGCGTGCGGTGCCGGTGTTCCTGGCGAGGGTGGACGGCAACGCGCCCCTGCGGCGCGGCTGGCATCTGTTCGCGAGGGCTTTGACACGCCGCGATGCACAGGGCCGGGTGACGGCGGGCGGCTCAGCGGAGGCGGCTCGGCTGTTGTTCGAGGCCGAGGACGGCCGGAGCCGGTCGATGCTGCGGGAGTTGTTCGAGCTGCTTCAGGACTCCGACCGCGCCTGGGGTCTGGATGAGCGTGAGGCACTGGCAGGGCTGGCGGCGGTCTACGCCGAGGAGGTTCTTGGAATGGATACGACGGGTCTGGCCGCGGTGGCGGCACTGATTGCCGACTGGATCGAGCGCGGCAGCAGTCCGCGTGGGCGCTACGCCGAGTACCGCAATGCGGCTTTGAGCGATTACAAGCTGGGGGTACTGCTGATGCAGGCGTACTCGCGTCTGCTGCTGGACGGCAGTGGCACCGAGTTGGCGGGGCCGGAGAGCTGGGAGCCGTTGATCAAGCGCCGGCCGCGGGCCTGGGAGCAGCGGATGCTGCTGTTCGCCCAGGTTTCGGTGATGCTCCAGCAGCGCGGTGTGGCGATCGGTGAGAAGTCTTCGGACCTGGAAGAGCAGCGGCAGGTGGAGGAGTTGGAGAACCGGCCGTTGCTCGATGAGGCTTTCGACTACGAGATGGGACCAGTGTGATGGCGTACTTGGCAGGCACGGTGGTGCTCGCGGTGCGGGCGGGTGCCCCGAACAACGGCAAGGGCGAGGAGACCCGGGCCCGTGTCAAGGTCGCCCGGATCAGGGGGCAGGTCTACCCGTATGTCTCCGCGCAGGCCGCCCGCCGGTGGACACGTGACGGCATGGTCGAGCTCGGTTCGATCCCGTCTCCGGTCACCCGGGTGGGCAAGGCGCAGAACAAGGCCCAGAAGGCCAACACGACGGCGGACCCGGTTCGTTACGCCGATGATGATCTGTTCGGGTATATGAGGACGGGGGCGAAGAAGGACGACGCGGCGACCACGCTGCGGGACAGCCCGTTCATGCTGGGCACGCTGCTGTCAGTCGAACCGGTGTATCCGACGGAGGACTGGGGCGTGATGGCCCGTGGGGTGAGCGAGCCGGTGCTGCACGGTCACGAGTTCTACACGGCTGATCTGGCCGCTCCGCTCCTGCTGGATGTGCCGAGGATCGGCACGTTCACCCTGCCGGTCGCCAATGGGGTGGGCCGGGCGAACTACCTCAGCCAGGAGCAGGCGCTTCAGGTCGCCGAGGCCGCAGCTCTCGGGGCCACGACAACGCACTTCCGTGATCAGCCGGCGGTGCGGCTGCCGCTTCAGGAGCGTAGGCGGCGGGCGGCGCTGTTGCTGGAGGCGCTGGCCCAGCTGAGCGGTGGTGCTAAGCAAGCGCTGCACTACGGCGACCGGGTGCCGTCTCTGCTGGTCCTGGTGCCGTTCAAGGGAGGCGTCAACCCGCTGGCCAATGTCGTGGACGGCGGGGACGGAGAAGGCGTGAGGCTGCGCGGTGATGTCCTGCTGCAGGAACTGAGGGCGTGGGAAGGGGAGTGGGAGGCACCGGTCCGTATCGGCTGGCGTCCGGGCTTTCGGGACCAGGCCCGTGCGGACTTCGAGAAGCAGTGCGCCCAGGAGCTGGCCGACGGAACGATCGTGATCGACCACCCCCGGACCATTCTGCGCGGCCTGGCCGGTGAGCTGCGGGAGGGACGGCTGGATTCCTGGTTCGAGGACCCGGCCCGTCCCGCAGCCGAATGACCACGGCGCCAGCGGAGCCGCTGACGGCCTGGCGTGTGCAGTTCCACGCACCCGTCGCGTCCTTCCGCGATCCCCTGTTTCCCGGCGTGACCAGAGGGCTGCCGGTGCCGCCGCCCTCCACGGTGCGCGGGATGCTGGCGGCCGCCACCGGCGCACCGGCTGAGCCGGTGGTGCTGGGTCTGGCGGCATGGTCCGAGGGCGCGGGCCTGGACACCGAGACGTACCACCCCATCGCGGCGGACGGAGCCAGACCCGCTGCGGGCGGCAGAGTGCCAGCCGTCAAGGGCGGCATGACGATCCGCGACCGGCCCTTCCTCGCCCACCTCCACCTGACACTCTGGCTGCCGGATCCCGACGGCAGCCGCCTTACGCGGGCGCTGCGCCGACCCCGCTGGCCGCTTCGCCTGGGCCGGTCGCAGGACCTTGTCCACCTCACCGACATGACGCGTGTGCTGCTCGAACCCACCAAGAAGGCGAGCGTCGACCACGCCCTGGCCCCCCTGGACGGCCACCGCGTCGGCGCGGCCAACGTCTACCGCATGGCCACCACCGTCTCCGCCGACCGGCTCACCACGACCTGGGCCGATTACCTCTGGTGCGACGAGACAACCGGGCGTCGTCCCGTCCACGGCGCCTACCGGGACTCGTCCTGCTCCGGCAAGGAGGACCAAGCCGTATGGCTGCTGCGCCCGTGACACCCACCGGTCCCGCCTCGCGGCGGCGCGGTCTGAGCGAGGTGAGGGCCAAGTCCCGGCCGCGTCACGACCCGGAACGACTGACCGCCCATTCCCGCATAGTGCACGAGACCGTCGCTCAGATCGAAGGGCGCATCGCACACGCCGGCGTCCTGGCCACCGACCCCGCCTTTTGGCCACGGATCCGCCGGGCGGCCCTGCTGCACGACGCCGGCAAGATCGCGGAAGGCTTCCAACGCCAGTTGGAGGCGGGCGGCCAGCCGTGGGGTGAGCGGCACGAGGTCCTCTCCCTGGCCTACGTCGATCTCCTCGCCGCGGCGGCCGGATGGAGCGACACGGACCGGCTGATCGTTGCCACCCTGGTGGCCTCGCACCACCGCCCCTTGCACGCACCGTCCTCGCTCGGCGGAGGCAAAGCAAGCCTGTCGCGCCTGTACAACCAGCACACCCGCTGGGAGGATGCCTTCACCCTCACACCCCACCCCACGGCGCCGGTGGTGCAAGTCCCGCGGGGACTGCACCGAGAGTTCCTCGCCTGGCTCGCCGGGTTCCTCACCCTTGATCCGCCGTCTGTCGTGGCCGGCGAGCCGACCCTGGCCGCACGCGCCCGGACCCTTCTGGAGGAGGTCCTCACCGCCTGGCGGCAGCCGGTCAAACCCCACCACGGCTTGCTCGCCGTGCTCGCCCAGGGCGCCCTCACCCTCGCCGACCACGCCGGGTCAGCCCACACCACCCTCCAGATCCACATGCCACTGCTGACCGACTACCTCGCCCGCCTCCCCTACACCCCGCACCCCCACCAGCGCGACGCAGCAAGCACCGTCGGCCACCTCGTCCTCGCCGCACCCACCGGCAGCGGGAAGACCGAAGCGGGCCTGGCCTGGGCCGCCGCCCAGCTTCCCACGATGCCCGGCCGCCCCCGCCTGGTGTGGACGCTGCCCTACCGGGCCTCGCTCAACGCCACACGCCGCCGCCTCGCACACACCCTCGCCCCCGCACCAGGAGAGACCACAGCCGACATCGGACTGCTGCACGGCACGGTCGCCCAGACCCTCCTCATCGAGGCGCTCCACGACGACTGCGCCACCCCCGCCACGACCGCCGGGAGCACGCCGACGGTGGACGAAGCGCGCAAGGCCCGCGCCCGGGCCGGGGCCATGCGGCTGTTCGCCCAGCGGATCCGTGTCGCCACCCCGCACCAGCTCCTCATCGGCGCGGTCGCCGGACCCGCCTACGCATCCGTTCTGCTGGAACAGGCCAACGCCCTCTTCGTCCTAGACGAGTTGCACGCCTACGAGCCGGAGACCTTCGGCCGCCTGTGCGCGGCCATGCGCCTGTGGGAACGCCTCGGCAGCCGGTTCGCCGTCCTGTCGGCCACCCTCGCCCCACCCATGCTGGCCATGATCGATGAAAGCGTCGAACAGCCGGTGACCCAGCGGCACGCACCCCCGGGCACGGCCCCCGTCCGCCACCGCCTCGTCCTCGACGACCTGCCGCTCACCGAGCCGGACAGTATCGAGCGCCTGCGACAGTGGCTGAAGGACGGGCACAGCGCGCTGGCCGTCACCAACACCGTCGCCGCCGCGCAGGCCCTGTTCGCCGCCCTCGCCGACGACGCCCGCGCCGTCCAGCCCGGCGACCCGCACGCCGCCCTGCTGCTGCACTCCCGGTTCAAAAACCGCGACCGCGACCGTATCGAGCGCCACCTGCTGCACCGTCACCCCGAGCGGACCGACGGTGACAGCGACCGCCGCGGGGGCCTGGTGGTCTCGACCCAGGCCATCGAGGTATCCCTGCAACTCGACTTCGACCGCGGAGCGGTGGAGAACGCCCCCGTCGAAGCCGTGGCGCAGCGAGCCGGCCGGGTCAACCGCCGCGGCCTCCACCCCGACGGCCCGGTCGAATTCCGCGTCCACGCCACCAAGAGCCACCGGCCCTACCAGCAAGGCGCCGTGCAGGCCGCATGGTCCGCCCTGACCACCCTGGCCGCCGAAGGAGCGGACACCCTCAGCGAGCAGGACATCAACCGGCTCCTGGAACTCGCCTACGACACCGAATGGGGCAAGAACTGGGCGCACACAGCCCGCGAGGCCCGAGACGGCTTCACCAGCCAGTTCCTGACCTTCACCGACCCCTTCCACGACCGCAGCGAGTACGCCCACGCCCTGAGTGAACGCTTCGACACCGTCGAAGTCCTCCACCGCGACGACACCGACGACTACCGCCAGCTGGTCAGCGGCCGAACAGGCGACCCCCTGCTGGCCTCCGGGCCCCTCATCCCACTGCGCTACGGCCAACTCCGCGCCTACAACGCCGTCTACGACCAGCGACTCGGTGTCCACCTGATCGACGGCGACTACGACGAGGACACCGGGCTGCACCCGCCGAGTGAGCCGGAGACCATCCTGTGACGCCCAGCCCAGATCGCTACGACGACGGCAACGACGAACCCCTGGGTGGTGTCCACATCAAGTACCTGTGCCACTGCCCCCGCCAGTTGTGGCTGTACATGCGCGGCTACCGCCCCGAAAGCGGCAGCGACCTGGTCGCCTTCGGCGAGGTCGTCGCCGAGACCTCCTTCACCCGCCGCCGCGACGTCGACCTCGGTGAAGCCCGTATCGACTGGGTCACCGCCGGCGCCGTCGTCCACGAGACCAAATCCTCCCGCGCCGCATCGGCCGACCACGACGCCCAAGTACGGCACTACTGCCTGCTGCTGGAACGCCGCGGGATCGCCGTACGCGGCGGCATCGTCCACTACCCGCTCATCCGCCGTACCACCGAAGTCCCCTGGGACGACGACGCCCGCACCCTGGCCGAGGGCACCGAAGAGCAGGCCCGCGCTGTCATCGCCGCCCCCGCGCCCCCCGAGCGCCTGGCTCGTGGCAAGTGCCGCGGATGCTCCTACCACGACTACTGCTGGGGAGCCTGATGCCCGCCGTAGGCCGCACCTACTGGCTGACCGAGCCCTGCCGCATCCGCCGCGAGGACAACAGTGTCCGCATCGAGCGCCCCGGCGGAAGCCCGGTACACATTCCGATCACGGACATCCGCGATCTGATCGCCTTCGACCACGTCGACGTCAACACCTCGGCCCTGTCCCTGCTCAGCCGCCACGGCGTCACCCTGCACGTCCTGGACCACTACGGCAACCACGCAGGCCACTTCGCCCCCGCCGAGTCCATGGCCTCGGCCACCGTCGTACGCCGACAGGTGGATATCACCGCCGACCCACACCAGCGGCTGGCGATCGGCCGGGCACTCGTGCTGGCCGCCGCCGAGAACCTCCGCTGGGCACTGGACACCGACCTGCTCGACCCAGCACTCGAATCCCTCCGCACAGCACTGCCAGGCTGTGCCACCACCGACGCCCTCATGGGCGAGGAAGGCAACTTCCGGCGCACCGCCTGGGCCGTCCTCGACACCCAACTCCCCGCATGGCTCCGCATGAACGGGCGGACCAGGCGCCCGCCGACGAACGCCGGCAACGCCTTCGTCAGCTACCTCAACGCCCTGGTCTACGCCCGCGTACTCACCGCCCTGCGCAGCACCCCACTGCACCCGGCCATCGGCTTCCTGCACGCCGACACCGACCGCCGACGCAACACCCTCGCCCTCGACCTAGCCGAGCCCTTCAAACCCCTCTTCGCCGAACGCCTGCTCAAACGCACCGCCGCCCAAAAACACCTCAAACCCAGCGACTTCGAAACCGATGTCGGCCGAGCAGCCCTCAGCAAGAACGGCCGCAAGAAAATCGCAGCCCTCGTCAAAGAAGAACTCGCGACGACCATCCACCACCGCACCTTGAAACGCCAGGTCAGCTACGACGAACTCATCCACCTCGAAGCTCTCAAGATCGTCCGCCTGTGCCTTGAAGACATCCCGTACAAGCCCTTCCGGCCATGGTGGTGAAAAGCCATCTTCGTCATCCTCGTCTACGACACCGCAGCCGAACGCAACCCACAAGTCCTCAAGACCTGCCGCCAATACCTCCACTGGACCCAGCGCAGCGTCTTCCACGGCGAACTCTCCACCGCCCAATACCGCGCCCTCATCCACGCCCTGAACTCGGCAATCGACCCCACCCACGACAGCATCATCACCTATACGACCCACTCACCCCACATGATCGAGACCTCCACTCTGGGCGTAGCACTCGGAGGCCCAGACGACATCATCTGACCTGCGTGGATACATCACTGGACAGCGGCTGCGAAAGGACCACATGAACCAAGCCATACGCTGCTGTCGCCTGGGACTTTACGCTCGGGTCGTCATCAGCCCGAGAGGGTTCGCAACATATCGACTCCGGGGCGTGGGCTGGTCAGTTGGGGCGTCGTCATCAGCCCGAGAGGGTTCGCAACCCTCCCTGCGGGAGCCTCCCCTGAACATCCCCCGGTGTCGTCATCAGCCCGAGAGGGTTCGCAACAGGAACTGCCGGGCCTGCCACAGATGGGCGGCAACCGGTCGTCATCAGCCCGAGAGGGTTCGCAACGTGCCCGGGATGCCGCCGACCACTGTGGATGGAGACGTCGTCATCAGCCCGAGAGGGTTCGCAACGTGGTCACGTTCACCGCGGCCGGGTCGACGTCGACGGTCGTCATCAGCCCGAGAGGGTTCGCAACACGGGCACGTAGGCGGTCACCGTCTCGGCCAGCGCTTCCAGTCGTCATCAGCCCGAGAGGGTTTGCAACAACCAGGAGTTGCACGTCGTGCACACCAGGAGCAGGGTCGTCATCAGCCCGAGAGGGTTCGCAACACATACACCCAGCTGCACCTGGAGTGGTTCCACGAGGCCGTCATCAGCTCGCGAGGGTTCACAACATGCTCGCCTTCGGCATCACCACCGCGGGCCGCCGGGCCGTCATCGACCGAGAGGGTTCACAACGCTGCCGCAGCCTCCACCGACACAGACACGGCGGGAGCCGTCATCAGCCCATGAGAGTTCGCAACGCGCCGGTGGCGATGACGTACGTGGTCAGCGAGCGATCGAGATCAGCCCACGAGGGGTCGCAACAAGCAGACGCTGTCGGTTCCGCTGACGCAGGAGGTGTCGTCATCAGCCCGAGAGAGTTCACAACATCACGCGCCGTGGGGCGCCGCCGCCTTCCATCCGGGTCGTCATCAGCCCGAGAGGGTTGGCAACGTACCGATGCCCAGCGAGGGCGAGGCGCCGATGACTTCGTCAGCAGCCCAAGAGGGCTGGCGACGCGTGCACGGCCCGCGACACGCCGACGGGGCCGCTGGGTCGATCAGCCCAGGAGGGTTCGCAACTTGATCAGCTCCTGCTGCTCGGCGAAGGTGAAGTCCGGCCGTCATCAGCCAAGAAGGTTCGCAATCCCTTCTCGCCCTGGAGGGCGGTGGGCAGCACAACGCCGTCATCATCAGCCCGAGAGAGTTCGCAACTACGGCTTCAGGACCTGGTCCAGGGGGACCAGCCCAGTCGTCATCAGCCCGAGAGGGGTCGCAACGCGACCAGGTTGGGGGTGTAGGGGATGCCGACGACGAGGCCGTCATCAGCCCACGAGGGTTCGTAACTTCCACTGCATGGTCGCGCCGGCCGGTCCCGTCCACGTCGTCATCAGTCCGAGAGGGTTCGCGACATGTGGATCCAGTCCCGGCACGATATCCCGTCACCCCACCGGCACCAGAACGGCGCCGGGTCCCGGGGGCATCAGCCCGAGAGGGGTCACAACGCTGCCGCAGCCTCCACCGACACAGCGGGAGCCGTCATCAGCCCATGAGGATTCGCAACGCGCCGGTGGCGATGACGTGCGTGGTCAGCGAGCGGTCGACATCAGCCCACGAGGGGTCACAACTAGGGTCCGTCTTCAAACAGATCTCGCCCATAGTCAGCGGGTCCCAGCCGTTCCAGAGCCCTTTGCCGAGCGGGCGTAGGCCGGACTTGCGCCCGGTGCAGAGTGATCGTGAGCGAGGCGACATATTGCCAGCGATCACCTTGCGGCTCATCCTATTGGGAACGACGGTGGCCGTCTGTGGTAGCCATCTATCCCAAAGTGGGAGATATGTATCAGATCGAAGTAACGGAGCACGGCGAGACGTACCGCCCCCGCAGTCTGCGCGGCTATGCAGACACCGAGCAGGCCGAAGAGGCGAGAAGGAGCTTCCTGCTCGACTCCCCGTGGGCTTCTGCCGAAGTCATAGAGCAAGATTCGTGAGGCTGCTGCCCAGCCGATAGTCGGCTGTCGCTGCGTGGACGTCTGTCACGCTTTCGCGTCGCCCCCGGGCAGTTCCTGCATCAGCCGGGCACGGGCGGGGAGTGGGTATGCGGGCCGCGGAGTGGCCTTCACACATGCTGCCGCTCGGCAAAGGGTCGTGGCCCGTCATCGGCGAGTGACTTACTCGTGCGAGCAGGGCACGCGAGTTTCGTCTTCGAAGATCACCGGTTGGTGGATCATGGCGGAGTGATACATCGCCATGAACTCACCGATCGTGAGTGGGAATTACTTGCTCCGCTGATACCGCGGGCAGTGACGGGACGGCCGCGCGTGTCAGACCGGAGGGTCATCAACGGGATGGTCTACAAGATACGGACCGGGATCTCCTGGCGTGACCTGCCCGAACCATACGGGCCGTGGAAGACTGTTTATACGCGCTTTCGCCGCTACGCCCTGGACGGCGTGTTCACCCGAGCTCTCCAGCAGATCCAGGCCGAGGCGGATGCGGTCGGTGACATCAACTGGCTGGTGCTGATCGACTCGACCATCGTCCGCGCCCACCAGCACGCCGCCGCGACGGGACGAAAAGGGGGCAGCACCGACCGGACGAACCGGACGATCACGCCCTCGGCCGATCCCGCGGAGGACTGACCACCAAGGTTCACCTCGCCTGTGACGGCAAGGGCCGCCCGCTCGCGATCCTGCTGACCCCGGGGCAACGCCACGACAGCATCTGCGCACGCCCACTCCTGGAACGCATCCGAGTCCCACGCACAGGACCAGGACGACCACGTTGCCGGCCCGAAGGGGTCATCGCAGACAAGGCCTACAGTTCCCGGGGTTTCCGCGCCTACCTGCGTAAACGCGGCATCGCACACACCATCCCAGAGAAGATCGACCAGCAACGACACCGGCGCAACCGAGGCCGCAGCGGCGGCAGACCACCAGGATTCGACCGAGAGACCTACCGCCAACGCAACATGATCGAACGCTGTTTCAACCGGCTCAAGGGCTTCCGCGGCATCGCCACCAGATACGAAAAGACCGCGACCTCCTACGAAGCGGCGGTCACACTCGCGTCGTTCCTGCTCTGGGCGAGATCTGTTTGAAGACGGACCCTAGTGGTGGTGGACGGGCGGTGTGACCTCCACCGTCGTCATCAGCCCGAGAGGGTTCGAAACAAGAGGTGCATGCGCGGTGCCGGAGGCCGGTTGTCGGCCGTCATCAGCCCACGAGGGCTCGCAACCCGCGCCCGCACAGTATGAGGGTCACGGTCGCTCCGCGCCGTCATCAGCCCACGAGGGTTCGCAACAGCGACCAACGGCCCATGAGTTTGTAATCCATGAACAGTCGTCATCAGCCCGAGACGGATCGCAACGTGGACGACGCCACCCGAGCTACGCTGCCGCAACTGGTCGTCATCAGCCTGAGAGGGTTCGCAACCTCATCTGGTGGTCTCCTCGCTGCTCACCGGGCACTGCCGTTATCAACCCAATAGGTTTCGCAACGCGATCCAATTTCGGCTTCCGGGCGGTTCACCTCGTGTCGCTATCAGCCCGAGAGGGTTCGCAACACGAGCGACTTCGAGCGAGAGTTGGCCGGGACCAACGCCGTCATCGGCCCGAGAGGGTTCACAACTACACCGCGACAGTGAGCGGCGGGCGTTTTACCGTGGCCGTCATCAGCCCAAGAGGGTTCGCAACAGAAGCTCGTCCTCGGTCAGGCCGCCGGGGCAGTGGGTCGTCATCAACCCGAAAGGGTTCGCAACCAGTTCCTCACCTTCGAGGGTCACCCCATGACGCGGGTCGTCATCAGCGAGAGGGTTCGCAACCGCCGTACCGGAGCCGCGCACGCATCCGCGGCCGCCGTCGTCATCAATCCGAGAGGGTTCGCAACGTGTTGTAGGTGCGCTCGTTGATCTGCCGCAGGATGTCGTCATCAACCCGAGAGGGTTCGCAATTAGTGCACGAAGTAGCTGCCGGCGGGCAGGTCGGCCGGTCGTCATCAGCCCACGAGAGTTCGCAACGAGTGGATACGGTCAGCCCTACGGCTGGCGGGGACTTCCGATGGTGGTGCCGCCCTCGTCGTCGTCCGTGGCGCTGTCCCTGCCGTGAGCCAGCGTCGTCCGGAGATCATGGAGAGGCCCGTAAAATGAGTGGCAGCGGCTGACAGCCGACGGCTTCCGTCTCAACCCTCGGCAGCAACCGTCTGTGATCATCGGACCCACGGGAGCAGCTTCGCTAGCACGCCCCACCGAGCCCGCTCAGGGCCATTCCCTGGGGAGAATCTGGGGAGTATGAGCGGCGCTGGGGAGCGCGTGGGGAGAATCGACTGCGTAACCGGGCACGAGCGTGAAAGGGCCAGAAAGACGGATCGGCCCAGGCCAGAGAGGTTCGCAGCAGCATCACCGCAGGTCAGCGCCACCAGGTAGACAACTTCAAGAAGATCTCTTCGCTCCTCCGACTTCGCGTATACCGGCACGCTTCGTAGGCACTCCGCCCCACATGCCGATCCTACGGATCCATGACCAAGATCCGGACCATACGCGGGCCGAAGTCCGCCGACTCCCCCGCGAGCCCCGCATTCGCCCTGGTTAAGGGCACGCAAGGGCTGTACCACCAGCAGACGAAGAACCTGCTGGCGAGCCCCAGTGCCCTTCCGTCAAATTTCTCTGATCATGACTGCCCCCGGATACGGGTGGGCTCCCCGGCGCTCGCGACTTGGGCTGCTTCTGGTCCAGCACGCCCTGCGCACCTGCACGAGAAGCCATCACTCGGGAACTGACGGCCCATCACGAAAGTCAGCATGAAGTCAGCAAGCGTCTGAGCAAACCCGCCCACAGCTGACTGCACCCTCGAATCACCGCACCCACAGGAGAGCAGTGCTTGACCTGGGAAAAGGGCCGTCAGACCGGCAGTCTCGCAGGCATGCGCCTTGACGCCACGAAGAACATCATCCAGGTGTAGGAGACGGCGGCCGTGTAGAAGATGCCGAAGACGGCGACCGCGACCAGGACGGCGGTGGGCGCCGGGGCGCCGTGCACGGGGGCGGCGACGAGCAGGCCCAGCGCTATGCCGATGAGGGTGCCGAGGACCCGGCGGAAGCCCCGTACCAGGGTCTCGCCGCGTGAGGCGGTGTTCACGAAGATCCACCAGGTGGCGCCGACCGCCCAGTACCAGCGCTGGCCGGACACCAGCTGGCCCGCGACCAGCGCGAAGCCCGCGCCCGCGGTCGCCTGGACGGCCTGCCGGGTGGTCACCCGGGCCAGGCCGGTGCCGGCGGGCGGTGCGGGAACCGGTGGCGGGGGCAGGCGGCGCTCGTAGCACCAGAGTCCGAAGCGCACGGCTGCGGCGCTGAGCACGGAGAGCAGGACGGCGGCGTACAGCTCGGGCAGCTGACCAGGGGCGGCGTGCAGGAACTGGGCGACGAAGAAGGTCATGAAGGCGAACACGCCCAGGCTGTGGCCGCGCGGGCCCCAGCGGCGCGCGTAGACGCCCGCGCCGACCACGGAGAGGAAGACCAGGTCGCGGGCGACCGGGACGTCGTGCAGTTCGGCGGCGGCCGCGAGCACCGGCAGGCCCACGGCGGGCAGCAGCGCGGTGGTGACGGCCTGTCCGCGCACCGTGGCGTCCGCGACGGTGAACAGCGCGAGCAGCGCGGCGAGCCCACCGGTGACGGCGCCCGTGAGGGAGTGCCCGGCCAGTCCGCAGACCACGACGGCGAGGCCGATGCCCAGCACGGCCCGCGCGGCGAAGCGCAGCCGCACCCGTCCCGGGTCCGGCGCCGCGAACACCCTCTTCAGCACTGCTTCCCCTCCCGCGGACGGCACGGAAATGGCGCCGCGGGGATCCGCAGCGCCATCGACACACCCATGAGAGCATCGGCGGGGCGACTGGCTCAAGTGACGTCGATTCCGCTGGGCCATTGGTCCGGTCTCGACGGACGCCGTTCAGTAGTCGAAATACCAATGGCGCAGGTCGGCGGGGGGAGCCGGTGAGCCATTGGTACTGTCGTATGTCATGAGCGTGGACGAGCTGGACACCCGCATCCTGCGGCTGCTGCTGGAGCAGCCGCGCACCAGTGTGCGCGAGTACGCCCGGGTCCTCGGGGTGGCCCGGGGCACGCTGCAGGCCCGGCTGGACCGGCTGGACCGGGACGGCGTGATCACGGGGACCGGCCCCTCCCTCTCCCCCGCCGCGCTGGGCCACCCGGTGCTGGCCTTCGTGCACATCGAGGTCACCCAGGGGCATCTGGACGACGTCGGGGACGCGCTGGCCGCCGTACCGGAGATCGTGGAGGCGTTCTCGATCACGGGCGGCGGGGATCTGCTGACCCGGGTGGTGGCGCGGGACAACGCGCATCTGGAGGACGTGATCCAGAAGCTGATCAGCCTGCCGGGCGTGGTGCGCACCCGCACCGAGGTGGCGCTGCGCGAACGCGTTCCGTACCGGCTGCTGCCGCTGGTGGAGTCCATCGGCCGGGCCGCCCGCGCGTAACGGCATCCTGGTCCCATGAGCGAACCCGGCAACCTCTCGGTCATCTTCGACCTCGACGGAACACTCGTGGACAGCGAGCCGAACTACTACGAGGCGACGCGGCAGATGCTGGCCGGGCACGGCGTCACGGACTTCACCTGGGCGGAGCACGAGAGGCTCGTCGGCATCAGCACACTGGAGACGGTGACCCTGCTGCGCGACCGCCACGGGCTGCGGCCCCCGGTGGACGAGTTGCTCGCGGAGACGAACCGGCGCTACCTGGAGCTGGCCCGGACCCGCACGCGCGTGTATCCGGAGATGCGGAAGTTCGTGGAGCTGCTGGCGGCCGAGGGAGTCCCGACGGCGGTGGCCTCCGGTTCCTCCCCCGAGGCGATCGAGGCAGTCCTGGCCGGCACCGGCCTGGGCGCGTATCTGCGAACGGTCGTCTCGGCCGACGAGGTACCGCACGGCAAGCCGGCGCCGGACGTCTTCCTGGAGGCGGCCCGCCGCCTCGGGGCCGACCCGGCCGGCTGCGTGGTCCTGGAGGACGCGGCGCCGGGCGCGGCCGCGGCGCACGCGGCCGGGATGCGCTGCATAGCGATCCCGTACGTCCCCGCGCAGGCCGGTCAGTTCGCCACGGCCGACCTGCTGATCCGTGGTGGTCAGGCGGAGTTCACTGCGCGGGGCGCGTATGAGTGGCTCGCGCGGACGGCTGGGGCCGAAGGTGTCCGAAACCGGCCACTTCCCGAAGGAGCTCATCTAGATTCTTGAGAAGTGCCAGAAGGGAGCGGCAGGTTGGCGGAGGGCAGCACCCACAACAACATCGTGAGCGGCAACGCGACGGCCATCAACGCCGAGTCGATCGGGAACGTGAACGTCAACGTCCACCTGGCGGCTTCGCCCTCGGAGACCGAACCCGTCACACGGGACCGTTGGGTACGCGAGGCCGTCGGTTCCGGCGTCTGGCGCCATGTCCCGGCCGGCCGGGACACTGCGCACCACCGGGAACAGGTCGCAGCCATCACCACGTCGCTGGCCCGCATGCGCGACGAGCTGGAACGGCGCCTGGAACAGGATCCGTGGTGCGATGCGCCGATCGCGAGCACGTTCCTCGGCAACGTCGACTGGCTGCTCGGCGAGCCGCCCCAGCAACAGGCACGGGCGCAGTCCCACGGTCTCGACCTGTATCCGGCCGAGGCCGCCCTCCTCGTGCTGTTCCCCTTCCTCCACCGGGTCCACTCCCTGCGGCGGACGGCACGGCTCATGGAAGTACGTCCCTGGTCGCTGCGCCCCGAGCCCAACGCCGGGCCGTTGAGAAGGGCGTACGAGCTCTTCGCGGAAGAGAACAACGTACTGGTCCAGCGCGCCCTGCGTGACCCGGAGGCCGAACCGCTCGTCGGCTGGTGGATCTGCCACCGCTGGCTCAGCCAGCACGAGGAGTTCGCCGATGCGACGTCGGTCCCCGATCTCCTGCGGGAACTGGGCAGGGGCGCCGAGGAGTTGGACAGGGTGCTCGCGGCCGACCGGCTGGCCGCGCTGTTGCACGGGTTGCGCCGGGGGCCCGATGTCTGTCATCCAGAGTTCCTGAACCTCCTGCCTCCCGACGAACGGGTCCGCTGCGGTCCAGGTCACCAGCAGATCCGCTTCCAGCGGGCCGCTCTGCTCCTGGCCCTGGGCTACAGCATGTCCGCCGAGATGACGACACTGCCTGACATCGTCGCCGAGCATCTCGCCATCCCGCACCCGGTGGACCTGGACGAACTGCGTCGCACGCTCACGGCGGCGGACTGGGGCGGCTCACGCGACCTGCCGGTCCTCCGGGCCGAATGTCATCACGAGGCAGTCGTCGAAGGACTGCGGGAGTACACGGGCCGCGCCGACACCCTGCTGCACGCCGTACGGCGCACCGTGCGCGAACGGGTCAACCAACCCATGCCGGACCTCCCGACCCGGCTGTCCGCCGACGGTGTGGTGCCCCGTGACGGCGCCTTCGACGGGTACGCGAGATTCCGCAGCGACGGGCGTCGTGTCCTCGATCTGGCGATGGGTATCGAGCTGTACAAGGATCGCGATCTCGCCGTCCGGGAGCTGTACCAGAACGCGCTCGACGCCTGCCGTTACCGGCGAGCCCGGCAGGAGTACCTCGACCGCACGACCGGCTCGCACGGCACGCCGTACCCCGGGAGCATCTCCTTCGTCCAGGGCGTCGACGACGACGGTCGGGCCTATCTCGACTGCGTGGACGACGGTATCGGCATGGGCGAGGCCGAACTGCGCGGTGTGTTCTCGCACGCCGGGGCGCGCTTCGCGGAGCAGTTGGAGTTCAAGCTGGAGCGGGCCCGGTGGGAGTCGCTGGACCCGCCGGTGAAGCTGTATCCGAACAGCCGCTTCGGCATCGGCGTGCTGAGCTACTTCATGCTCGCCGACGAGATTCGGGTCACCACGTGCCGGATGGACACCGACGGACTGCCGGGGCCGGTCCTCGATGTGGCGATCTGCGGCCCGGGTCATCTGTTCCGCATCGTGCAGACCGCTGCGCGCGGGCGACAGCCGGGAACACGCGTCCGGCTCTATCTGCGGTCCGATATCGATACGGCGTCCTGGTCCGCCGTCGATGTCCTGGAACGTGTGCTGGCCCTCGCGGAGTTTCCCGTGTCGGCACAGCACGGTGGGCGGACCAGCACCTGGACCGTGGGACAGCTCAAAGAGAGGGATGCCAGGGGCCGGACCGAGAACTTCGGGCTCAACGCCCACGGGCGTCAGGCGTACTGGCCTCGCGACTCCACCGACCCGCAGGTCATCTGGTGCGAACACGGGGGCGCACTGCTGGTGGACGGCCTGCTCGTCGAACCCACGGCACGGG
The DNA here is from genome assembly GCF_019091475.1 of Streptomyces sp. GbtcB6. Taxonomy (NCBI): domain Bacteria; kingdom Bacillati; phylum Actinomycetota; class Actinomycetes; order Kitasatosporales; family Streptomycetaceae; genus Streptomyces; species Streptomyces sp. GbtcB6. The sequence continues at coordinate 181,378 of NZ_JAGXJL010000012.1, read as the reverse complement.
GCGGAGTGCTGTCGCCGAACGACTCCGGCCTTGTGGGCGCCGTGGTCAACCTCCGTGGTGAGTCATCCCCAGCGCGTCTCTCGGTGGACCGCAGGAACGTCGTCGACGATGTGGCATGGCCTGTCCGGGAACTGCTCAGCGCCGCCACGGACGTACTGACCGAAGGCGATGACCGATGGGCCGACTTCGTGTGGCTCTGCAACGTGGCGAAGGGCAGCGCGGTACTGGGCGACATCGTCGCATCCCGGTTCTCCTCAGCGGCACCGGATATGACATACCGAGGTTTGGCCTTCGGCGACGGCCAGGCGGGCTTCTTTCCGGCCGACGTGTCCCTGGTGCCGGGTGACCGGTACACAGACGGTGGCGTGTACGCGCAGCCCGACTGGGCCTTCGTCAACGGCGAGGCCCCGGACCACATCTACCTCTGGCGGGTCCTCGCCCGCCGTCCGCGCGCGGCCTTGCGGACACTGGCCGAGGTGTGCCCGGAGATCGAGAGTGCCGGTCCTGTGCTGACGCCAAGGTTTTCCGACCAATGGCTCCTTCAGTCCCATATCAGTGGCCAGGGGTGGAGCAACGCCAAGGGTCTGGTGGCCATCGCCGAGGCGGCGGCAAGGCTGCACTTGACAGGGCGCGAGGTCGCCGGACGCTTGGCCGTCCTCGGCTTCGACGACAACTCCCCCCGGCACTGGTCGGACAACGCTGAACTCACCATGGGCAACAGCCGCACATTCGAGAACGCCCATGGGCGCTCTCTGACCCGCAGGAATGCCGTCTCATCCGGTGCTCTCATGCACGCGGCTCTGCGCTCCGGAACAGGTGTCACGTCGACCGCCGCGTTCCTGCGCAGCTTCGGCTTTCACATCACGGATGTCGTAGTAGCGCTGAGCGAAGCGGCCGAGAAGGACGATCTACTCCGGGTCGATCCGGCAGACAGGGCCGCGGGATGTCTGGACCCCGACGTGGTGGTTCCCTTGGGCCACATTGCCCAGGCGAGCATCCGGCTCGGACTGCCCGTGAGCGAGGTGTGCAGCAGACTCGCAGCCCATGGTTTTCGGGCCAACGCCGACCGTCTGCCAGCGCATCCGTCCGAGGAGGATCTTCTGCTGCTCAGCGCCGGCGCAGACGGCGAATACCCCTGGCTGGACGACATGCCGACGCCCGCCGGACACGTCTTGGAGGTGGCCGAAAAACTCAAGCTGGAGCCGTCGGAGGTGCTGACACGATTGGCATCCCTCGGGCTCACACCTCCCGCCCCCTTTCCTCCCGACGCCTGTGGTGACGACATCTGGATGCTGTGGGACGAAACCTTCCACGAATGCTTCACACCGCAGCTCCCCCTCCGGTACAGCAGTGTCTTCAGCCAGGTGGAGGACCTGAACGATCTAAGGCACAAGATCGACAGGATGCGGCGCTTCGGTTTCGACCTCCCCTTGAAAATCCCCAGCCGTCCCACCTGGCTGGATCGGGAACTTCTGCAGGAGAACAGCGCCATCGACTGGTGGTACATGGAAGTGGGCCAGGTCGTGCCGTTCAGCCACGTCCTCCTGGCCGCTCGCGAGGTAGGCGCGAGCCCCACCGCGGTAGCCAAACGACTGCAGGCCTGCAACATCCCGACTTCACACGACAGACTCCCGAAGGGTCTCGCCTTCAGCGAAGCCCTGCGACTTCTCCGGGTTGACGACCTGCCTGACGGCGAAGTGCCGGAAGTGAGGCATTTCCCGCTCGAGTATCTGCACAAGACCGCGCTGCGCAAACGCACCGGCATCCCCGAGATCGTCTCGCTCATCCGCCAACTCGGTGTCCCGCTCCCCGACCCCGCCGAAACGATCCGAGCCGCACTCGCTCGGGTCCCCCGCCCCCAACTCCCCTGAGTACGAATCCGATCCGGACCCATTGACGCTCCCCCACCTCACTCATAACGTCTGGGCAGCCCCCCGAACGCCGTCCGTAATTTCGAACAACTTGATCCCTGGAGGAGCCCATGTCCCAGCCCCTCTCCCGAAGGACCCTCCTCCAGGTGTCAGCCCTGATCGCCGCGGCCGGTGGGACCGATGTGGCGGTCGGTGGTGCGTCAGCCGCGGCCGAAGCGGACTGGAAGGTACGGCCGTTCGGGCTCGGTGACGTGGTGCTGGAGCCCGGGCTGTTCGCCGAGAAGCGGGCGTTGGTGCTCGACCACGCGCGCGGCTACGACGTCAACCGGCTGTTGCAGGTGTTCCGGGCCAACGCGGGACTGGACACGGACGGTGCGGTGGCGCCCGGTGGCTGGGAGGGGCTGGACGGGGAGGCCAACGGAAATCTGCGCGGGCACTACACCGGGCACTTCCTGACCATGCTGGCGCAGGCGTACGCGAGCACCGGGGAGGAGGTGTTCGGGGCGAGGATCCGCACCATGGTGGGGGCGTTGGACGAGGTGCGCGAGGCCCTGCGGCAGGAGCCGTCCGTGCTGAGCGTGCCGGGGGTGTTCGGCGGACGGGCCGCCGAGAACGAGCGGGGGTCGTACCGGTACGTCGAGTTGCCGGCCGGCGTGCTCGGGGACACCTCCGCCGTCACTCTGGCCGCCTGGGTGAAACCCGGTCACGAGGACTCCTGGGCACGGGTGTTCGACTTCGGGAACGACACCACCCGGTATCTGTACCTCGCCGTCAGGAACGCGAGCGGGGTGCCCCGGTTCGCGATCACCACCGGGGGCGCGGGCACCGAGCAGGGGCTCGACGGCACCGCCGCGCTGCCCCTCGACCGGTGGAGCCACCTCGCGGTGACGATCGCCGACGGCACCGGCACGCTGTACGTCAACGGCACACCCGTGGCCCGGAACACGGCCATGTCGCTCACCCCGGCCGCCCTCGGCACCCTCGCCGATCACTGGCTCGGCCGCTCCCACTACACCGCCGACCCCGTCTTCGCCGGCGCCTTCGGCGGGTTCGACGTGTGGTCGCGGGCGTTGGGCGGCGACGAGATAGCCGCGCTGCACAGCGCGCCGGCGAGCGGCGACCTGGTGTCGTACGCCTTCGGCGAGACTTCGGGGCCGGGGTTCGCCGACGGGTCGGGGCGCGGCCTCGACGCCGTCCTGCGCCGCACCTGGGGCGGGCCGAGCCACCCCGGGTTCCTCGCGGCCTGTCCGGAGACCCAGTTCATCCTGCTGGAGTCGATGACCGGCAGCGACTACACGAAGGTGTGGGCGCCGTACTACACCGCGCACAAGATCCTGCGGGGGTTGCTGGACGCACATACCGCAACCGGTGACGAGCGGGCTCTGGACCTCGCGTCCGGCATGGGCGACTGGATGTACTCCCGCCTGTCCGTGCTGCCCGCCGCCACGCTCCAGCGGATGTGGGGGATCTTCTCCAGCGGCGAGTTCGGCGGGATCGTGGAGGCGATCTGCGACCTGCACGAGCTCACCGGCAGGGCCGAACACCTCGCGCTGGCCCGGCTGTTCGACCTCGACAGCCTCATCGACGCCTGCGCTGCGGGCACCGACACGCTGGACGGGCTGCACGCCAACCAGCACATCCCGATCTTCACCGGCCTGGTCCGGCTGTACGACGCGACGGGCGAGGATCGCTACCTCACGGCCGCGAAGAACTTCTGGGGCATGGTCGTGCCGCACCGCATGTACGCCATCGGCGGCACCAGTACAGCCGAGTTCTGGAAGGCGCGGGACGTGATCGCCGGAACCATCAGCGCTACCACCGCCGAGAGTTGCTGCGCGTACAACATGCTGAAGCTGAGCCGGGCGCTGTTCTTCCACGAGCAGGATCCGGCGTACCTGGACTACTACGAACGGGCCCTGTACAACCAGGTGCTCGGCTCCAAGCAGGACCGGGCCGATGCTGAGAAGCCGCTGGTCACGTACTTCATCGGGCTGACGCCCGGTCATGTGCGGGACTACACGCCCAAGCAGGGCACGACCTGCTGCGAGGGCACGGGCATGGAGTCCGCCACCAAGTACCAGGACTCGGTGTACTTCGCGGCGGCCGACGGCAGCGCCCTCTACGTCAACCTGTACAGTCCGTCCACGCTGACCTGGGCCGAGAAGGGCGTCACGGTCAGCCAGCGCACCGGTTTTCCCCGGGAACAGGGCAGTACGCTCACCGTCGGCGGGCGGGGACCGGCCCGTTTCGCGCTGCGGTTGCGGGTGCCGGTCTGGGCGACGGCCGGGTTCCGGGTCACGGTGAACGGACGGGCGGTACCCGGAGCTCCGCGGCCGGGCAGCTACTTCGCGGTGTCGCGGACCTGGCGGCCCGGGGACACCGTGCGGGTGTCGATTCCGTTCCGGCTGCGGGTCGAGAAGGCCCTCGACGATCCGTCGGTGCAGGCCCTGTTCTACGGGCCGGTCAGTCTGGTCGGGCGCAACGCCGCCACGGACCACCTGGAGTTGGGGCTGTACCGGAACGCCGGACTCTCCGGTGATCTGCTGCCGTCCCTGACCCCGGTGGCGGGCAGCCCGCTCCATTTCACCCTGGACGGACTGGACGGACTGGACGGAACGGACGGAACGAACGGAACGGAATTCGCCCCCTTCTACGAGGGGACCGAGGATCCGACGCACGCCTACTTCCGCCGTTCGGAGCCGACGGTGGTGTTCGGCGGCCTCGATTCCGGGGTCGCCAACCCGGTCGGGTCCGACGGCGGCTCGCTGCTGGACGAGGTGTGGGCCGCGGCGCCGTTCCGCGACAAGGGGGCGCTGGTGACGCGGGTGGGGTCGGTGGTGGACGCGTGGGTCGCGGACGGGCTGCTGGCACGGGCGGACGGCACCCGGGTGCTGGCCACGGCCCGGGAGGCGTCGTACGCGGCCTGACGCGACAGACGCAGGCGGTCACTCGGAGGGAGCAGTTCGATCAGCCGTTCGCTCCGCCGGTCGTGCGATGCCCGGGATGGCTGCATAGCGTGGCCGTATGACCACGACCTGGGCAAAGCCGCAGCGGCCGGTTACCGAGGACCGCCGATGGAAGGCGCTCGGGGTGTGTCTCGCGGCCGGCTTCATCTCGCTGCTCGACACCTCGATCGTCAATGTGGCGCTGCCCTCGATGGAGCGCGGGCTGGGAGCCACGGAGGCCGCCCAGTCCTGGGTGGTCTCCGGGTACGCCCTGACCTTCGGGCTGGCGCTCGTCCCGGCGGGCCGGCTCGGCGACATGCGCGGGCGACGCCAGGCCTTCCTGGTCGGGCTGGCCCTGTTCACGGTGGCCTCGACGGCCTGCGGGCTCGCCGGGAGCCCCGACCGGCTGGTGGTGTTCCGGCTGATCCAGGGCGCGGCGGCGGGCATGGTCGCGCCGCAGACCTCGGGGCTGATCCAGCAGATGTTCCAGGGCTCCGAACGCGCCAAGGCCTTCGGGCTGCTCGGCAGCGTCATCGGGGTCTCGACGGCGGTCGGTCCGCTGGCCGGCGGTCTGATCATCGACGCCGTCGGCACCGACGACGGCTGGCGCTGGGTGTTCTTCGTCAACCTGCCCATCGGCATCGCCGCGTTCGCCGCGGGTCTGCGGCTGCTGCCCCGGTACCCCGCGTCGGCGGACCGGCGGGAGCGGTTCGACCCGCTCGGGGTGCTGCTCCTCGGCTCCGGTGTGCTCGCGCTGATGCTGCCGCTGGTGCAGGAGCAGCAGTGGACCGGACCGGAGAAGTGGGCGCTGCTGCCGGTGGGCGCGGTGCTGCTGGGCCTGTTCTGGGTGTGGGAGCGGCGGCAGGGCCGGCTCGGACGGGCGCCCCTGGTCGATCTGAGCCTGTTCTCGCAACGGTCCTTCACGCTCGGCGCGCTGATCAGCCTGACCTACTTCGCCGGCTTCACGACGGTCTTCTTCGTGCTTGCCCTGTTCCTGCAGAACGCGGCCGGATACAGCGCGCTGGCCGCCGGAGTCTCGGTGCTGCCCTTCGCGATCGCCTCGGCGGTCGGTGCCGCCCTGGGCGGCCGGCTGGTGGTGCGCCACGGGCGCAAGCTGGTCGTCATCGGTCTCTCCGGGGTGGCGCTGGGGCTGCTCGGGATCATCGCGGTGGTGTGGCTGGTGCCGATGGAGAGCTTCGGGTGGGCCGCGGTGGTGCCGATGGTCATCGGAGGCATCGGCTCCGGCATCACGGTCTCCCCGAACACCACGCTCACCCTCACCCGCGTCCCCGTGAAGCGGGCCGGTGCGGCCGGCGGGGTCCTGCAGACCGGCCAGCGGGTCGGCTCGGCGGCCGGGATCGCGGTGGTGGGCTCGGTGTACTTCGCCCACCTCGCGCACCGCGGCCCGGCCACCGAGGCGCTCCAGCTGGGCCTGCTCACATCCGTCGGGTTCATCCTGGTGGCGCTGGGCCTGGCGGTGGCCGATCTGGGGGAACGGGCGAAGGCGCCGGAGGCGCTGGAAGTGCAGGGGATGCCGGAGGCGCCGCCGGAGAGGCCGGAGGCCGAGAGCCTGGCACCCTAAGCCGCCACCGCCTCCACCACCGAGAGCACGGTCGACGTCGGCACGACCCTGGACAGCTTCAGACCGGCGGACTCGAACAGCGTGGCGAACTCCGCCTCGGTGCGTTCCCGGCCCACCAGGCACGCCATCAGCAGCAGGTCGAGCGCCTTGGCCTGATGGGGTGCGTTGCCCGGCGGGACCACGGCGTCGACGACCAGGATCCGCCCGCCCGGCGCCAGCGCGGCACGGCAGCGGTCGAGGAGGGTCACGCACTGCTCGTCCTCCCAGTCGTGCAGGATCCGCTTGAGCACGATGACGTCGCCCTCCGGTACGGCGGTGAAGAAGTCGCCGGTCTCGGTGGCCCAGCGTCCGGCGGTCCCGGGTGTGTCCAGCCGGTGTCCGGCCAGCACGTGCGGCTGGTCGTACAGGACGCCGTGCAGACCGGGGTGGCGGTCGAGTGCCGCCAGCAGCAGGCCGCCGTGGCCGCCGCCGACGTCGACGACCGTCCCGCTGGGCGGGAAGTCGCAGGCGGCGACGATGGGCTCGTTCTCGGCGTCGGACATCGCGGCCATCCCGCAGTGGAAGACGTCGGCGGTGTCCTCGTCCTGCGCGAAGTAGTCGAAGAACGGCAGCCCGAAGAGGTTCTCGAACGCGGAGGTCCCCTCGCTCACGCAGCGGCTCAGGTCGGCGGTGGGCAGCCACATGCTGCGGTCGGTGTTCATCAGCACGGCCGAGCGGGCCGAGCAGGGTGCGTCGGTGCGCAGCGCGTCACCGGCGGCGGTGAGCCGGAAGCGCCCGCCGGTGTCCTCCTCGAAGACGCCGCGCGTGGCGAGCAGCCGGAGCACCCGGTAGAGGTTCCGCGGGTCGGTGCCGGTGGCCTCGGCCAGTTCGGCCGGGGTGCGGGGGCCGTGGGCCAGGTGATCGGCGACGCCGACGACCGCGGCGGCGCGCAGGGCGGCCGGGAACAGGTAGCCGAGCGATTCGTTGACGAGGAACGCGGACGAGGCACGGGGGTCTACGGCTTCGTCCGGAGCTGCTTCTGGGCACACGGGCGCCTCCAGCGGTGGATGTCCGGGATGTCCGGAGGCATCGTGACATCGCGCGGGCCCGGGATCGCGGAAGACGATCGGGGCGCGCGGGAGCAGATCGGGAGCGGGCGAGAGGCAAGTGGGGACAGCCGGGGGCCCGGCCGTGGCCTACGAGCTACGGCGGGGCTTGCCACGCTTCGCGGGCTTGGCCGACTTCGCGCCGGCGGCACGGGCGCGTGCGCTGCGGGCGGCCGGCGTCGCCTTGGCCGCGGTGGCCGGCTTCTTCGCCCGCTTGGCCTTCTCCGGCGAGGCCCCTGTCGTCTTGGCCGGCTGCGAAGTCTGTGCGGCCTGGCGGCCACGCGTGCTGTTGACGGTGCGGCCGCGGACGATGCCGATGAAGTCGTCGACCATGTCCGTGGTGGCCTCCTCGGGCCAGGACAGGGCGACGGTCGACTCGGGGCCGTCGGTGAGGGGCCGGTAGGTGAGGTCCCGGCGGTGGTACAGGCGGGCCAGGGACTGCGGCACGACCAGGAGACCCACACCGGCGGCGACCAGTTCCACGGCGTCCTCGGTGGTCGCGGGGCGCTCGAAGGCGGGCTCGCCCGGCGGGGCGTCCCAGTCGAAGACGTCGTCGAGGGGGTGGAAGAGGACCTCTTCGCCGAGGTCGGCCACGGTGACCTCCTCGACCGCCGTGATCAGGTGGTCCTTGGGGACGACGACCACCGTGGTCTCGGTGTAGAGGGGGATCGCGCTGAAGAACGTACGGTCCACCGGGAGCCGCACCAGACCGGCGTCCGCCTCACCCGCGCGCAGCAGGCCGGACGCCTCGCCGGCGGGGACCTGGTGGAGGGTGAGGGGGATGTCGGGCCGACGCTCGTTCCAGATCCGAACCCATTTGGCGGGCGTCACGCCGGGGACGTACGCGAGCCGGAACGACGGTGTTTCCTCCGAGCCTGTCACCAGCCCAGGTTAACGGGCCCCGGCCGACCGCTCGGCATCGGCCGCGGCCGATGCCCCGCATCCGTCGTGGCCGATGCCCCCGCATCCGTCGTGGCCGGCCGCCCCGCATCCGTCGTGGTCGGGGCTCCCGCGACCGGCCGATACCCTTGACCTCATGAGTTCGCACCAGACCGCCCAGACGATGAAGCCCGCGACCGCGGCGAAGAAGCTGGGCGTGTACCTGCCCGCCACGCCCGCCGCCTTCCAGGAGGGTGCCGTCTCGCGCGCCGAGCTGACCGAGCTCCAGGCGAATCCGCCCGAGTGGCTGCGCGAGCTGCAGGCCAACGGACCGCACCCGCGTCCGGTGGTCGCGGCCAAGCTGGGCGTGTCCATCGCGGGGCTGGCGCGCGGTGGGGTGACGGAGCCGCTCACCACCGAGCAGATCGAGGAGCTCAAGCGCGAGCTGCCCGAGTGGCTGGAGAAGGAGCGCGCCACGCAGGCCGAGGTCCGCAAGGAGACCGTGCGACTGAAGAACGTGAAGCGGGAGAAGGAGTCGGGTCAGGGCTGAGCCCCCGCCCGCGCGACTTTCCCACGGCCCCGGTCCAGGCACCTCCGCCTGCGCCCCGGGGCCGTTGCCGTACCGGCCGCGCCCCTTCGCCGGTCCGCCGGCCCACGACGGCCACCGCCCTGCCCACCTCGACGCCGACCGCCCGACCCGCACAGCACTCTCAGCCGGCCGTCCTCTCCTGTCGCCGGCCACCCCGCCCTCGGTCCGCCGGCCTCTCCCACCGCCGTCCGGCACCGGTCCCCGCCCTGGTGCGCTGCCGATTCCGCTTCCGCCCAGCCCCGTCCCATCCCGTCCCGTCCCGTCGGCGGTGCGCTTCCACCACCGCTCCGTCCCCGATCCGTTCCACCGTCCGCTCCCAACTCCCCCAGCCCCAAACCTCTTCACCGGTCACCCCCGCCTCCGCCTCGTCCCCATCCCCCACCGCCCCTTCCCTCGTCGCTGAGCTGCGGTTTCCCCATCCGGGCACAGACCGCGGGAGGCGTTGTCAGTGGTCTCCCCTACAGTCGCCATCACTTGATCACTGCGGTGCGGGGAGGCACGCATGGGGTGGGTGACGGCCGGGGACTACGAGGTGGCCCTGGACGACGGGAAAGTGGTCTGCCGCAACGCGGCGGGGCGGCGGCTGAAGTCCGTGCCCGCGAAGTTGGCGGACGATCCGGCCGTCCTGGGACTGCGGCAGCTCACCGAGTGGCTGGAGCGGCACGAACGGCAGTGCCTGGCCGACGTGGAGCGGTGGATGACCCGGTCCCTTCCGGTGCCGCTCGCCGTCCTGACGCGGGTCTGGCCGGACCCCGCCTGGCAGGCGGCGCTGCGCGACCTGGTGGTGACCGGCGCCGACGGCGAGGTCGCCGGGTTCCTGCGGGACGCCGACGCCGGGCGCGGGCTCGGCCTGGTCGACCTCGACGGCGACACCGTGCGCATCGCCCCCGAACTGGTCCGGCTGCCGCACCCGGTGCTCCTCGAAGACCTGGAGGAGCTGCGGGAGTTCGCCGTCGAACTCGGCGTCGAGCAGAAGGCCCAGCAGCTCTTCCGGGAGGTCTGGCACCGCCCGGCCGCGGTGGACGCGGAGGGCACCCAGATCGAGGAGTACGCGGGCGGGGTGTTCAAGGAGCTGAGGTTCCTGCACGGCAGGGCCACGCAGTTGGGGTACCGCGTGCGCGGCGGATACGCGGTGTGCTCCGTGCTGGAGGAGGGCCGCGGGGTCGAGGCCCGGGTCTGGATCGGCGACTACGACAGCTACTTCGAGACCGAGACCGGCCCGCTGGCGTGGACCGATCCGGCGGGCCGGACGCTGAGGCTGGGTCAGGTCGGCCCGGTCGCCTGGTCGGAGGGGATGCGGATGGCGGCTGCGCTGTACGCGGGGCGGGACATCGAGGACGAGGAGCGGGCGGCATGACCACGTACGACGACACCACGGCCGCGCTGCTCGACGCCGGCGCGATCCTGCCCGCGGGCACGACCGCGCGGGAGGACGCCGACGTCCTGACCGCACGCACGTACACGCACCCCGCCCTGGACGGGCGGGCGGTGGTCCGCCTGGTGCCGGGCACCCTCGGCGAGGCCGAGGACCTGGCACTGGAGTTCCTCGGTCTGGCCCGGGAGCCGGAGGCGCCCGAGGTCGGTCAGGTGCGCCGGGAGACCCTGGGCTTCCCGGCCTGGGCGCTGGTGCACGACCCGGCCAACGGCCATCACGCCCTCGCCCTGGTCAAGGACGTCGAGCGGCTGGCCCGGCAGGCCAAGTCCAAGCCGGGCAACGCGAAGGAGGGCTTCGAGGCGCTCGGCGAGCGGCTCGGCCGCGCGGTCCCGCACTTCCTGCCGACCTTCTACGAGCAGGCCGCCCGGGTCTTCCTCCAGCACGAGAACACGACCTACGCGGCCGCCTTCTTCGGCAAGGCCCGCGAGGCCGAGCGGGTGCACGCCCTGGCCGTGGACGAGGAGCGGCAGCGGGCCGTGTTCCTGGAGTTCGCCTTCGCCGGGGCGCTCACCGTCAAGGCGCTGAAGGAGTACGTGAGGGATCTCGCGCGGCGGCTCGAACCGGCCACCGCCTGGGCGCAGTTCCGGCAGCTGACGGTGGAGCGCTGTGCGGCCGGCATGCCGCCGTACGCCTCGCTGCCGCAGGACGCGCGCGGGCTGATCAGGGCGGCGGGGCTCGACCGGGTCACCGAGGAGTGCGCCCTGGTCGCCGACCTGCTCGCGTCCCCGGCCTCGGTACGCGCGCCCGCCTCCTTCTGGAACGCCTACCGGAGCGTGCTGGCGGTCCTAGCCGAGCGGCGGCCCGGGATCCGGGCACGGCTGCTGGAGATCATGCCGGCCGGCCTGGGCCGGGAGGTGGAGGACGACGAGTTCTGGCTGGCGCTGCTGGCCGAGTGCGGGGCGGACCTGCTGCTCACCGAGGAGGGCGGCGAGGCCGACGCGGCGGAGTGGCTCAGCCGTTGGGCCCAGCACCGCAAGCACGGGGCGGCGTACTCGCACCGCTCCCCCGCGACACTGGCGCTGGTCGAGCGGATGGCGCCCCGGCTGCGTGCAGGCGGACGGCCCGTCGATCTCTTCACCGGGCGCTGGCAGCCGGGGGCGGACCTCGATCTGCTGGACCTGTGCGTGGCGGAGGGCATCGCGCTGGCCGTGCCCGACGCGGACACGCAGGTGCACCTGCAGCTGGCCATCTGGTTGCGCGACAAGCGGCCCGGAGAGCGGGACCTGAAGGCCGTCGCCGCCGATTCCCGTTACCGGGCGCTGCTGTTCGAGGCCGTCGAGGGGCTCGGGCGGGGGCAGGGGCCCGCGGAGCTTCCCAAGGTGGCCGCGCATCCGGTGCTCGGCGACGTACTGCGTGAGTGGCTGCAGGAGGCGACCGCGGAGTTCGCCGCCACCGCCGGACTGCCCGGCGTAGACGCGAAGCTGGAGCGGCTGCGTCCCTTCCGCGCGGTGGTGCAGGAGAGCCCGCAGGCCGTCCGCCGGCTCACCGGGTACGACATCGTCCCGGTCCTCGGCCGTACGCTGCGCGCCGGGATCCTGGACGAACTGGGCTGGCCCGCGCTGGAGGAGGCGCTGGAGCTGCTCGACACCGAGGTGCGCAAGGACCGGGACAACACGCTGTCGGTGACCGAGGCGTGGCCCGCACTGATCCTCGTACGGGGCCACAAGGCGGTCGTCGCCGGTCCCGAGGGCATCCTGCTCACGCACAACCTGCGGCTGCCCACGGACCTGGACCGCTGGCAGCGCCCCCGGTTCCGGTACGTCGACGGCGAGTTGCTGGTGATGTGGCGGGACGGTTCGAAGCAGCACGGCTACTGGTCGAACCGCCCGTCCGAGGTGGTCCCGCTCGGTGGCGAGCAGATTCCCGGCTGGTGGTCCGGTATGGACGCGGCCAACGCGTCGATACCGCTGCCCGGTGGCGGACGGGCCACCGGTGGCCGCACCCTGCACGCCGGGGACACGGTCCTGCCGCCGAGCCGCCCGGTCATCGGCGACGGCACCACGTACTGGCGTCAGGGCAGGCAGGGGCGGCAGTCGCTGTGGCTGGAGTACGACCCGGCGACCGGCGAGCACGGGCGTGCCTCGCTGCCCGCGCTGCTGGCGTCGGCCGTCCGCGAGGACGCCTCGCTGCTGCACGACTCCTGCGAGGTGCTGCCGCTGCAACCCGGCCTTGAGCACAGCCCGTTCGGCACCGACGGCACGGTTCTCGGGCGTTGGGTGCGCACGGAGGGCGAGGGCGTGGAGGCGCGGACGACCGCCGGTACCCCGGACGGGCGGACGGCGACCTTGCGGGCGGCCCGCAACGGCCGGGTGCCGGGGGTGCCGCTGGGTGCGCTGCGGCTGCCGGGCGGGGCCGCGCCGATCGCCGCGCAGATGTACCAGAGCGTCGCCCTGCACGCGGACGACGGCACCGAGCTCGGGCGGGTGTCCTTCGGCGAGTCCGGCGGGGCGTACGCGGCCGGTACCCGGCTGGTGCCGCCGGTCGCGTTCTGGCACGCGCTGCGCCCCCGCGACGAGCGCGGGTCGGCCGTACTGCGCGCCCTGACCGACGCGTCGGCCAGTGAGCTGATGCGGGCGACGGCGACGGCGCTGGACGAACGGCAGCAGGCACTGGCCGCGGCCGGGAAGGACGACAGGGCCAGGGCCGCGGTGCCGACCACCGACGCGGTCACCCTGGCCGCGGTGGCGCGGGCGCTGCCCGAACTCACCGACCGGCGGCTGCTGGCCGGTGTCGCCGCCCTCGTCCGTGCGGCACTGCGGTTCGCCGAGGTCGCCGCGACCCTGGCCAGCCCCGCGCAGGAGCGGCCGCGGCAGCCCCGGCAGCGGACCGAGGGCATGTTCGCCGACTACTCCCCGCTCCACGGCGGGGACCGGACGCTTCACGACGCCACGGCCGGAGTCGTGACCCTGCAGAACGCGTGGCACGGCGGCTGGGCCGCACTGCGCCAGATCCGCGCGGTGAACCACGTGCTGTCCGGCAGGCCCGCCGACGGCAAGCCGCTGCCGGAAGGCGAGCGGCTCACCCCCGTCGGCGGCGGCTGGCTGAGCGACGAGCACACCGTCCCCGCCATCGGCGCGGAATGGACGCCCGTCCTGGGCGCCCTGCGCCCGCTCGCCTACCGCGCCGCCTCACCGGCCCTCACCGACGTGCAGCGCGAGCCGCTGCTCCTGCTGTTCGAGGCGCTCACCGAGGGGCCGCTCCCCGGACTGGGGACCACGCTGCGCGCGGTCGTGCTGAGCGAGCCGCACGACAAGCAGCAGCGGGTAGGGCAGGTGGTTGCCGTGCTGAGCGAGCCGCACGGCAAGCAGCAGCGGGTGGGGCAGGTGCTGCGCCGGGACGGCCGTACGGTGGTGGTGCTCGGCTGCCAGAGCGTCGACGCCCAGCTGGGAGCGGTCGAGTGGCTGGCGCTGGACCACGACCCGTCCGGGGCGTTCGGTGCCGTCGGACACTTCACGCTGGTCAGGGAGACCCGGTACACCACCGGGATCCCGGCGGACCGGCTGGCCGAACTGACCCGGCTGATCCGGGAGAAGGGCGCCGCACCCTGGCGGCCCGAGGCCCCGGAAGCGCTGGCGGCCGCGACGGACGGCGCACTCGGCCCCCTCCAGGCCGCCGTGCTGCTGGCCGGCCACCCGCACTCCCCCGCCGCCGAGGGGCTCGCCACCGTCGGCCTCAAGCCCCGTCAGCGGACCTTCGGCGCACAGCTGCTGGACTCGCTGGGCCAGGACGAGCAGCGGGAGCTCCTCGGCGCGCTGCTGCCCGACGACCCGGCCGAGCTGTGGACGACCGGCCCCGACACGACGGCCGCCGGCCGCCTGTGGGCCGAGCGCCTCGGCACCCTGGTACGCCTGCCGGAGGAGCTGAGCACCGACCTCGCCGGCATGGGCGTCGGTCACGCCGAGGCCGTGCTCAACCCCGCACGCACGCCCTGGCTCGCCCGCACCACGGTGTTCCGGACCGGCAAGGACGGCGACTTCGCGCCCGCCGACCCGGCGGCGGTGCCCGGTCCGTACGTGCTGGCCGGGGCCGTGGAGAGCCTGGCCGCACTGGCTTACGTGCTGCCGTACGGCCATCCGCTGCGGGCCGGACTGACGGACGGGCTGGGCGCACTGCGCCGCCGGCTGGCCGACCCCGAGCTGCTGATCGACCTGCACATGGACTGGACGGAGAAGGGCGGCCCGACCTGCGTGCAGCTGCGCAAGGTCTTCGGCCTGCCGGAGACCGGCGGCGCCGACGCGAACGGGCTGACGAGGGCCGGTGACGCCCTGGTGCTGCGCCCCTGGTACTCGGACACGGAGCATGTGCTGCTCCGGCCGGGAGCCCTGAGCGGAGCCGACGACCCCGTCTTCGGGCTCCTGGAGGGCCTGCTCGGCGAGGGACGTGCGCCCCGGCTGCGTGCCGTCCGGACGCTGCTCGGCGACGACCTCGCCCGTGCCCTCGGGGCCGAGGGACCCGCGGGGTACGCCCAGGACCCCACGGCCGGCGTGCCCGCGCTGGTCGCGGAGGTCTCCGAGGCACACGGACTCGGCGAGGACGCGGCGGCGCTCTACCTCCAGCTGCTGGCGCTGCCCGACCCGACCGACCGCAACTGCGCGCGCTGGACCGGCTGGAAGCCCGCCCGGATCAAGAAGGCCCGTGCCGAACTGGCGGCGACCGGTCTGGTCGTCGAGGCGAAGCGGCCGCGCGCCGGCCGCACCCTCTTCCTGCCCGGCGGCTGGCGTGACCTCAAGGCTCCGGCCCTGCCGCTGGAGACCTGGAAGGAAGCCCTCTACCCGGTCTCCGACGGCAGCCGCACCCTCCCGCTGGTCCCGGTGCCGGAGCTGTTCACCCGCGCCTGGGAGCGGATACGCGCCGGGGACGCCCCCGCATACGAGCAGCTGACCACGCGAGCCACCCGCGGCGGCCGCCGCCGATGACCACGGTCCGTACCACACGCACTACCGCTCCTACCCCCGCCGGCACCACCACTCGTACCGCCGCTAAGGACGACCACCGATGACCGCCAGCACCGCGCCCCTCCGCCAGATCGTCCCGCCCGAGGACCACTTCGCCGCCGAACTGGCCTTCCTCGCCGCGTACGACGCCGGTCCGCGCCCGCCCGCCTGGCGGCTCACGCCCCGGGCCGTCGTCACCTTCGTCATGGGCAGCGGCGGCCAGGCGCTGCGGCTGCCCGACGACGCCGAGGCACCGGAGGGGGTGCCGCGCCGGCTCGTCGTGGAAGGCAAGTTCGTCGGCGACCGGGCCCTCGTCGAGCGGTGCGTGGTGACCCTCGCCGGTGAGCGGGGACTGCTGCTGGTCGGCGAGCCCGGCACCGCCAAGTCGATGCTGTCCGAGCTGCTGTCGGCCGCGGTCTGCGGCACCAGCGGCCTGGTCGTGCAGGGCACGGCGGGCACGACGGAGGACCAGCTCAAGTACGGCTGGAACTACGCCCTGTTGCTCGCCCAGGGCCCGAGCCGCCAGGCACTCGTGCCCTCCCCGGTCCTCACCGCGATGTCCCGGGGTGCCGTCGCACGCGTGGAGGAGGTCACCCGCTGCCTGCCCGAGGTGCAGGACTCCCTGGTCTCGTTGCTGTCCGAGCGGCGCATCGCGGTACCCGAACTGGCGGGCACGGACGACGCGTTGGCGCATGCGGCACCCGGGTTCAGCCTCATCGCCACGGCCAACCTGCGGGACAAGGGCGTCTCGGAGATGTCCGCCGCGCTCAAACGGCGCTTCAACTTCGAGACCGTGGGCCCGATTCCGGATCTGGACGCCGAGACGGCGCTGGTGCGCGGCCAGGCCCGGGCGTCGGTGGAGCGGGCCGGGGCGCCCTTCCAGGTCGACGACGCGGTCCTCGAGGCCCTGGTCACCGCGTTCCGTGATCTGCGCGAGGGACGGTCGGCGGAGGGCTGGGAGGTGGAGCGCCCGTCCACGGTGATGAGCACGGCGGAGGCGGTGGCGGTGGCGGGCGCGCTGGCCCTGTCGGCGGCCTACTTCCCCGGGGACCGCGACGTCCTCGGGCTGCTCCCGGGCCATCTGCTCGGCGTCGTGCGCAAGGACGACCCCGCCGACGCGGCCCGGCTGCGCGGCTACTGGGACGGTCCGGTACGCCGGCGCGCGGAACAGGGCTCGGCGACCTGGCGCACGCTGTGGGACCTGCGCACGGTCCTGGAGGCGTGACCGGTGCCCGACTCCCCCGAGGCGGCCCTCGCCGCTCTCACCGACCCGGCGGGGCCGTACCTGATCGGCGTACGGCACCACGCGCCCTCCCTGGCCGCCGCCGTACCCGCGCTGCTGGACGCGGCCAAGCCGGACGTGCTCCTCGTCGAGCTGCCCGCGGAGCTGCAGGAGTGGCTGCCGTGGCTCGCCCACGAGGAGACCCGGGCTCCCGTGGCCCTCGCGGCGGCACCGGCCGACGGCAGCGGCGGCCCGGCGTTCTATCCGTTCGCCGACTTCTCCCCGGAACTGGCGGCCGTACGGTGGGCCGCGCGGAGCGGGGTGCCGGTGGTCGCTTGCGATCTGCCGCTGGCGGATCGGGGGTGGCGGGAAGGGGAGCGTGCTGCGCAGGGGCCGGGTCGGCTGTCGGACGCCCTGCGTTCCCGGCTCACCGGGCGGTCGGGCGACGACCTCTGGGACCGGCTGGTCGAGGCAGCCGCTCCCGGTTCGACACCGGAGGCACTTCGGCGGGCGGCGCTGCTGACGGGGTGGGCGCTGCGGGAGGAGTCGACCGTGTCGGAGGTGGATCTGCGACGCGAGGAGTGGATGCGTTCCCGTCTGGCCGACTCAACGACGAACGGCGCGCGAGCAGCCGCAGTGGTCGGCGCCTTCCATACTCCGGCACTGGTGCGCCCCTTCAGGGGCGCGGGGAACTGCGCGACCAGCCCCCACCCACCCGCACCCGAATGGACCACCTCCCTCATCCCCTACACCTACGCCCTCCTGGACGAGCGCTCCGGTTACCCGGCCGGCATCCGCGACCCCGAGTGGCAACACATGGTCCTGGAAACAGCGGGTGACCCAACCGCCCTTAACGAGGCATTGACCAGCGCAGCCGTCCGTATCTGTGCCGGACTCCGCGATCTCGGCCACCCCTCGGGCCCCGCCGACGCCCGCGAGATCACCCGCCTCGCCGGAGACCTCGCCCGCCTCCGCGGCCTCCCCGCCGCTGGCCGCGGCGAGCTGGTCGAGGCCGTCCAGACCGTGCTGACACAGGGCGAGCCCTACGGCCGGGGCCGAGCCGTCGCCAGGGCGATGGAGAACGTCCTGGTCGGCACCCGCGTCGGCCGTCCCACGCCGAAGGCGCCCCGCAGCGGTCTCGCCCCCGCCGTCGAGGCGGAGCTCGCGGCACTCGGTCTGCCCGGCCCGGCGGACAGCGGCCCCGGCGCCGCCCGGGAGCTTCGGCTCGACCCCCTCCGCTCGGATCTCGACCGCCGCCGCGAACTGCTGCTGCGCCGCCTGACGTTGTGCTCCGTGCCCTACGCCGAGCCCAGGCCGGTGACCGGCACGGGCGGTGCGGACGCCCTCACCTCGCGCTGGGAGGTGCGCTGGACCCCGGCCACCGCCGCGATGCTGACGGCGGCCGGAATCCGTGGGGTCACCCTCGCCCAGGCGGCCGAGGGCCTGCTGCGCGAGCGGAGCCGCAAGGAGCGGGACGCCGGTGGCCCGACGGCGGCGCAGGTGCTCGACGGCCTGGAGCAGGCGGCGCACTGCGGCCTGCCCGGCCTCGTGGCGGAGCGGCTCGGCGACACCGCCGAGGTACTCACGGACGCCGGTACCCTCCCGGAACTCCTCGCCGGGCTGGCCCTGTTGGACCGGATCGGGACCGGTCACATCGCGGGTCTCGACGCGGACGAGGACCGTACGGCCAGGGCCGTCGCCGTGGGCGAGCTGCTGACCGCGGCCGCGGTGCGCCAGGTGGACGGCCTCACCGGTTCCGAGGACCAGGCCGACGCCCACGCCCTGCTCGAACTCGCGCACCGCGCCGACCTGTCGGGCGGAATCCGGCTCGCCGACGCCCTGGCCCGGCTGGCCGCCGACGGCTCCCCGTTGATGCGGGGCGCCGCCGGAGCCGTTCGCGTGCTGCTCGGCCAGGAGGAACCGGGGGCGTTCGGCGGCCGGGTCGCCTCCTGGGTGGACGGGGCGGTCGACACCGAGTCCCGGTCCGCGCTCACCGCCCGGCTGGCGGGCCTGCTGACGGCCGCCGGACGGCTGCTGGAGGCGGCCGCACCGGCGTTGGAGCCCCTGGTCGACCGGGTGTCGGGGCTGTCCGACCGGGACTTCCTCGACCGGCTGCCGGCCCTGCGCGGCGGTTTCGACACGCTGAGCCCGGCCGACCGCGAGCGTCTGCTGACCGGGGTCGAGGGGCGTCTCGGCGTCGACCGGGTGGCCGACACCGGCGCGATCGACCCGGCCGCGCTGGCCATCTGGACCCGCGCGGACCTCACCGCCCGCGAAACCCTGCGCACGCTCGGACTGCTGCCCCCGCCACGGGCACACAGGGAGCCCGAGCCGGCCGACACCGCCGTGGCCATGCCGGACCACCACCGGCTGGCCCCCGCCGACCGGTGGCGTCTGCTGCTCGGCCGCCGCACCGATCAACTCCCCAAGTCGGCACGGCCCTTGGCCACCGCACTGGACGAGCTGTACGGCCGCGGACGCGGCGAGGGCAGCCGGGGCGACCTCGGCGGCAGGGGCGGTGGGCGCGAGGCCTCGTATCCCGGGGTGCGGGAGTGGTCGGAGGAACTGGCGGCACTGTTCGGTCCGGGTATCCGGGAGGAGGTGCTGGCGGCGGCCGCGACGGGCCGGCCGGACGTGCTGGCCGAGCTGGATCCGGAGAGCGTGCGGCCCTCCGTGGACCTGCTGCGCTCCGTGCTCCGGCACGCGGGCGGGCTGCCCGAGGCCCGGCTGGCCGCGCTGCGCCCGCTGGTACGGCGTCTGGTGGACGCGCTGACCCGGGAGCTGGCGACCCGGCTGCGACCCGCACTGCACGGCACCGCGCTGCCCCGGCCCAGCCGGCGCCCGGGCGGCGGCCTGGACCTGCCGCGTACGCTGCGGGCCAACCTGGCCACCGCCCGCCGGGCGGCCGACGGCACGGTCCAGGTGATCCCGGAGCGTCCGGTCTTCCGGACCCGGGCGCGGCGCGCCGCCGACTGGCGGCTGATCCTGGTCACGGACGTGTCCGGGTCCATGGAGGCGTCGACGATCTGGGCGGCGCTCACCGCCTCGGTGCTGGCCGGGGTACCGACCCTGTCCACTCACTTCCTGGCGTTCTCCACCGAGGTCGTCGACCTCACCGGGCACGTCGACGACCCGCTGTCGCTGCTGCTGGAGGTGAGCGTCGGCGGCGGCACCCATATCGCGGCCGGGCTGCGGCACGCGCGCGAACTGGTGACCGTGCCGTCCCGCACGCTCGTGGTCGTGGTCAGCGACTTCGAGGAGGGTTATCCGGTCGGCGGGCTGCTCGCCGAGGTCAGGGCGCTGGTCGGGGCGGGCTGTCAGGTCCTGGGCTGTGCGAGCCTCGACGACTCGGGGCGCCCCCGCTACTCCACCGGCATCGCGGGGCAGCTGGTCGCCGCCGGGATGCCGGTCGCCGCCCTCAGCCCACTCGAACTCGCCCGCTGGGTAGGGGAGAAGATCGCATGAGAACGGAACGGGAACTGCCCGCCGTCGCCCCGGCCGTGACCGCCGAGCTGGTCGAGGCCCTCTCGCCCCGGCTGCGCAAGCGGCTGGACGCGGGCATCGCCAAACTGGCGGACCGGCCGGTCGTCCGGGACGGCGACACCGTGCGCATCACCGTCGACGACGAGGGCTCCGAGCTCGAACTGCACGCCGCCGGGGGCGTCGTGGCCGACGCGGCGGCCATCCGATGCGGCTGCCTGCTGGCCCCGGACTGCCTGCATCGCGCGGCGGCGGCTTCGGCGGCACCGGTGGCCGACATGGCGGGGACTGCCGGGACCACGGGAGGCGCGGGGAGGAGGGAGGAGGTGGAGAACACCGAGCCCGCCCCGTCCGCCAAGTCCGCCAAGCTCACCGCGAATGCCGCGAATGCCGCGGCCGCCGCGTCCACCGCGTCCACCGCGTCCACCGCGTCCACCGCGTCCACCGCGTCCACCGAGCAGTCGACGCCCGTTTCGGTCGGCCGTGAGGTACCCGCCCCGGACGAGTCGGCGACGCCCCCGCAACGCAGCGCAGCCCACGCCGTTTTCGGCGCCGCGGCCGCCGTGCTCGACGCCGGTACGGACGGTTCCGGTGCCGTGCTGCAGGCGGAGTTGCTGCGTGCCGCGCACACCGCGCGCCTCGCGGGTCTGCCCCGGGCGGCCGCGGCGGCGGTCTCCGTGGTCACCGCGTTGCGCGCGGCCCGTGCGGCCGACCCGGCGTTCCGGCTCACCGAACTCGTCAACGCCGTGTCGGAGACCCTGTTCGTGGCCCACCGCGTCCCGTTCGCCACGGGTGCCGAACTGGCCGGACTGCGCGGCACCGTACGGCAGCCGTACACGCCGGACGGTTCGCTCCGGCTGTACGGCCTGTTCTCGGAGCCGGTGCTCACCGCGAGCGGCTACGCGGGCGCGGTGACCTGGACCGCCGACGCCGAGGGCCTGCTGTACACGGTCTCGGACGTGGCGCCGGGCGGCGCGGGCCGGGCGGTGGGCGCCGCCGACCGTGCCGTACGCGTCGGGGACACGGCGCTGACGCACCGGGAGTTGGCGCGGGCGGGCCTCGCGGTGTCGGGGGCGACGGTGTCGCCGACCGGCCGGCTGGGGGCGGGCGCGGGGGTACGGGCGGTGCGCGCGTCGGGTGCGGACTGGCGGGCCGCGCCGCTGGACCGGTTGTGGGCGGTGCCCGTGGCCGAGCAGGTCGGGCGGGCGCTGGGCGGCGGCCACGATCTGCTGTTCCTGGAGGTGACGCTGGTCGGCGCGGTGCGCGAGGCGGCGGGTGACTGTCTGCTGGCCGACTGCGGCGGTGTGGCGTTGCGGTTGACGGCGGCGCACGACCATCCGGCGCTCCCGCACCGCGGCAACCTGCGGCTGCTGGCCGCCGCGCGCGGCAGCCGGCTGCGTGTGATCGCACGACTCGCCGCGGCCCCGCACGCCCGTGCCCACCTCCTCGCAATCGAGCACCCCACGAGCGCCGGGAACCGCGTCGACGTGGGGCTGGACCGACTCCAGCAAGCGGACCTGCCGACTCCGGCGCCTGCGTCCACCTCTGCCCATGCCCATACCCATGCCAATGCAGCTGCGCCTGCCCCGATCGACGCGGTGCTGGCGCCGGACGAGGCGCCCCTGCACCTGCTGCACCGCCGGGTCGGGCAGGCGGTTTCGGGCGGGCGGCGCGTGCTGGCCTTCCCGGGGGACTCCGCGGCCGATGCCCGCCGTCTGCACCGGCACGGTCTGGGCACGGCCGGCGATATCCTCGACGAGTTGCTCGCCGCGGCGGCGGAACGTTCGCGCGACGCCTTCGGACGTCTCCTTCCGGCGGACACCGGTCGTTTCGCCCGGGCCTGGCTGACCGCGGCGCGCTACACGGACGAGGTCGACCGTGTGCTGTGTGCCGCCGCCTGGGGCGGATGACCGGGCAAGGCGGCCGTATGCGGGCCGCCGCTCCCCCGTGCCGGCGGCCCGCGCGACCGGAGTCGTCCCATCCGGTGCCTGGTTGAAGCATGCGGCACCCCGCCGTTGCGTGGGTATGCGTATAACTGCGTAGGGGCACGACCAGAGAGGAACACGTGTTACACGGGCTGGACAGGGCCTATGAACGCCTCACCGAACTGGCCGTGGCCGCGCTCAACGAACGCGAGCCCGAACGGCTCTGGCCGTTGCTCGCCGAGGCGGTGACCGCTCTGTGCGGTGGGGAGACGCTGATCTACAAGCTGGACGACTGGAGCGAGGCCAAGGGCACCCTCGGGATGTCGCCCGCTGCCGCCGCCTCGCTGGGCCGGCTCGGCGACGAGTCGCTGGGGGTGCTGCGCTCGGGCTACCCGTTCGCCCACCACTACGCGGCCGGCCTCGGCCGTGCACCGGTCACGGCGCGTCGGCTCGCGGGCCGCGCCTGGCCCGTGAGCGAGACCGCGCAGGTGCTCGCTGACGGCCTGGACCTGGACCAGGTGCTGGCGCTGCCGCTGCCCGGCACGGTCGCGCCGATCACCGGCTGTCTGGTCTACCGCTCCGGCACGGACTTCACCGACGACCATGTGCGGATCGCCGAGCGCGCGCAACCGCTGCTGGCCGCCGTCGAGCAGCAGCGCCGGCTCCTGGAGCAGTGGCGCCGGTTGTCCGCGGCGGCCGGCGAGCCGGAGGAGAGCGCGGCGGACTGTGCGCTGACGCCGAGGGAACTCACCGTCCTCCTCCTGCTCACCGACGCCCTGACCGCCGACGCGATCGGCCGCCGGCTGGGTATCTCGGCGCGCACGGTGCACAAGCACGTCGAGAACATCTACCGCAAGCTCGGCACCCGCGACCGCCTCGGCACGGTCCTGCACGCCCAGCGGTTGGGCTTGGTCCCGGCGCCCGAGCAGGCGCGGCCCCGCAAGGGGCCGACGGCCGGGAAAACCCGTGGACAGCGTCTTCGGCCGCCCGGCACAGTGGCCGATCGTGACGAGCAGTGAACTGTGGAGCCAGGCCGAGGCCGACCGCTACGACGGCGAGGAGAACGAGATGTCCTCGGCCGCCGTGCTCGATCCGACCGTCGACTTCCTCGCCGAACTCGCCGGAGACGGACGGGCGTTGGAGTTCGCCATCGGTACGGGGCGGGTCGGTGTCCCGCTCCGGGAGCGCGGGGTGCCCGTGGCGGGCATCGAGTTCTCCGAGCACATGGTGGCGGTCCTGCGGCGGAAGACCGACGAGGAGACCCTGCCGGTCGTGCTCGGGGACATGGCGAAGGCCACCGTGCCCGGCGAGTTCGCCCTGGTCTATCTCGTCTACAACACGATCTCGAACCTGCTCACCCAGGACGAGCAGGTCGAGTGCTTCCGCAACGCGGCCCGGCATCTGCGGCCCGGCGGCCGGTTCGTGATCGAACTCGGGGTGCCGCCGCTGCGGTTGCTGCCGCCGGGGCAGGTCGCGGTGCCGTTCGACGTCTCCGCGGAGCACCTCGGCTTCGACACCTTCGACCTGGTCGAGCAGATCCTCGTCTCGCACCACCTCACCCGCGACGGCGAGGACGGCCGCTACCGCCGGGACGCCTCCCGGCACCGGTACGCGTGGCCCGCGGAACTGGACCTGATGGCCCGGATCGCGGGCCTCGCGCTGGAGCGCCGGGTGGCCGACTGGGACGGCTCCCCGTTCACCCAGGACTCCACGAAACACATCTCGGTGTGGCGCAAACCTGCGTGACCGTCGCGACCGTGGTGACCGGCGCGGCGCCGACACCGACATCGGCACCGGCACCGGCACCGGTCAGCCGCTCGCGGGCGTCCACTGGATCCGCGTACTGCACAGGGAGACCACGACAGCCGCCGCCGCGACCACTCCGAGGCCCCACACCAGGCTGCTCGAACTCGCCACGAAACCGATGAGCGGCGGCCCCGCCAGCAGGCCCGTCGTGCCCATGGCCGCCACCAGTGCCAGCGCCTGCGAGCCCTGCTTCGCCGCGGCCACATAAACGCACGGGGTCACGGCCGCACAGCCCAGTCCGACGCAGGCGAACCCGACCAGCGCCGCCACCACTCCCCCGCTCAGCAGGGCGAAGGCCAGCCCGGCGGCGGCCAGGGCGCTGCCGAGCAGAACGACGCGCCCGTCGCCCCAGCGGCTGCGCCAGCCGTCGGCGAAGAGGCGGGCCAGCACCATCATGCCGGAGAACACGGCGATGCCCATCGGCGCCAACTCCGCCGTCGACTTGGCGACTTCTCGCAGGTAGAGGGCGGACCAGTCGTTCATGGCGCCCTCGGTCACCGTGCCGAACGCCATCGCGCAGCACATCCAGAGCGTCACCCGGGACGGAAGGCTCCATCCGGCGCGGCTCTTGCTCTGCTTCTCCGCCGCGGGAGCCTCGTCCTCGAGAAGACCGGGGCGCGCCAGCGCCGCCAGCAGGACGAGGACGACGGCGGCCACGCCGAAGTGCGCCGTGACGGAGGAGGTGGCCGCGTTCATGCCGGAGGCGAGCAGCGCGGCGAGCAGCGAGCCGGCGCTGAACGTCGCGTGCAGTCTGGCCATGGTGTTGCGTGCGTACCGGGTCTCCAGGGCCGTTCCCTGTGCGTTCATGGCCACGTTCAGGCACCCCACGCACACGCCGTCCGCCACCATGACCAGCAGGGCGACCGGATAGTCCGGGGCGAGAGCGAGTGCCAGGAGCAGCAGGGTCAGGCAGAGGGCGGACAGCAGCGCCAGCCGTGCGGAGCCCAGCCGTTTCATGAGCACCGGCACCAGCGGGAACGACGCCACGGCGCCGATGCCGGCCGCCATCAGCAGCACCCCCACCTCGGCCGCCGTCAGCCCGAGGTCGGCCTTGATGGCGGGGATCCGCGAGGCCCAGGTGGCGTACTGGAAGCCGAGGGAGCAGAACAGTGCGGCGATGGCCAACTGGCTGCGACGGAAGGGATCACGGACAGGGAACACACACATCAACTCGCTTCGTCGACTCGGCCGTCGCACGGGACATGTAGACGGCGTTCGCGCCGTATCCGTCCGGGGAGATCCCCGGGTACGCGGTGAACCCGCGTGCCGACCAGAACGGCTCGCTGCGGCCGACGGCGATCAGCGAGATCCGGTCGAATCCGCGTGAACCGGCGGTCAGGGTGAGGTGGTTGAGAAGCCGCTGCCCAAGTCCCCTGCCGCGCTGCCGTTCCGCGACCACGATGTCGTGCAGATGCAGATTGCGTGGGTGGTGCGCGGAGACCGCGGGCTGCTCCGCCCGTTCGAGGTCCGGGTATCCGAAGGGCGGATACGGCAGTGCCAGCACGTACCCGGCCTGCCGCGCGCCGACGTCCAGGACGAAGCAGGTCTCCGGCGAGGCGTCCGCCCTGGACCGCAGGGCCGCGCGTCCCTCCGAGAGGCCGAGTTCCGCATAGGCCCGGGATTCCATCGCGGCGATGGCGTCCCAGTCGGCGTCGGTGATGTGGCGTATGCGTACGCCGTCGCCGCTCACGGCCGGCCTCCGTCGATGCAGGTGTACGGGAGCGGGGCGAAGCCGTTGAAACCCTGGGTCGTGTAGCTGATCGCGTAGGCGCCGCTGGCGAGCACCCAGACGGGATCGCCGGACGCCAGCTCCCGCGGGACGTGGACGAGGGCGTGTCCCTGGGGGTAGGCGTCGTCGCTGTCACAGGTGGGACCCGCCACGACGGCGGGGACGTGCTCGGCATCGGGGTGCGTGGGGAAGACGAGCGGGTACTGCAGCGCGTCCATCTCGTAGAGGCCGTTGAACTTGCCGCAGGTCAGGTAGAGCCAGTGCTGCCGCTCGCCGTCCGGTCGGCGCCGCTCGGCGAGGCGGGTGACACGGGCGCGGATGGCCCCGTGGTCGGCGACGAGGTGGCGCCCCGGCTCCATGACGAACGCGAGGTGTTCGCCGTGGACTTTCCTGAGGTGGCGCATGCCCTCGCGGATGACGGCGAAGATCTTGTCCAGCGGAGGTTCCAGGGGCAGGCCGTGCGGGTCGAGGTATCCGAGGGCCGGCAGACCGCCGCCGAGGTTGACGTGGTCCAGGACGATGCCGCGCCGGCCCAGGGCGGCCAGGACGTCGGCCAGACACTCGACGGCGCTGTGCCAGGCGTCGGCCGTCATCTGCTGGGAGCCGACGTGCACGGACAGACCCGAGGGGGTCAGGCCCATCTCCCGGGCCGCTTCCAGGATCCGCACGGCGTCCGCGGGCGAGCAGCCGAACTTGTTGCTCAGTCCCCACAGCGCCCCGTCGCCGCTCGTCGCCAGCCTGCAGAACACGCGGGCTCCCGGGGCATGGGCCGCGACGGCCGCCAGGTCCTCGACGCTGTCGGTCGCGAAGTCCCGGACGCCGAGGCGGTGGGCGTCGGCGATGTCCCGGTCGGACTTGACGGTGTTGCCGTAGTGCATCCTGCCGACCGGCACGCCCGCGCGCAGCGCCTGCTCAAGTTCCCGGGGGCTCGCCCCGTCGACCCCCGCGCCCTCGCTCGCGAGGCAGGCGAGGACCTCGTCCACGGGGCAGGACTTCATGGCGAACCGGACATCGACGCCGGGCAGTTCGCGCCGCAGGGTGTCGTAGCCGCGCCGGATCCCGGCCAGGTCGAAGAAGATCCCGTCCTCGGTGGCGCCCGCCAGCGCGGCGAGCAGGGGCGCGGAGGCATGGGCCCTGGCCGCCGTCACCGCCGTCACCGCTGCCGTCCGGGCGTGCGGGGTACGTAGGTGCGGCGGGCCGCGTCGACCAGCGGCTCCCACGCCTCCGTCAGCAGGGCGAAGTCCTCGATGTCGCCACGCGCCTCGTCGAGGAGGCGTTCGCGGCGCCGGTCCAGAAGATCGGCGAACTCGGCGTACCGGCCGCCGAGTTTCCGGTACGCGGCGTCGAGGACGTCCAGCCGGTGGACGTTCTCGCTCCGGTCGAGCCCCGCGCTCTCCCTCGCCAGCCGGGCCACGGCCGACGCGCGCACCTGCCCCTGCCCGTCGAGCAGTGACGTACCGGCCCGGGCCATGTGGTCGTAGACGAAGTTGAAGTAGAGCATCGACAGCAGGAACTTGACGAAGCGCAGCTGGTACGCCGTGAACCCGGAGTCGGTACGGCGTTCGCCGGTGTAGAAGTTGACGATGTTCCGGTTGTGCAGGACGCCCGGCAGCGCGGCGTCGTGGACCAGGTGGATCAGGAAGTAGTCGCTGCCGATCGTGTCGGTCGCCGGCGGCAGGGGCACGTGTTCGTGCACGCCGTGGAAGGCGATGTTGCACATGTCCACGCGCATGGGGTCGACCACGGTCAGTGTGGAGTGGTCCGCGGTGAAGGCGTCCGTGCCCGCGCCCCGGAAGGACTCCTCGACGAGTTGCCTCTTCTGCTCCGGCGACCAGTCCACGGGCGCCCACAGACCGACCATGTCGTGGTACACGCCGGGGTCGATCCGGAGTATCTCGCCGATGTCCACGGACAGTTCGCCGACGAAGGAGCTGCCGACCATCGCCACCCGCCGGTCCATGCGGTCGGCGGCGAGTGCGGTCTCGGTGACGTGGGGGGCGGCGTCGGCCGCGCGCCTGCCGAGTGACAGCAGTTCGTGATGGACGGGGAAGACCGGCTCGCCGCCTGCGGCCTGGTACCGGCTGTCGGAGTCCCTGCGGTGCACGGACTCGCAGCCCAGCGCGGCGGCGAGCAGGAAGGCGCGGTTGGTGCAGGCGCCGTAGGAGAGGCCGGCCGGGAGCATCAGGTCCAGCAGGAGGTCGGGCTTCGTGGCCGCGGACCGGTCGATCGTGCGCCGGAGGAAGTCCCGCTGCCGTACCTCGTCGAGGTGGTGTACGACGATCCGCGGGTGGTCAGGTATCCGGCGCACGGCCTCGGCGTGTTCGGCGTAGGCCGGTGCGGGGCAGGAGTCCAGGATCAGGAGGTGCACCTCGACGTCGAAGTGCCGGGCGGCGTAGGCCGCTTCCTCGGCCACGGCCGTGATCGTCGCCGTGCAGGGCCTGTTGGTCGGCAGGGTCAGGCAGATTCGGCGCATGTCTCTTCTCCGGCCGGCTGCGCTGCACCGTCGAGGTCCGCCCCGTTCCAGGAGGTGCGGCCCAGCAGCTTGGCGCCGAGTTCGTCGAGCGTGGCCCTCCCGTACCGCAGGGACTCGTGCCGCGTGGCGTCGCCCAGCAGCGTCCCGTTCCAGTCGGGCGTGGCGAGGGTGCGCCACGACTCGACCCGGGAACGCCTGAGCGCGTCGTGGGACTCCAGCGCCGGCATCATCGACAGGTACTGGACCGCGCGCACCGTCTGCTCGGAGGTGTTCGGTGCCACGCCGTGCGCCAGCAGCCCGTTGAAGATCAGCAGGTCGCCGGCTTCGAGCTCCGGCCGGACCACGGGGAACTCGGCGCGGTCGATCCTGGGCCGGATCGGGTCGCGGTCGTCCGGCTGGAACGCCTTCCACTGGTCGAAGCGCTTGAACAGCTCGGGGCAGCACTGGAAGCCGCCCAGTTCCGGCCTGGTGTCGGTCAGGGCGATGATCCCCTGGACCCGCTGCGGCAGTATGCCGAGCGTGGTGTCGACGTCCCAGTGCAGCTCGATGTCGAAGCCCTCTTCCGTGCCCGGGATCAGGGCCCGGTCACGGTTCCTGATGTTGGGCGGGTTCAGGTTGAGCCGGTCGAGCGTCACCCAGAGCTCTTCGCAGTCCCAGACGTCGACGAACGCGTCGTAGACCCGGCGGGTCTGGCGGCTGTCCCAGATGAGCTGGTGGTGATAGGCCTCGACGAAGCCGTAGATGTGCAGATCCCGGTCCAGGTCGGAGCGGTACTCGCGCTCCTCGTACCAGGTCTCCGGGCGCTCGGGGTCCAGTCCCTGGAACTCCCAGGCGAAGTCGAGCAGTTCGCGGGCCGAGGCGGCGGGTATGGCCTGCTTCACCACCACGTAGCCGTACGTCTGCCAGTGGGCGAAGTCCTCCTCGGAGAGGACTCGCAGCGGGCGGCTCTTCGTCAGGTCCCGCAGGGGTGTCTGGGCGAGGTAGGTCTCGCCGTCCGAGCTGAAGTAGGGGATGTCCGAGGGGGCTCGATGGAGATAACGGTCAGTCGTGGGCATTCGGTGCTCCACACCTCGATCTCAGGTACCGGCGGCCCGACCGGGTCGCCAACTGCGCGGAGTGAGGGACGGGGACCGTTCCGGCAGGGTCACTGCACCACGGGCCGCACCAGCCCCTCTTCGAACTCGCGTACCTACAACCTGGACTAGACCAACTCATCCTGTCAAACACCGCAGTTGAGGGCGGGTTTCCCCAACAGGCGACGATCCGGGCCCACTTGACACGGGTGGTTAGCTGACGGAGACGCATTGGTCTGTACCAACAGGAGGGCGCACGCTATGGTCTCCAGCAAGCACAGCAAGGAGTTGCGACGACTGGCGCGCTCCGTCCTGCAGCCGGGGTTCGTGGGCACCGAGGCCCCCGAGTGGGTGCTGCGCGAGATCGGGGACGGGCTGGCCTCGGTCGTGCTCTTCTCCCGCAACATCGTCACGCCCGAACAGGTCGCCCGTCTGACCGGGCAACTACGCGCGGAGAACCCGGAGTTGATCATCGCGATCGACGAGGAGGCCGGCGACGTCACCCGGATCGAGTCGGCGACCGGCTCCACCCGGCCGGGCAACTTCGCACTCGGAACCGTCGACGACACCGAACTCACCGAGGCCGTCGCCGCCGACCTGGGACGTCAGCTGCGCGCGGCCGGTGTGAGCCTCGACTACGCACCGAGCGCGGACGTGAACTCCAACCCCGACAACCCGATCATCGGGGTCAGGTCCTTCGGCGTCGACGCCAAGGTGGTCGCGCGGCACACCGGCGCCTGGATCCGGGGACTCCAGTCGGCCGGTGTCGCCGCCTGCGCCAAGCACTTCCCCGGCCACGGCGACGTGGCCGTCGACTCCCACCACGGGCTGCCCGTCTACGACGCCGACCGCGACCGGATCGCCGAGCAGGCCCTGCCGCCGTTCCGTGCCGCCCTCGACGCGGGCGTCCGTGCGGTGATGAGCGGCCACCTGCTGGTCCCCGCCTACGACCCCGAGCTGCCCGCCACCCTGAGCCGGCGCATCCTGGACGAACTCCTGCGTCAGGAGCTGGGGTTCGACGGCGTCGTCGTCACCGACGCCATCGAGATGGGTGCCGTGACCGGCCGCTACGGGATCGGCGGGGCCACGGTCAGGGCCGTCGTCGCCGGTGCCGACGCCGTCTGTGTGGGCGGCGAGAACGCCGAGGAGGCCACCGCCGGCCTGCTCGTGAACGCCCTCGTGGACGCCGTCCTGGCGGGCGGTCTGCCGGAGGAGCGGCTCGCCGAAGCGAGCCTTCGCGTACGGGAGTTCGCGGCCTGGGCGGCGGGACTCAGCCCGGCCGGCAGCGCCGCCTGGGACGCCGACGGCATCGGCTTCGCGGCGGCCCGCCGCGCCATCCGGCTGACCGGAGCCGTACGGCACGCCCTGCCCCTGGTCAACGCACCGCACGTGGTGGAACTGGCGCCCACCACCAACCTGGCCATCGGGAAGGAGACCCCGTGGGGCGTGGCCGCCCCGCTGGGCGAGCGGCTGCCCGGGACGACCTCCGTCCGGGTGGGCCGCGAGGAACTGCTGTCGAACGCCGGCACGCTGGAGACGCGGGCGCTCGCACCCGCCTCGGGACGGCCCCTGGTCGTGGTGGTGCGCGACGCCGCCCGGCACGCGTGGATGGCGCAGGCCCTCGCGGAGCTCGTGGCCGCCCGACCCGACGCGATCGTCGTGGAGATGGGCCTGCCGGGCACCGTCGTACCGTCGGCCGCCCAGATCTTCACGCACGGTGCCACGGCCGCCTCCGGGGTGGCCGCCGCCGAGGTGCTGGCGGGTGCCCTTTAGTGCAGACCTGGGGGCAACTTCCGTACCCGTGAGCGACGTTGACGTCCGGCTCGCCCTTCCCTACGTTCCGAGAGCGCTCTCACGTCCGTCCCTCGAAGCAGGGAGGTCCCATGCCCACTGTGCGCAGACCGAGAAGCCGCCTCCTTCTTCGCCGACTGGCGGCGGCACTCGCTCCGGCCCTGTTCACCGTCCTCGTCCCCCACACGCCCCCGGCGGCCGCCGCCGGCACCTCCGCGGCGGCCGCCGTCTGCAACAAGTACTGCGACACCCGGGACCCCGCGCTCTCCCCGGGCGACCGCGCTCCGGTCACGGCGAGCATCTACTCCCGGTCGATCGTCCTGCACTTCGACGACGCCGACGCCATGGGCTGGGCCTCCATCGACAACGGCAGCCCGGGGGACGAGGTGTGGCTCGACCGTTCCTTCGACGGCGGCCGCACCTGGAGCTCGGGCAGCAGGCTCGGCGACACCACCGTGCCCACCGGGCAGCGTGGTTGGCGCACCCTCATGTACAACGTGGACGACTGGAACAACCTCGGCGTCGGCGCCCTGCGCGCCTGCGGAAAGGCCGGGGACCGCGCCGAGATCGCGTGCACCCCCTGGGCCCGCACCACCTGGAACGCGGGCGAGCCGCGCACGGCCGCGGCCACCGGCCTGATGACCTTCTACGACTACGGAACCGGCCTGTTCGACACCACCGGCTGGTGGAACTCCGCGAACGCCCTGACCGCCGTCATCGACAACATCCGCGTGACGGGCATGGGCAGTTACCGGTACGCGATCGCCCGCACCTACGACCTCAACATCAACGCCCAGGGCGGGCAGTTCCGCAACGACTACATCGACGACACCGGCTGGTGGGGTCTCGCCTGGGTCGCGGCCTACGACCTGACCGGAGACAGCCGCTATCTCGGGACCGCCCGCGCGGACGCCGACCACATGGCCGCCTACTGGGACGGCACCTGCGGCGGCGGAGTGTGGTGGAGCACGGCGAAGACGTACAAGAACGCGATCGCCAACTCCCTCTACATCCAGCTCAACGCGGCTCTCCACAACCGCGTCCCGGGCGACACGACGTACCTCGACCGCGCCCGGGCCGGCTGGTCCTGGTTCCAGGGCACCGGCATGATCAACGGCTCGCACCTGGTCAACGACGGCATCGACCTGTCCACCTGCGGCAACAACGGGCAGGCCGTCTGGTCGTACAACCAGGGCGTCCTCCTCGGCGCGCTGGCCGAGCTGTACCGGGCCACCGGTGACGGCGGACTGCTCACCAGCGCCCGGCAGATCGCCGACGCCGCCACCACGACCTCCCTGCTCCACACCTCCGACGGCATCCTGCGCGATCCGTGCGAGAGCGGTGACTGCGGCGGCGACGGGCCGTCCTTCAAGGGCGCCGACGTGCGCGGCCTCGGCAGGCTCGACTCGGTGCTGCCTGACCACCCCTACGCCGCCTACCTCAAGCGGCAGGCGGACCGCGCCTACGCGAGCGACCGCAACGCCCTCGACCAGTACGGGCTGCGCTGGTACGGGCCGCTCGACCAGGCGGACGCCGCCCGCCAGCAGAGTGCCGTCGATCTGCTCGACGCGGCGCCCTGACCTTCCGGCGACACTACCCGGTTCACCAACTCCCGTGCGACCGCTGCTCAGTTGACTCCTGCGACAGCTAACCGCTATCCATGAGGCAGCCGTTGGGGGGACGCATGCAGGACGTGGTGCTGGCGATGCTTGCGAAGGAGCCATCGCACGGCTACCACCTGCGTGAGTGGCTGCGGCGGACGCTCGGTCCGCTGGGTGAGTCGATGAACGCGGGCCAGATCTACGTGACCCTGGCCCGGCTGGAACGGGCGGGACTGGTCGTCCGCGAACGCACGGAAGGGCCGCCGGACCGGAAGGTGTACGCACTGACCCCGGCCGGACAGCAGCGGGTGGCCGCCTGGCTGACCGAGGTGAACTGGCCGAAGCAGGACCTGGCCGAGCTGCACCTCAAGTTCGCGGTGGCACGAGCCGCCCGGCTCGCCGATCCGGTGGAGCTGGTGGCCGCGTACCGCCGCGAGTTGCTGGGACGCCTGCGGCAGGCGCAGCGCGCGCTGCTGGCCGAGCCGGAGGGCTCGGCCGCCGGCCTGCTGCTGGAAGGCGTCGCTCAGCGGCTGCAGGCGGATCTGCGCTGGCTGCTGGCGTGCGAGCAATTCTGGTCGAGGGTCGAGAACAGAACCGAGGACGAATGAACCAGTTCCACGCGGTGCTGCGGGCCCGCGACCTGTCGAGGACCCATGGCCGGGGGGAGAGCCTGGTCCACGCGGTGGACGGCGTCGACCTGGACGTCCAGGCCGGTCGGATGCTGGCCGTCATGGGCCCCAGCGGCTGCGGGAAGTCCACCCTGCTGCACCTGCTGGGCGGCCTGGAGCGGCCCACCGGCGGAGAGGTGTGGCTGGACGGCGGCCGCATCGACACCCTCGGCGAACGTGCCCTGGCCCAACTGCGCCGCCACTCGGTGGGTTTCGTCTTCCAGGCCTTCCACCTGGTCGAGGAGCTGTCGGCGGCGGAGAACGTGGAGCTGCCCGCGCTGCTCGCCGGACGTTCGCCGCGCGCGGCCCGGCGCCGCGCGGACCAGTTGCTGGAGCAGGTCGGGCTGGACGACCGCGCCCGGCACCTGCCCTGGCAGCTGTCGGGCGGACAGCGCCAGCGGGTGGCCATCGCCCGCGCCCTGGCCAACGAGCCGCTGGTGCTGCTGGCCGACGAGCCGACCGGAAACCTGGACACCGCGGCCACCCTCGACGTGCTGCGGCTCTTCGAGGAGTTGCGGACCGCCGGGCAGACCCTGGTGGTCGTCACGCACGACGAGCGGGTCGCGGCCACCGCGGACCGGCTCGTGTCGATGCGCGACGGCAGACTCGTCGACGACACCTGGATGGCGGACCTCAGGGAGCCGGTGGACGGCATCCACGGCTGGGAGGGCTGACCGTCATGGGCCGCATCCTGCTCGTGTTCCGCCTCGTCCGGTCCGACGTGCGCCGCCACCCCGGCCAGGCCGCGATGCTTCTCCTCTCCCTCACGGTCGCCACCGGCATGCTGGCCCTGGGCGGGTCACTGGGCGGGGCGACCGAGGCGCTCTACCGCCACACCCGCGCCGTCACGGCGGGGCCGGACGTGGTGGCGGTCTCCCCCGACGACTCCGCCGCCACGGCCCGCACCCAGGCCGCGTTGACCAGCGACCCCGCGGTCGCCGCCCACAGCGGTCCGTACCTCCAGTACTACTCGAAGCTGACGGCGAAGGGCTCCACCTCGCACGTGGTGGTGACGGCCGCCGACGCCGAACCGGGCCCGGTGGACCACCCGCTGGTGACCTCCGGCACCTGGGTACGCTCCGGAGGCGTCGTGGTCGAACGCGGCTTCGCCAACGCGCTGGGCGTCCGCGTCGGCGACCACGTCACCGTCGCCGGCCGCTCCCTGCCGGTCGTCGGGACCGCCGTGAGCGCGGCCACCACCGTCTATCCGTTCGCGCAGTTGACCGGTCCCGACGGCGGCCCGAGCGACTACAGCGGCCTGGTCTGGATGACCGGGCAGGACACCGGGCCACTGGCCGCCAGGCACCTTCCGGTGTCCTCGCTCCTCTACCTGAAGCTGCGCGCCCCGGACGCGACCCAGGCGTTCGTGAACGCGCACCGCGGCCCCTCGGTCTACGCGAACTTCCAGAGCTGGCAGTTCATGATCGGCCAGGACGCCACGATCATCGAGGGCAGCCGGCCCATCCTGGTCATCGGCAGCTGGCTGCTGAGCTTCCTCGCCATCGCCGGCGTGGCCACCCTCGCCGCGGGACGCGCCGCCAAGCAGACCCGCCGCGTGGGCCTGCTCAAGGCGGTCGGCGCCACACCCGGCCTCATCGCCGCCGTCCTGTTCACCGAATACGTGACCCTGGCGCTCCTCGCCGACACCCTCGGCCTGCTTGCCGCGCGGCTCGCCCAACCCGCCGTCGCCAACCCCACCGCCAGTCTGCTGACCACCTCCGCCGGACCGAGCGGCGGCACCGTCGTCCTCACCACCGTGGTCGCCCTGGCCGTGGCGGTCCTCACCACCTTCGGCCCGACCATGCGCGCCCTGCGCACCGAAACCGTCGCCGCGCTGGCCGACACCGCGCGCCGGCCCGACCACCGGGCCCGCCTGACACGGCTGTCCGCGATGCTGCCGGTCCCGGTCCTGCTCGGACTGCGCCTGATCGCCCGCCGGCCCGGCCGCGCGTTCCTGCAGGCGTGCAGCATCACGGCCACCGTCATCACGATCACCGCACTGCTGATCGTCTTCGTCCAGCGCCAGGTGAGCTACGGGATCGACTCGCCCCACCTGGGCAACCTGAAGGACGCCCAGAGCCGGCACACGATGGTCGTCGTCGCCGCCGCGCTGGTCGTCCTCGCCGCCGTGAACACCCTCACGACCACCTGGACGACGGCGCTGGAGGCCCGGCACACCATGGCCGTCGCACGCACGCTCGGCGCCACTCCCGGGCAGGTCACCGCCGGGCTGTCCGCCGCACAACTCCTGCCCACCGTGCCCGGCGCCCTCGCCGGTGTCCCCCTGGGGATCGCGTTCGTGTGGCCCTTCAGTGCCGCAGGGACGGTCTACCCACCGGCGTGGTGGCTGTTCGGCGCCGCGTTCGCCACGGTAGCGATCACCGCGGCACTCACCGCCCTGCCCGCCCGCATCGCGGCCCGCCGGTCCGTCGCACAGACCCTCAGCGCCGAATCCGCCTGAACCAATGAGCACAAGAGACGTCGGGCGAGCCGGGCAGGTCAGGAGCCCCCGAGGAACGCGACACGCACCTTTCGCTGTGGATTGTCCCTGTTCGTATCCGCGAAACTCCCTTAAGGCAAGCCCAGGCTGTCCGTTTCTCGGCGTGCGCCAGGCCACCGCCGTGGTCGATCTCTGCGGGACTGACCGCGACAGGTGGAGCGCCGGTGCGGCGAACAGAAGCCGACCATGGCTCGTCCACCGCGCCGGCACTACGGCGTCGTCGCCGACCGATCAGGAGTCGAAGCGCTTGGTCACCGCCAACGTCGTCCCTTCAAGTGGAGTTCCCACTGGCGTCGCAGCCCACTGAGCCAACAGCAACGGCTTCTCATCCACGACCTTCAGCAAGTGCACGATCTCGTGAGTCTCCGGTGCAGCTGGAAGAGTACAGAGGACCACAGAGTTGCCCGTCGCGCTGGTGTGTTCTCCGTACTCTTCGTCCGGGTCGTCCGGCTCCCAGCGCCCGATCTCGACCTCCCACGAGCTGTTGTTGTCACCAAGTTCCGGCGCTTGCACCGTCAGGTAGAAGCCGTCAGAGTCGAACGGCTCCGCAAAGAGTTGGCAGCTGGGATCGTCCAGTGAAGCCCACATGGCGTCAGTGTGGGAGTGCGCCGTGACCAGAACCCGGAGGTGGGAGACGGCTTCCGCCTGCTCCTTCGCAGCGAGTCCTCCCTCACGACGATCGAGCTGCTCCCGTGTCGCGTTGCTCAGCGTCTGCAGTCCGTCGTCGTGCTTCACAAAGGGATGACCGAACTCCCAGTGACGCTCGACCTCCGGCTCCTCCCCCGAGGAAGTGCCTGTGAAATCGGCGAGTCCGGCGCGCAAATCACGTTCCTCCACCTCCAGTTCGGAGCGGATCGCCCTGCTGACTGTGTCGGGCAAAGCCACCAAATGGCTTTCCAGGTCGGCGAGCGCCTGGTGCAGCCTCAAGCAGACGTACTCGTACCAAAGACTGTGGGCGCCATTCAGAAGATCGGCACGAGCCGCATCGTTGGTCAGCGCCGCAATGTGCTTGCTCGGGTAGTAGCCCCCAGGCCGTTCCCGGCTGTCGTGGATACTGACCGGGACTGTAGCGAAGGCGGAGATCCGATTGAGAACGTCGACGATCGGGG
Source organism: Streptomyces sp. GbtcB6 (assembly GCF_019091475.1). Taxonomy (NCBI): domain Bacteria; kingdom Bacillati; phylum Actinomycetota; class Actinomycetes; order Kitasatosporales; family Streptomycetaceae; genus Streptomyces; species Streptomyces sp. GbtcB6. Next base: position 144,681 of record NZ_JAGXJL010000012.1, on the reverse strand, counting down.
CCGCTAGGCGAGCGTCGGAAAGACTGGTCACGGTCTTGGACACCACGCCATCCGAACCTTGATAGGCCGCCAGGATTTGAGTCTTTCCACGGTTGGCATGCTGAGAGTAGACGGTCACGGAAACGACTTTCGCCTGTCCGGCGTACGACAGCTGGACAGGAAGGTGCGTAGGGAGCATGGAAGGAGGTGGTGGCGAAGGCGCTTTCCGACGCTCCGTACCTCGAGATGAACGGGGGTGGCCCGGATACCGTCCCAGGCTCAGGCTCCATTCCTACCCGTAGGCTAACCACATGGACAGCGCGCCACAAGCTCTTCCTGGTCCCCTCCATCGCGATCCGCGATCAGAGTGCCAAGTTCACCCATGACACGCGGGATCTATCCGGCGGCCCGAGCCAACCAGCGAGTAACTCCACGCCTGCTTTTCTGCACCGTAGGCCGGGCGGATCCCGTCTGAGCGGATGGTCCGTCGACCTTCGCATTGGTTCGCCCTGCCGGTCGAGACATGGTGAACGGGGCGGTTTAAGGACCGTTCTGGAAGCCACTGGAAAGCCAACATCGATACCTGGGGCTCCCGGCAGCCTTTGCGATACTGGGCAAACAGGCTCGGCCGTTCGCGACGGGAATGTCGGTCATGAGCGGCCGTTCTGGCAGGATCGTTGGCGCCGGCCAGATTCTCTCCGCGCATGGATCCGCTACGGGTCCAGTCGCCACTCCGGCGGCGCACGGTCAGCTGGCGCCAACACAGTCGAGGCAGTTCTCGAGAAATCCCGGCAACGGGGCGTCCTAGCCCAGGAACAGCTCCCCACCGGTGACAGGTCGTTGGTCGTATCATCGGGCCGAGCCCTTCGCGCCATCGGCAACTGCCATTTGACCACGCTAGAAGGCCAAAAGTGACAGCCAGGCCAGGTGTTGCGCTTTGTGCTGATTGCTCTCAGTCACCCCGCCTCGCCATACCCGCGAGGTGGGCCCGGTCCCCCGGTCCCCAGTGGCCGCTCGACCGCGGACACACGGCCGGTACGAGGGCGCGATGCGGTAATCACGCCGTCTCAGTCCTCGCTGCCGGTGGAGCGGACCGCATTGCATCAGACGGCCAGGCTCGCACCGGCACCGGGCTGTCCGTACTGCCACCTTCATGTGCGTTGAGAGCTGACCCGTTGACGAATGCTCTCCCAGGCATCCTGGCTAGAGTGACCCTTTCTGCCGCTTCATGTTCCGAGCGGGAGGACCGCTGGGAGTCGTGAGGTCCAGTCTCAATTTCCGTGAAGGTGGAGGGGTTCCATTGGGGGGAACGAGAAGGCGACGGCCCATCGTGGTCGTGCTCACTGCCTTACAGGTGGAGTACGAGGCGGTACGTCGGCACCTGCAGGACGTCCACGAGGTCGAACTGCCGCAGGGCACCCTCATCGACGTCGGCCGCACACCGGGCCTCAACTGGGATGTGGCGCTGGCCGAGACGGGCCCGACCAACACCCGTGCCGCCCTCGTCACGCAGTCCACGATCGAGTACTTCGGCGCCGAGGCTGTGCTCTTCGTCGGCGTCGCCGGTGCGCTCAAGGACGATGTCCGCCTCGGCGACGTCGTCGTCGCCAGGAAGGTCTACGGCTATCACGGCGGACGTGAGAGCGTGGACGGGTTCGCCGCTCGACCTGACGCCTGGGAACCGGCGTACGACGTGGACCAGTTGGTGCGCTCCGCCCGACGCAACGAGCCATGGGTCTTCCTCCCTCCGGATACGCGGCCCCGTACACCGCCTCGGGTTCACTTCGAGCCGATCGCCTCGGGCGATGTACTGCTCGGCTTCCGTGACTCCGAGACGGCCCGTCGGATCCGCCGGCACTACAACGACGCCGTGGCCATCGATATGGAGAGCCATGGCGTCACTCACGCGGCCAAGATGAACCGCGCGGTACGGGCCCTCTCCATCCGCGGCATCAGCGACTCCGCCGACCCGGACAAGGCCACACGCGACGCAGCCGGCTTCCAAGAGACCGCGGCACGGCACGCCGCCGCCTTCGCACTGCGGGTACTGCGCGACCTGTGCCCTGGTGGGCGACCTGCCCAGGAGCAACCGCCGGGGCCCGTCGTCGTGGTGTCCGGCCCCGACCGCGCCACCGGCCCAGCGGCCTGGGACAGTCGGCCTGTCGTCAAGGTCGAGGGACAGGAGTACCTGCTCTACGAAGGCCCCGGAGACCTCCTTCACGAGTCTCGGGACGGCGACGTGCTACGACGTCAGGCAGTGGCGCGTGTGGTGTCCGACGGGGACACTGCCCGCGGCACCTACGCCTGGCTGCGCCAAGTCGAGTGGACACGGCCTCTGCCTGGCCCGGGCGGCTTCGACCCCCTGACCGCGCTCGAACAGGAAGCCCGGTTGTGCCGTGCCCTCCGCGGCCCCGACGTCGTCCAGCTGACCCGCAGCGGAAACACCGCCACTCTCGCCCTGGCCTGGCCGGGCGACCCGAAGCTCGGCCGCCCCCGGGAAACCCTCCACGAGCTGCTCCCCGAACCGCCGGTTCCGGCGGACGCGCTGCGCCTGTGGTCGATCGTGAAGGGGCTCGCCGGGGTTGCCGAGACCCTCGAACGGCTGAGCGGCGAGCAGTTCTCGCACCGAGCGCTCCAGCCGACCGCGGTCGTGATACAACGACCACGCATGGTGCTGCGCGACTTCGGTCTCGCCACCGTGCCACCCCGCCCGGGCGAGAACCCCGGGCCCTATCAGGCACCCGAGCAGCGGTACGGCTCCGGCACCCGCCCCGGGCCCGCCACCGATGTCTACCAGCTGGGCGCGCTGCTGTACCGCGCGCTGAGCGGCCGCATCCCCGAGCCCGGACTGCCTCCCTTCCGTGGCTCGGCCTCCGTACCGGACAGTCTCATCCATACCGTTGCCGACGCTCTGCGGGAGGACCCTGCGGCCCGTCCCGATGTCCGTACGCTCCGTCGCGCTCTGCTTGCCACTGCACGCGAGCTGACGTCAGTCCCGCCCCAGCGCTGAGGAGCGTTACCGATGTCCATCGCCACCGTCGCCTTACGCGCTCCACTGGTGCTCGTCCCGGGGCTGGGCCTTGACGAACAGCTCCGTACAAAGGCTGAGTCCAGCGCCGGTCTGCCGCCCGACGTCTCGCAGATCGTCCACGATCTGAACCAGCTCGACGGCGGCGCCGCCGTGAGCGTCAGCCCGGCAAACGGCAAGTACAAACCATCCTTGCTGGTTCACACGCGTACGTATCGCTTGCGCCTCGAGGCCACGAACCGAGGTACCGGCTACTTCGTCAAGCACATCGATCCGCTCCGCCTCGCCGACCATGCACGTCTTGCCCGATCCTGTCTCCTGGTGCGCCCGCCTGCCTGGAAGATGGTGTTCGAACTGAGGGCCGTGCCCGAGGGCTCGGATGCCCAGTGGCAGGATCTTGAAAAGGCCTGGCAGGGTCTCGGCGAGGCGCAGGCTCAGACGCGAGAAGCACCTTCCGTCGTCAGCGAAGCCGAGTCGGAGTTCCTCGACACGTTGGAGCGGCTGATCGACGCGACCGAGGAGATCACCACCCGGGAAGAGCGCGAGGCCGCCCCATTCCCTTATCAGCGCCTCACAGCCACAGGTGGCAAGCGCGGCAGCACTCCGCAGTCAGTCTACGAATTCCACCTCATCGGCCCGGAGTCACCGCAGGTCGGCGCCTTCGTCCGCGTACAGGGCGACACAGAGACCCGTGGGAAGGTCAACCGGGCGGCGGAGCGTTCCGTCACCGTCCGCTTCGATCAACCCGTGTCGTGGGAGCGGCTGCCGGCACGCGGCGCTCTGGAACTCATCCCGAACAGCGTGATCTTCAACAAACAGCGACAGGCCGTGGCGAGCCTCCGCACGTGGAGCACCAGGAACGCGGGCCTCCTCCCGGCAGTGGTCGAGCACCGCGTGCGCACGATCCCAACCAGCACCGCACAGCCGCATGAGGAACTTGATCCCGAGCAACTCGACGCGTTCCGCAAGGCGTTGACCACCGAGGACCTGCTGGTGGTGCTCGGCCCTCCCGGCACCGGCAAGACCCGCACCATCACCGAGATCGCCCATACCGCCGCGACGACGGCCACCGTCGGCAGTGGCCGGGTCCTCGTCACCTCCCACACCAATCGCGCCGTGGACAACGTTCTGGCCCGCCTGCCACGGGATCTCGTGGTGATACGGGTAGGAGACGAGAGCAAGGTCCACGCCGATGTGAAACCGTTGCTCTTGGAGGAACAGTCGGAGAACCTCTCCGAAGGCATCCGACACGCCATGACCCGGCGTGCACAGGCCTACCGAGAGGCAGCGGCTGCCGAGCCGTGGACAGCCGAACTTGCCACTCGAGTTCACCAGGTCGACGACCTGGTCCAGGAAGCGAAGATCGCGGCCCTGCGTCTGCAGGATGCGATCCAAACGGCCGTCGCACCGGCCCAGGCACGGTTGGCGGCACTCCAGCACAAGGAGGGTGAACGGGAGTCGGCCCTGCAGTCTCTGATCGACCGTGCCTCGTGGCTCCAGGAGAAAGTAGGGTCCGAGCAGTCGCGCTCGAACGCCTTCTTCACCGGTCGGCTGCACCGCTCCCGGGCTCGCCGCCGGGGCGAGGAGCTCACCACGGTGGTAGCCGAGATTCAGCGGCTCAACGTACTCGGACCCGACCTGCGCCAGCAGGCAGAAGCGGCGGTCACCGAGGCGGAGCGTGCAGTCCGCGAGGACGCCGCTGTCAGCGCGGCCCGTACCACACATCAGGTGACAGAACTTCGGATCGGCGAGAGCCTTCAATCTGCCTATGAAGCCGCCGACATGGCTGTCCACGCGCTGGGCGCAGGCGTACCGGGCGTACCCGCGCCGGCTCGCCTGCGGGATCCGGCCGATGCGACAGCCGCGCTGCACACCCTGCACCGGCAGTTGGAGGCGTGGCTACCGGTCCTCTCGCAACGCGAGGAACTCACCCGGCAGTGGCAGGCCGCCATCGGCCAGGACCCGGGCCAGCTGGTGCCCGAACTCGTCCGCTACGCTCAGGTGGTCGGGGCCACCTGCATAGGCGCCGCATCCCGCGCTGAACTGTCCGGTGTCGAGTTCGATTTGGGAATCGTCGACGAGGCCGGCCAAATCGGCGTCGCGGACACACTGGTCCCGCTGAGCCTGGTTCGCCGTGGTGTTCTGGTCGGTGACGACCGGCAGCTGCCTCCCTTCCGCGACCCCGAGGTGGATGAGTGGGCCCAAGCCATCGACGACCCCGAACTTGTCCGGTTGATGTCTCAGAGCGCCTTGGAACGCTTGCGCGCCGGACTGCCCTCCTCGCATGTCGTGCAGCTGACCCGCCAGCGCCGGATGCCCGCCGAGATCGCCGACTTCATTTCGGCTGCCTTCTACCGGGGTGAACTGCTCACCGAGAAGGACCACCGGCACACCGACCCCTTGTTCGCGAGCCCGATGGCCTTCGTGGACACCGCCGCGTTGCCTGACCGCGTACGTCGTGAATCGGGGGGCCATCGCGCCGAGGGCCGCGGCCGCAAGGGCCCCTTCAACACCTGTGAAGCACGTCTCCTGGCCAGGCTCGCCGCCTTCTACCACCGCCGGGGTTCCGAGTGGGTGGTGATCGTCCCCTACCTCGCCCAGCGCCTGGAGGTCGTTCGCCACCTGACCCCGCTGATCGGTGATTCCCAGCTTGCGGACGCCTCGGTCGGCAGCGTCGACTCCTACCAGGGCGGGGAGCGCGACGTCGTCCTGTACGGCTTCACGCGCAGCAACCCCGAAGGACGGATCGGCTTTCTCAAGGAGCTGCGCCGAGCCAACGTCGCCTTCACTCGCGCCAAGAGCCAACTGGTCCTCACGGGCGACCTGAGCACTCTGATCCGTGCCAACGATCCAGGCTTCCGCACACTCATCGACGACCTGCACCAGTATCTGCTCGACCGCGGCGACCTGAGGGACTACTGGGATGTCATGGCGACCCTTGCCAAAGCCGCCCCGGACACAGGCGAAGCCGCCGACCCACACGCGGAAGGAGGCCGCCCGTGACGACCGCTCCCCGCCTGATGAACTTCCCCGAAGAGCGAGTCCTGGAGGACGCCGCATTCGGCCAGGGCATCGAACCCACCCGGCTCTACGCTCTGCTGTTGCCCGTCTGGCAGGTGGAGATCCGCGCCGATGTCACCGAGGGCGAGGACTTCTTCCTCATCGACCGCTTCCTGGAGCGCGGGCTGCGCCACGGCGCCCTGCACACCGTGGACGAACTCGCCATGTTCTTCGCCCTGGACCAGGCCTTGGTAGCGCAGGCCGTGCGCTTCCTGGCCGCGATCGGGCACCTGCGAGAGGAGACCGGAGGGCGGCTGTCCCTGACGCCGCTCGGGCAGCGATCCGTGGACGACGACATCCGCTACGTGGTCACCCGTCAGGACCGCCGCAAACTGTACTTCGAGGCACTGAACTGCACGCCGCTGACGCGAGTCCACTACGACGAAGAGGTCGTGACCCTTCTGCCCGCCCACGAACTGGCCAGGGTGACACGAAGCGACCACTACCCGCGCTTCACCCCCATCACCGTGGCATCCGGCTTCGACCGCTCAGCCCTGGACCGCCTGAAAGACCGAAAGGACCGGGCCCGGTTCAATCTGCCCGTCGCTCTGGACGCGCTGGAGAGCCTGGAGGAGACAGTCGTCCACCTGCCCGTCTACGTGGTGCGCGGCCGGAAGGGGCTCCTGGTCTACGGCCAGGCCGAGGCGGGGACCGCCCCCGACCCGGAGCTCAGCGAGCTGTGCACCCGTACTCCAGAGCTGATCAACGCTCTCGACAACGAAGAGACGGGAGAGGAGGCGGACGAGCGCGTCATGCGGTCCGCCCGGAGGTGGCTCCGCGAGCAGGGCCTCGACTCTGTCGCCCCGGAACAGGACGACGACGGCACATGGTCGGTCTCGCTGCCCGCCAGCGCCTTCGGTGAGGAGGGGATCCCGGTATCCCGTATCGGCAGCTACCGCATGGCGGGCAGCCGATTCTTCCGCGTGTGGTGCCCGGAGGAGACACCACGCAAGCTCGCTCTCCTTGTCCGCCTGGACCAACGTATGGGCTCACGTCGGAAGGTCACTCGGCAGGAAGCGGAGGAACTTGTCACTCGCCTGGCCCGTCAATTGCGCCTGGAGGTCCCCGAACTGTCCCGGCTCCGCGCCGGCGCAGAGAAGACGGGGCTCAGCGGCCTCGAGGCTCAATTGGCCCGGCTGGTAAGCGAATGAAACCAATCAACACCGGCCAGCTCCTGCTTGCCGGATGCGAGCCGATCAGAGACAAGGTCACGCCCCCGCAAGAAAGGTAACGCGCACCTTTCGCTGTGGATTGTCCCTGTTCGTATCGACCAGGCACACCGACTGCCAGGTGCCCAGTGCCAGGCGGCCGTTGATCACCGGGAGGGTGGCGTGCGGGGGGACGATCGCCGGTAGGACGTGGTCGCGGCCGTGGCCGGGGCTGCCGTGCCGGTGCTGCCAGCGGTCGTCGGCGGGGAGCAGGGTGTGCAGGGCGGCCAGCAGGTCGTCGTCGCTGCCGGCGCCGGTCTCGATGACCGCGATGCCGGCCGTCGCGTGCGGGGTGAAGATGTTGAGCAGGCCGTCGCGGCCGGCCGCGGCCTCGCGGAGGAAGGCCTCGCAGTCGCCGGTCAGGTCGACGACCCGCTCCCGGCTCCCGGTGGCGACATCGAGCTCTCGTGTGGTGAAGGCATCCGACATGCCTCCATCGTGGCCTATGCGCCCGGGAGGCGTGCGAGCGGCCGGGCCGGGAAGATCCACGGCCGTCCCCGCTGTTGGTAGAAGCGTGAACAATGCGCGTGAGGTCGAGGTAGTCGTCATCGGCGCTGGTCAGGCAGGCCTGTCCAGCGCCTATCACCTGCGGCGCACCGGCTTCGAGCCGGACCGCGACTTCGTGGTGCTCGACCACGCCCCCGCGCCGGGCGGTGCCTGGCAGTTCCGGTGGCCGTCCCTGACGTACGGCAAGGTGCACGGGATGCACGCACTCCCGGGCATGGAGCTGACCGGGGCCGACCCGGCGCGGCCGTCCGCCGAGGTCATCGGCGAGTACTTCGCGGACTACGAGCGCACCTTCGACCTGCGGGTGCACCGCCCCGTCGACGTCCGCGCGGTGCGCGAGGGCGAGGGCGGGCGGCTGCTCGTGCAGACCGACCGGGGCGACTGGTCGACGCGGGCGCTGATCAACGCCACCGGCACCTGGGACCGGCCGTTCTGGCCGCGCTACCCGGGCCAGGAGACCTTCCGCGGGCGGCAGTTGCACACCGCGCAGTACGCCGGGCCCGAGGAGTTCGCCGGCAAGCGGGTCGTGGTCGTCGGCGGCGGGGCCTCCGGCACCCAGCATCTGCTGGAGCTCGCCCCGTACGCGGCCGCCACCACCTGGGTCACCCGGCGACCGCCGGTCTTCCGTGAGGGACCCTTCGACGAGGGCGCGGGACGGGCCGCGGTGGCGCTGGTTGAGGAGCGGGTACGGCAGGGGCTGCCGCCGCGGAGCGTGGTCTCGGTCACCGGGCTGCCCCTCAACGACGCGATCCGGCAGGGCCTGGAGGACGGAGTCCTGGACCGGCGGCCGATGTTCGACCGGATCACCCCCGACGGGGTGGAGTGGAACGACGGGCGGCGCGTCGACGCCGATGTCATCCTCTGGGCCACCGGATTCCGTGCCGCCCTGGACCACCTGGTGCCGCTGCGGCTGCGCGAGCCGGGCGGCGGGATCAGGGTCGAGGGGACCCGCGCGGTCGCCGATCCGCGCGTCCACCTCGTCGGCTACGGCCCGTCGGCCAGCACCATCGGTGCCAACCGCGCGGGGCGCGAGGCCGTACGGGACATCAGGCGGCTGCTGGCCGGGGAACCGGTCGCCGCGTGACGCACCGGCGGCTCAGCGCGGCGGCCGCGAGACCTGCGGCGACCGCTGGGCCTTGCTGTTCTGTGCGGCGTTGAAGTCGGCGACGTTGCGCTGGTGTTCGGCGTAGTCGGCGGTGAACCTCGTGTCCCCCCGCTTGACCGTGACGAAGTACAGCCAGTTGCCCGGTGTCGGGTTCAGCGCGGCACGCAACGCGTCCACGCCCGGGTTGTCGATCGGCGTGGGCGGCAGTCCCATGCGCTGGTAGGAGTTGTACGGGTTCTCGATGCGGGTGTCGCTCACCGTGGTGTTGAGGGTGCTGCGGTTGAGGGCGTAGTTGAGGGTGGAGTCCATCTGGAGCGGCATGCCGCGCTGCAGCCGGTTGAGGACGACCCGCGCCACCTTGCCCATGTCAGCCTTACCTACGGCCTCGGCCTGGACGATGCTGGCGATGGTCACCGCCTGGTAGCCGTTCATCGCGTCGCGCTGGGCGCCTGCCGCGACGGGTGCCCCGCCGAACCTCTTGTTGGCGGTGTCGACCATGAACCGCAGCACCGACTGCGGGGTCGCGTCCTTCTCCAGGGGATAGGTGGCCGGGAAGAGATAGCCCTCGGGGTTGCCCCCGGCGTCGCCGGGAAGCTTCAGGTCCGCGGTGCCGAGGGAACTCTTGGTGCTGCCGGCGGGGAGGGCGAGGGCCTTGTCGACGGCGTCGTAGATCTGGGACGCCCGCCAGCCCTCCGGGATGACCAGGGTGTCGGACGCGGCCGCACGGCCGGCCAGGGACAGCAGGGGCACCGCCACCGCGGCGCCGGCGACGACGGCACCGGTCACGCCGAGGACGATCCTGCCGCGGCGGGTCAGCCGGATCGCCTTCCCACGCGTCGTCGTTCCACGGCTCGAGGCGCCTCGGCTCACGGCCGTCCGTCGGCCCGGGTCCCGTGGCGGAGTGTTCATGTGCATGCGGGCACGTTAGCCCGCATAACGCCACAAACCCGACATATCTTCAGCTTGTCGACCTCAATTTGTCAGCTTGGGCGGGTCCAACAAGGTGAAGCGACCGAGATGAAGCGGCCGAGGTTGATCCAACGAGGTGGGTCGAACGAGGTGAAGCAGCCGAGATGGATCGGCCTCCACCGGTGGGCCGGGGCAAAGCGGCTTCGGTCGGCCGGGGCGGAGCGGCTGCTGTGGGTCGACTTCGCCGGCCGGCCTCGGTCGGGCCGGCCCCGGTTGGCCGACCGCCGCCCGTCGGCTTCAGCCGCCGGCCTCAGCTCGTCGGCGGTGTCGCGTGCCTGCGTCCCCGGTCGCCCCGCCTGTGCACCGGCCGCAGGGCCGTCTCCCACTGGGTCGCCTCGCCGCCGGATCCGGCCGGCTCGACTGCCGGCTCGACCGCCGTCTCCAGCCGGGCGTCCCGGCGTACCAGTGCCGCGTACCGGCCGTCGAGTTCCAGCAGTTCCTCGTGCGTGCCCCGTTCGGCCACGTGTCCGGAGTCGAGGACGACGATCTGGTCGGCGCCCTGGATCGTGGACAGCCGGTGGGCGATGGTGACGGTCGTCCGGTTGGCCGACAGCGCGTCGATCGCGTCCTGGACCGCGTGTTCGGTGCGGGTGTCCAGGGCGCTGGTCGCCTCGTCGAGGATGAGGACCGGCGGGTCGCGCAGGATGGTGCGCGCGATGGCCAGCCGCTGCTTCTCACCGCCCGAGAAGCGGTGTCCGCGCTCGCCGACGACGGTGTCGTAGCCGTCGGGCAGCGAGGCGATGTGGTCGTGAATCTGGGCCGCACGGGCGGCCGCGTGCAACTCCTCGTCGGTGGCGTCCGGCTTGGCGAAGCGCAGGTTGTCGGCGACCGAGGCGTGGAACAGGTACGTCTCCTGGGAGACGACGCCGACCGCGCGGGCGAGGGTGTCGAAGTCGAGGTCACGGACGTCGACGCCGTCCAGGGTGACCCGGCCTCCCGTGACGTCGTAGAGCCGGGGAACCAGGTAGCCGAGCGTGGACTTGCCTGCGCCGGTCGGGCCGACGACCGCCAGGCTGGCGCCGGCCGGGACGGTGATGTCGATGCCGTCGAGGACGGGGCCCACCTTGTCGTTGTGCCTGTCGTACCGGAACTCGACGCCCTCGAAGCGGACCTCGCCCTTCACCCGGTCGAGGTGGACCGGCTCGTCCCGTTCGGTGATGTCGATGGGCAGGTCGAGGTACTCGAAGATGCGCTGGAAGAGAGCGAGGGAGGTCTGGATCTGGACGCCGGTCGCCAGCAGGCTCACGGCGGGCCGGAACAGGCCCTGCTGGAGGGAGACGAAGGCGACGATGGTGCCGAGCGAGATCTGCGGGCCGCCCGCCTGGAGGGCCATGCCGGCGGTCCAGTAGATGACGGCGGGCATCGCGGCCATCACGATCGTGATCACGGCCATGCGCCAGCGGCCGGCCATGTTCGACTTCACTTCCAGGTCGACCAGTTGCTCGGACTCCTCGGAGAAGGAGGCGGTCAGCGAGTCGGCGCGGCCCATGGTGCGGCCGAGCAGGATGCCGCTGACGGAGAGGGACTCGGTGACCGTGGCGGCCATCGCGGCCATCTGCTTCTGGCGTTGGGTGGTGATCTTCTTGCGCTCGTTGCCGACCCGGCGGCTGATCCACACGAAGAGCGGGAGCAGGACCATCGAGACGATGGTGAGCCGCCAGTCGAGGGCGATCATCGCGACGATGGTGGCGACGACGCTGGTGAGGTTGGAGACCAGGGAGGTGGCCGTCGAGGTGACGGTGGCCTGCATGCCGCCGATGTCGTTGGCGATGCGGGACTGCACCTCGCCGGTGCGGGTGCGGGTGAAGAAGGCGAGCGACATGCGCTGCAGCCGGCCGTAGACGGCGGTGCGCAGGTCGTGCATGACGCGCTGGCCGACGGTGGTGGATATCAGCGTCTGCAGGACGCCGAAGACGCTGGTGAGGACGGCACTGGCGATCATGCCCAGCGCGAGCAGGCTGAGCAGTCCGGTGCGGCCCTGCGGGATCGCGGTGTCGAGGGTCGCCTTGAGAAGGAACGGAGTGGCGACCGAGACCAGCGAGGCGGCGCCGACCAGCAGGCCGACGATCGCGAGCCGGCCGCGGTAGGGACGGAAGAGCTTGAGAATGCGGCGTACCTGGCGGGGTTGCCCGGCCGAAGCGCCGTCGGGGGTCCAGTTGATCTCGTCTCGGGGCATGGCTCCTACGGATGGGTGTGGTGTGTACGGACTCACGGAGGATAGCTCACTGTTACCTATACTCACAATGAACATAGTCCTGATATTGTTCCCGTATGAGCACCCCCGACCCCGACGGCCCGCTCGCCGAGCAGTTGCTACGCCTCACGCGCCGGATGTGGCGTATCCAGAAGCGCCATTTGGAAGCGCGCGATCTGGGCGTCACCCCAGCCCAGTCTCGGCTGCTGCGCACCCTCGCGCACTACGACACTCCCCCGCGCATGGCCGACCTCGCCGCACGCCTGGAGGTGGTGCCGCGCGCGGTGACGACGCTGGTCGACGGCCTTGAGTCGAGCGGCAAGGTGTGCCGGGTGCCGGATCCGACGAACCGCCGGGTGACCCGGATCGAGATCACGGACGAGGGGCGCGAGACCCTGCGCGAACTGCGGGCGGCACGGAGGTCGGCGGCCGAGGAGATCCTGGCCCCGCTCTCGGAGGAGCAGCGGGTGGTGCTGGGCGGGCTGCTGGACACCCTGGTCGACGGGCCGGTGACGGCGAAGCACTGCTGAGACATGCCCGAGCGGCTCCCCCTGCTGCGAGGGGGAGCCGCTTCTCGCCTCACGGTCGGCTTCAGCTTTCGGGCACCGGCTCCTTGGCCGGCTCCTCGGCGACCTCCTCCTGCACCGCCTGGGCCGCACCGCCCAGCACCTGCTTGGCCCGCTCCACGTCCAGCGCGCCCTCCCAGCGGGAGACCGCGAAGACGGCGACGCAGTTGCCGAGCAGGTTGGTGACGACGCGCATCGAGTCCATGATGCGGTCGACGCCGAGCAGCAGGGCGACGGCACCGGCCGGGATGGCCCCGAGCGAGGAGGCGGTCGCGGACAGCGCGAGGAACGCCGAACCGGGGATGCCGGCCATGCCCTTGCTGGTGAGCATCAGCACCAGGACGACGGTGATCTGCTGACCGAGGCTCAGGTCGACGCCCACGGCCTGGGCGATGAACAGGGTGCCGATGGAGAGGTAGAGCGAGGCGCCGTCGAGGTTGAAGGAGTAGCCGGTGGGCAGCACCAGGCCGACCGCGTCGTCCCGGGCACCCGCCTTGCGCAGCTTCTGCATGACGCGCGGCAGCACGGACTCCGTGGAGGCGGTGCCCAGGGCGAGCAGCAGCTCCTCGCGGATGTAGCGGACGAACTTCCAGAGGCTGAGCCCGGTGACGGCCCTCAGGGCGACCGCCAGCAGGGCGATGAAGAGCGCGGCGGCCGCGTAGCACAGGACGATCAGCTTGGCGTAGGTCTCGATGACGCCGAGTCCGTACTGGCCGATCAGGACGGCCATCGCACCGAAGACGGCGATCGGGGCGAGGCGCATCACGAAGCCGACGATCGCGAAGATGATCTCCTGGGCCTGCTCGATGGCGGGGAGTACCTGCGGCACCCTGGTGTGGCCGAGGTGGAGCAGGGCCGCGCCCACCAGACAGGCCAGGACGAGCACTTGGAGCAGGGAGTTCTCGGCGAAGGCGCCTATGAAACTGGTGGGCAGGGCGTTGAGCACGAACTCGGTCGTCGACGGCAGCGAGCCGCCGCCCGTCTTCGCGTCGACCGCCTTGGCGCTCAGCGTGGCCGGATCGACGTGCATCCCGGAACCGGGCTGGACCACGTTGGCGGCGACGAGCCCGATGACCAGCGCGAGCGTGCTCGCCACCTCGAACCAGATCAAGGCCTTGAGCCCGATCCGCCCGAAGGCCTTCAGATCACCGGCCTTGGCGATGCCGACGACGACCACGCAGAAGACGAGCGGGGAGATGATCGTCTTGATGAGCCGGGTGAAACCGTCGCCGAGCGGCTGCAGGTCCGAGGCGAAGCCGGGCCACAGCCGCCCGACGACGATTCCGAGCACGAGCGCGCAGGCGACCTGCGCGAAGAGAGAGGTACGCAGTATGCGTGCGACGCGTCGCGGGAGGGACGGGACGGACGGCGGCACGGGCACTCCTTGTGGGGGTTCGACTCGCGGAAGCCGAGCGGGACTTCTGCGATACGGAAAGTGTCTTCCGTGTCGATCACTCTGGAGGTTTTCTTGATCCCGTCTGAGACCGCCGTGTCACGGCCGTGTAAATCACGGACCGAGTGACGCATCGCACACGACTCGGCTCAGCAGCAGCCGCCGCTCAGCAGCCGCTGCGGTCCACCGTCAGCACCCCCTGTTCGGTGGCCAGCGAGCGGTCGTAGCAGCCGTCCGAGCCGTACAGCCGGTAGCGCTCGCTCGACCTGCCGACCGCGTGCCGCTGGTCGCGCGGCACGTTCAGGGTGTACGTCGCGTCGCCGCTGTAGGTGTCGTCGAGCCGTGACCAGCCGGTGCGCCGGCCGCCTCGCGCCTCGGTCACCGCCGCCCGGTCCCCGAGTGTGAGGACGGTGCGCAGCCGGTCGTCCGTGCCGACGGTGATGGCGCCGCTCATGGTGTACGTGCGGTCGGTGCGGGTCGTCCGGGGCGCCCCGCCCGCCCTGACCGTGACGCTCTGGTCGTCCGTCCAGGTGGCGTCGAGCGCGTCCGTCGTCTCGCCGTCGTTCCAGCGGTGCACGGAGGTGTTGGCCAGCGTGCGGCCGACGGTGGTGGTCACCCGGCCGTGCGAGGTGTCGACGTATCCGGCGACGGTGAGCCGGTGCCCGGCGTCGGTGTCGACCCGGTACTCGCCGGAACCGGGTGTGTAGACGGAGGAGTTGGCCGGTTCGGACGCCTTGACCTCGGTGACCTTCCCGGTCACGTGGGCCCGGTGGGCGTCCTGCCACACCAGGACGTTCACGGGGGCGCTCCAGCCGGACTGCCCCTCGGGCACGCCGGCGACCGAGACCTCGACGCTGTGCGGGCGGCCGTCGTTCAGGAGCCCGGCGAACGGCGTCAGGTCGTATTCGATCGGCTTGACATCGAAGGCGCGCGGGCCCGGAACGACGTACCAGAGGAACGGGTTGGACCAGCCGCCGGTCCACACGTTCGGGAACGGCGCGGCGATGCCGGCCAGTTGGCCGTCGACCTTGATCTGCACCTCCCGGTAGGGCCCCTTGTCCGCCTTGCAGGAGTAGGACGCCGGGTCGGCCACGGTCAGGTACCAGAACTCCTCGCAGCCGCCGCCGGATCCGGTGGCGTACACCTCGGCGACGATGCGTTCGCTGTTGCGCGGGGTGGTGAGGGTGGTGCCGTCGGCCAGGGTGAGCACCTTGTCGGGGACCGAGGCCTCGGGGCGTCCCGCGTAGAAGGTGAGGGTGGCCTTGACGTCGATGACGCCGGTGTAGGTGTCGTCGACAACGTTGCCGATGAGCATCTCGACGTCCTGCGTGGAGCGGAAGGTGTCGCTGTAGCGGGTGACGTCCTTCTCCACGTGCCACTCGATGCCGTCCGGCGAGGGCTCGGGGGTGGAGGTGCGCAGCACCTCGACGCCGCCGACGTGCAGATAGCCCAGTCGGTCGTACTGACGGCCCTTCACCTTGCCGTCCAGCCGCAGGACGACCTTGCTCCAGCGGTCGCCGCAGCCCTGCGGGGGCGTGTACGTTCCCCGGTACGGGGTGAAGTCGCGGAACTGGGCCTCTGCCAGGGTGACTTGGCAGGACTTGGCCTCCTTGGGCACGGACACCGGCGGGGCCGCGGTCACCGGGTCGTGCCAGTCGGTGCCGAACTCGGCCGGGACGTCGGCGGCACGGGCGGCGGGAGCACCCGTACCGAGGAGCGCGCTCGCCAGGAGGGTCGCTCCGGCGAGCATGGACATGACGATCCGTTTTCTCATGGCCGGTGTTCTACGGGGAGTTGACCACCCACCGCAATGGCCGGACCGGTCGACGGCCGCTCGGCCGGCCACCCGACCGAGCGATCGCACACCTTGGGCACATATGATGCTACAAGCGGATCAAACCGCCACAGTGGCTGTCATGGAGATCATGACCGCTCGTCACGCCCTGCGCGCCGCCCTCGCGCTCACGGGCGCCGTCGCGCTCACCGGCACCGGCTGTTCCGCCGGTGTCCCGCATCGGGGCCAGGGCGCCGCCGCCCTCGGCGCCTCGGCGGCCGCGTCCGGCCCCGCCCCGACCCCCGGCGCAGCCGGCATCGGCGACCCGCTCATGCCGCTGGACGGCAACGGCGGCTACACGGTCCGCCGTTACACGCTCGACCTCGACTGGCGGGCCCCCGAGACGCCCTTCCCGGCCGGTACCACCATCAGCGCCACCGCCACGCAGGCGCTGTCCCGCTTCGACCTGGACTTCGCCGGCAACACGCTGCACCGGGTCACCGTCGACGGCACGCCGGCCGCCGCCGTACGCGACGGCGACGAACTCGTCGTCACACCCGCACGGCCGATCCGGCGCGGCAGCACGTTCACCGTCCGCGTCGCCTACACCGCCGACCCCACCCAGCGACGGCGGCGAAGCGACGCGATCCGTGAGTACGGCTGGGTGCCCACCCCCGACGGCACGCTGATCTGCGCTCAGCCCGACGGCGCCAAGATGGTCTTCCCGGTGAACGACCACCCCAGCCTGCGGGCCCCCGTCACCTTCCGGATCACCACCCCGCCGGGTGTGAACGCGGTGGCCAACGGCCGGCTCGTCGACCGCGCCGGCCGACCCGGCGGACGGGTCCGGTGGACGTACGACTCCGAGGAGCCCATCGCGGCACAGCTGGTCCAGATGGCGATCGGGAAGTTCGCCTTCGTCGACAGCAAGGGGCCGCACGGTCTGCCCGTGCGCGACGTGGTCCCCGACGGCCTGGTCACGGACACCGAGGCCGACCGCTCGCTCACCCCGCAGCACCTGGCCTGGCTGGAACAGCGCCTCGGCCCGTATCCGTTCCGCCGCTACGGCGTACTCGTCGGCGACACCGACCTGCCGGTCGCGCTGGAGACGCAGTCGCTGTCCGTCGTACCGAAGGACGACCTGCTGGGCGACCGGGTCGACGCCGAACGCAACCTCGTGCACGAGCTGACCCACCATTGGACGGGTGACAGCGTCGCCATCAGGCGCTGGTCCGACCTGTGGCTGAGCGAGGGTCATGCCCGTTTCTACGAACGGCTGTACTCCGCCGAGCACGGCGGCGTGAGCATGGAGGACGCCATGCGGGCGGCTTACGAGCAGCACGACCAGTGGCGCCACGACGACGGAGCCCCGGCCGAGCCCACGGAGCCGACGCTGTTCAAGGTGATGCGCTACGACGGCTCGGCGCTGGTGCTGTACGCCCTGCGGGAGAAGGTCGGTGACGACACGTTCGACCGGATCGAACGCACCTGGGTGACGCGGTACCGGGGGCGCGCGGCCGGTACCCGGGACTTCGTCGCGCTCGCCTCCGAGGTCGCGGGCGAGGATCTGACGCCCTTTCTGACGCCGTGGCTGTACGGGCCCGACACGCCGCCGATGCCGGGCCACCCCGACTGGCACGTGGACCCGGTCGAGGACTGAGCCCGCACGGTGTGCGGCCGCCGCCGGATGCCGAGCCCATGCCCGCCGACCGGGTGGCCTCTGCCGGAACGCTGGGCCACCCGGTCGACGTTCGGCGCGCCGTGCCGCGCCGGGCACGGAAACGTACGAGGGGCGATGTGAAGGGCAACCCCCTTGCCCTGATTGCGACGAGCGTGCTCGGTGACCCTCAGCAAGCGGTTGGAGACCCTCTGGTATGAGAAGAACTGTCGCTCCACGTGTGCCCAGTGCCCTCCGGACCTGCCGCCTGACGGCCTGCCTGATCGCGACGGCCGCGCTGCTGCCACCCCTGCTGATCCTCCCGGCGTCCGGCGCCGACGAGGCCGAGGACCAGCGTCTGCAGAACGCCTTCACGGACGCCGCGCGCGAGTTCCACGTGCCGCGCAGTGTGCTCATGAGTGTGTCCTACATGCAGTCGCGCTGGGACACCCACCCCGGCACCCCCAGCGTCGCGGGTGGCTACGGTCCGATGCACCTGGTGGACACCGACCGCACCGACGCCCCGGCACCGGCACCCGGCCCGCCGGAACCGGGCGGCGGCAGGGCCGACCCGCTGGCGGGAACGGCGTTCGCCGCGGGCGGTCACGCCGTGCAGCCGGCGGACCTGGAACGCGCCGCACGGCTGATCAAGGTCCCCGCCGGACAACTGCGGACAGACGCCGCGGCCAACGTACGCGGCGGCGCGGCGCTGCTGGCCGCCACCCAACGGCATCTCGGCAAGCCGCTCAGCGCCGACCCGGAGGCCTGGTGGCAGGCGGTGGAACGTTTCCCCGGCACCCGTGACGTCACATCGGCGACGACATACGCCGACGACGTCTTCGGCCTGATCCGCCGGGGCGCGCACCGGACCACCGCGGAGGGACAGGAGGTCACCCTCCCCGCCACCCCCGGCGTCCGCTCGCACCCCGGCCCGCAGCCCCCCAAGCGGCCCAAGAACGTCGAGTGCCCGCCCGAACTGTCCTGCGACTGGCTCGCCGCGCCCTACGAGGAGATCGACGACGACGGCGACTACGGCAACCACGACCTCGCCGACCGGCCCCGGGACCAGCGGATCGAGTACATCGTCATCCACGACACCGAGTCGACGCTGCCGAACATGTTCAAGACCGTGCAGGACCCGACCGAGGCGTCCTGGCACTACTCGATCCGCTCCAGCGACGGCCACATCACCCAGCACGTCAGAACGAAGGACGAGGCCTGGCACTCCGGCAGCAAGTTCGTGAACGCCCGCTCGATCGGCATCGAGCACGAGGGTTTCCTCACCCACCCCGGAACCTGGTACACGGAGCAGATGTACCGGTCCTCGGCCCGGCTGGTGCGCTACCTCGCGAAGAAGTACGGCGTCCCGATGGACCGGCAGCACATCTTCGGCCATGACAACGTGCCGTCCCCGACCGGCGACAGCATTCCCGAGATGCACGAGGACCCGGGTCCGTTCTGGGACTGGCGGCATTACTTCGACCTGCTCGGCGCACCGTTGAAGGCCACGGCCGGACCGGACAGCCCCGTGGTGATGATCCTGCCGGACTACGCCACCCACAAGCCGCGGTACACGGGGTGCGACGGCGCCGGAGTACCGTGCCGGCCGCACGGCTCCAGCGCGGTCCGTCTGTACACCCGGCCGGACGAGAACGCTCCGCTGATCCAGGACCCGGGCCGCAGGCCGGACGGCGACGAGTCCACGGAAGACGTCAGCGACCTGGGTTCACGTGTCTCCACCGGCCAGACCTTCGCCGTGGCCGACCGGAGAGGCGAGTGGACGGCGATCTGGTACCAGGGCAACAAGGCGTGGTTCAAGAACCCCGCGGTGCACCCGACGGCCGTCGGTGCGCGCGGCCGCATGGTGACGCCCAAGGAAGGCCTGGACGAGATCCCGGTGTTCGGGCGGGCCCTCCCGGAGGAGGAGGCCTACCCGGAGGGAGTGGAGGAGGAAGAGGAGTCGCCGCTGCCGTACAGCCTGCGGGCCGGCCAGCGGTACGTGACCCAGTCCGGTGTCGGCGGCTCCTACGTCGACCGGTCCACCTTCTCCGACACGCCCCAGCCCGTGGTGCTGGGCCGGCAGCGGTACTACGAGATCCAGTTCGGCCACCGGCTCGCCTACGTACGGGCGGACGACGTGGACCTGGTGGACGCGGGCGCCGCCACGGCGGGCCCGTCCGGCGGGGAGGCGGGCCCGGGCGGACAGTGACACCGCACGCGGCCCGGGGCCGCGCTAGGACCGCAGGCTCGGCCTGTCCCCCATCACCACGACGGGTTCAAGGGCCGGGTCGAGTGTGCGGAGCAGGTACTCCATGGCCTCCCTGGGAAGGCCGATGCACGCCGAGGTGCCGCTGCCGTGGTCGAGGTGCAACCAGATGCCGCCGCCCCTGCCGTCGCCCCAGGGGTGGGTGGTGTCGTGCGGCGGTGTGCCCCGCAGGCGGTTGTAGTCGATGGCGATGACGTAGTCGAAGTCGTGCCGGTACGCCGGGCTCCAGTAGTGCGGGGGTGTGTAGAGGTCCCGGCCCTGGGCATAGGAGAGCCGGGTGCCCGGATCGGGGAGCACACCGCCGGCGTCGGTGACGGTGAACACGCCGACCGGACTGCGTCCGTCACCCGTGTAGTGGTCGGTGGTCCAGCCCGCCCGACCGTTGTGGGCGGGCCAACTGCCCACCGGCTGCCAGCCGCCGGCCTGCCGGTTGTACAGCACGACCGTCGAGTCGGCCGAGTCCTTGCCCTCGCCGTACACGGCGACGACCTGGCCGGAGTGATCGGGGATCAGTGCCTGCCACTGCTCGCCGACACCGGGCAGCCGGCCCGGATCCCCGACCGGCGCGGTCCGGTCCGGCTGCCCGGCCGGGCCCGCTCCGGCGGCTCGGGCAGCTCTCGGGGGTCTGCTGTGCGGCCCCGGCAGGCCGTTCTTCGCGCCACCGCTCGGTGACGCCTCGCAGGCGCTCAGGGCCGCCAGCACGGCTCCGAGGACCGCCGTGGCGGTCGCCCGCCGGACGCTCTTGATCTGCACCCGCCCATCCTGACATCACATACCGGTCAATTAACTAAATCTTCTGACATTCTGCGCGTGTTGGGCGGCAGGCCCTGGCCGGAAGAGGGTGGATTTCGACGGCCGGCAGGAAAAACCGTTTGATTTCGACGACGCTCCGACGCGAACCTTTCACGGCTTGTCGCCACCTCCCCCGACCCGAGCCGCTGGGACACCATGCAGATTCAAGATCTTCCGTATTCCGACCCGGGCGTGCCGGACGCGCGTTCGGGCCCCCGGTTCCTGTGGTGGCTGGGGCGGAATCAGCTGGGCGGGCAGCTCAAGGCACTGGCCTGGGGACTGCTGCACTTCGTGTCCGTCTCCGCGCTCCCGTTCTGTGTGGGCCTCGCCGTCCAGGCCGTCGTCGACCGCTCCGGCACCCGGCTGGCCCTGACGGGCGGTCTGCTGGTGCTGTGCGGCACGGCGATCGCCGTCGGCGACACCTTCCTGCACCGGGCCGCCGTCACCAACTGGATCACCGCGGCCGCCCGGGTCCAGCAGCTGCTCGCCCGCAAGGCCACCCAGCTGGGCTCCGCGCTGACCCGGCGGGTGGCGGCCGGCGAGGTGGTGGCCGTCTCCACCGGCGACGTCGAGAAGATCGGCTGGTTCGTGGAGGCGGTCTCCCGCTTCACCGCCGCCGCGCTGACGGTCGTCGTGGTCGGCGTCGCCCTGGTCTTCTACCAGCCGGCCCTCGGCTGGGTCGTCGCCGCCGGTCTGCCCCTGGTCGCCCTGTCCGTGCTGCCGCTGCTGCCCCGGGCCACCCGGCGCGCAGACTTCCAGCGCGCCAAGGCCGGCCGGGCCACGGAGCTGGCCTCGGACACCGTCGCGGGACTGCGCGTGCTGCGCGGCATCGGCGGCGAGGAACTCTTCCTCGACCGCTACCGCCGCGCCTCCCAGGAGGTACGGCACGCCGCCGTGCGCAGCGCCCGGATGTGGTCGCTGATCTCCGCGATCCAGGTGCTGCTGCCCGGGCTGCTGCTGATCGCGGTGGTCTGGCACGGGGTCCACCTGGCCCGGCAGGGCCGTGTCACCGTCGGTGAACTGGTCACCGTCTACAGCGCGGTCATGATCCTCAACTACCCGTTGCAGCACTTCACCGAGATCGCGATGGCCTACTCCTTCTCACGCCCGTCGGCGAAACGGGCGGCGCGGGTGCTCTCCCTGGACCGGGCCACGGACACCGGCGGCTCGCGCGCGGACACCGTGCCGGCCGGCGACCTGTACGACCCCGCCACCGGTCTGCTCGCTCCCGCGGGCCGGCTGACCGCCGTGGTGTGCGGCGACCCCGACGCGGCCGGACTCCTCGCCGAACGGCTGGGCGGCCACCCCGCCGAGGCCGGCACCTCCGTACTGCTCGGCGGCGTACCGCTCGACGAACTGCCCCTGGAGGCCGCCCGCACCGCGGTGCTCGTCCAGGACAAGGACCCGGTGCTGCTCTCCGGTTCACTGCGGGAACTGCTCGACGTGCCGGCCTCCGGGACCGTGCGGGCCGAGGACGCGCTGGCCGCCGCCCAGTGCGCGGACGTCCTGGACGCCCTGGTCCAGGGCTCGCTGGACGTCACCGACCCGCTGGACGCCCGGATCACCGAGCGGGGCCGGTCCCTGTCGGGCGGGCAGCGCCAGCGGCTCGCGCTGGCCCGGTCGCTGATCACCGACCCCGGGGTGCTCGTCCTGGACGAACCCACCTCCGCCGTCGACTCGCACACCGAGGCCCGGATCGCGGAGGGAATCCGCGCGCTGCGGTCCGGCCGTACGACCGTCGTGTTCACCTCCTCGCCGCTGCTGCTCGACCGGGCCGACCGGGTGGTCCTGGTCCTCGAGGGCGAGGTCGTGGCGATCGGCGAGCACCGCGAACTGGTGCGCACCGAGCGGCGGTACCGGTCGGTCGTGACACGCGAGACGGACGACGAAGCCACGCTGCAGGGCGCAGCGCTCGCAGAGAACGAAGCCGCGCCGCGAGGCAGGGCGCTGGAAGAGAACGAAGCCGCGCTGCACGGCAGGGCGCTGGAAGAGATCGAGGAGAGCGCATGATCGGCATGGCGCCACCGGCGTACGACCCGGCGGCCCCGACGACGGCCACCACCCTGCCCGTCGGCCGCACCGCGACCGTCCGTGCCTACGTGGCCGAACTGTTCCGCCGGCACCGCCGGGCCTTCTCCCTCCTCATCGCGGTCAACACGGTGGCCGTCGTCGCCGCCATGGCCGGCCCGTACCTGCTGGGCGGGCTCGTCGAGCGGGTCTCCGACGGCGCCCGCGACCTCCATCTGGGCCTGACCATCGGCCTGTTCGTGGCCGCGCTCGCCGTCCAGTCCGTCTTCGTGCGGGAGGTGCGGCTGCGGGGTGCCGTGCTCGGCGAGCGGATGCTGGCCGACCTGCGCGAGGACTTCCTCGTCCGGTCGGTCGGGCTGCCTCCGGGCGTCCTGGAGCGGGCGGGCACGGGCGACCTGCTGTCCCGGATCACCACGGACATCGACCGGCTCGCCAACGCCATGCGGGAGGCCGTGCCGCAGCTGTCGATCGGCGTGGTGTGGGTCGTGCTGCTGATCGGCGGACTCGCCGTCACGGCTCCGCCGCTGGCCGCCACCGTGCTGCTCGCCCTGCCGGTCCTGGTGGTCGTCTGCCGCTGGTACTTCCGGCGGGCACCCTCCGGCTACCGCTCCGAGGCCGCCGGGTACGCGTCCGTGGCCGCCGCCCTCGCGGAGTCCGTGGACGCCGGGCACACCATCGAGGCGCACCGGCTCGGCGCCCGCCGCATCGCCCTGTCCGAGCGCCGGATCAAGGAGTGGACGGCGTGGGAGCGCTACACCCTGTGGCTGCGGTCGGTGCTGTTCCCGGCGATCAACGCCACCCACACCACGGTCCTCGGCTCGGTGCTGATGATCGGCGGCGTCTTCGTCCTCAAGGGCTGGATCGACGTCGGCCAGCTGACGACGGGCGCGCTCATCGCCCAGATGCTCGTCGAGCCGGTGAACCTGATCCTGCGCTGGTACGACGAGGTCCAGGTCGCCCAGGTGTCGCTGGCCCGGCTGGTCGGCGTCCGGGACATCGAGCCGGACGCCGGGGACGCCGCGCTGGCCCCCGCCGGCCGGGAGGTGCACGCGGACGAGGTCCGCTTCGGCTACCTGCAGGGCGTCGACGTGCTGCGCCAGGTCTCCCTGGAGGTCGCGCCCGGCACCCGGCTGGCCCTGGTCGGCCCCTCGGGTGCGGGCAAGTCCACCCTCGGCCGGCTGCTCGCCGGGATCTACGCGCCCCGCGACGGCCGGATCACCCTGGGCGGCGCGGAACTGTCCCGGATGACCGCCGAGCGGGTCCGTTCCCATGTCGCCCTCGTCAACCAGGAGCACCACGTCTTCGTGGGCTCCCTGCGCGACAACCTGCTGCTCGCCCGGACCGATGCGGAGGACGCCGAGCTGTGGGCGGCCCTCGGTGCGGTCGACGCGGACGGCTGGGCACGGGCCCTGGAGGAGGGGCTGGACACCGAGGTCGGCTCCGGCGGGCTCGCCCTCACGCCGGCGCAGGCGCAGCAGATCGCGCTGGCCCGGCTGGTGCTGGCCGACCCGCACACGCTGGTCCTGGACGAGGCGACCTCGCTCCTGGACCCGCGCGCCGCCCGCCATCTGGAACGGTCGCTGGCCCGGGTCCTGGACGGCCGAACCGTGGTCGCCATCGCCCACCGGCTGCACACCGCCCATGACGCGGACGTCATCGCCGTGGTCGAGAACGGCCGGATCAGCGAGCTCGGCAGCCACGACGCGCTGGTGGCGGCCGACGGCGCCTACGCGGCGCTGTGGCGGTCGTGGCACGGGTGACAGGCCGTGGCACGGGGTGCGGCACGGGGTACGCGGCGCAGGTCGCGCCCCGTGCCGTTGCGCGGGTGCGAGCAGGGGTGGAAGGCTGGGGAGCGGCACCGGTTCGGGGGCCGGGCGCGAACCGTACGGTTCGCGCCGCGCACCAGTGCCGAGCGTGCCGGCGGCCCGCCCCGCGGACCGCGTCCTCACCCCCTGGAGGTAGCCGTGACCACCGCCGACGGATGGGGGGACGACGTCTACCAGCCCGACGGATCCGAGATCCGTGAGGACACGGGGCTGCTCGACGTGGAGGACACGCTGGAGTCCGACGGCGTCAGCGATCCCCTGGACCGTGGCTGGTCCCCGCCCGAGCGGCCGTGGGCGGTGGAGCACACCGGGGTGACCGCGGCGGAGCGCCACCGGGGCGAGACCCTGGACCAGCGGCTCTCCGAGGAACTGCCCGATCTGGCCGCCCCCGACGACGACGGCATCGGCGACTGCCAGGGCAGCGACGGCGAGCTCCTGGACAACGAGGTCGGCGACCTGCGCTCCGGCCGGCTCGTGGCCCCGAACGAGGGGGCGCACGAAGACGACGAGAACGGCCTGGTCGCGACCGACATCGGCATCGACGGCGCCGGGGCCTCCGCCGAGGAGGCCGCGATGCACATCGTCGACGAGGACACCGCCTACGGCTGAGCCAGCCCGCCCCTGCCCGCCCGCCCCGTCCTTCGAGGAGCCGCCATGCAGCAGGACAAGCACCCCGACTACCACGCCGTGGTCTTCCGCGACCGCACCGCCGGATACGCCTTCCTGACCCGGTCCACCGCCACCAGCGACCAGACGATCGAGTGGGACGACGGCCAGACCTACCCGGTGGTCGACGTGGAGATCTCCTCCGAGAGCCACCCCTTCTACACCGGGAAGGCCCGCACGGTGGACTCCGAGGGCCGCGTCGCCGCGTTCGAGCGCCGCTACGGGAGTGGCTCGGGGCAGGCGGGCTGACCCTCGGGGCACACCGCGTCGGTGGCCTTCCGGGCCTCGGGTCAGATCACGTTCAGGGCGGCCGCGCAGCCTATGCCGCCGAGCACCATGAACACCGGCATGAGCACCTTCAGCTCGACCCAGCTGCCGGCACGGAAGCGCATCGCCTTCGGCGGGCCGATCGGGTACCAGCGCCTGCGGCCGATCGGGATGGGCCACAGGACCGGGCAGCCGGAGACGGTCAGCGCGTCCCCGATGTCGTGCACCAGCGCCCCCAGCACCACCGGCAGCCCCAGCCACAGGTACCCCTGGCCGGGCTGGGTGAACAGCCAGTCCGAGCCGTTGCCCGGCTTGTCCAGGACGCCGGCCAGGATCCAGGCGCTGGTCGCCGCCAGCAGCCACACCAGGATGTCGCTGCTGGAGCCGCGCGCCGCCCGCCACAGCAGGCCCTCGATCGCCAGCACCATGTGGGCGAAGAGGATCGCCAGCACCGCCCAGCGGCCGCCGAGGATCGCCGCGGCCGAGCAGCCCCCGCCGATCAGCGCCGCCCACACCCAGGTGTGCGTCAGCGTGCGGTGCCCGCCGTTGCGGCGCGGGTCGCCCGCCATCCGGGTCGCCTTGTAGACGGCGTAGGAGAGCTTGTCCACGATCTCGCAGACCCAGCGCGACAGCGGTCCGAAGGCCCGCGAGATGGTCGCCGCCTTGTGGTCGAGGTCCGGGGCGAGCGCGGCGCCGGCGCAGATCAGCGCCCCCACCAGCAGCACCGGCCACGGCATCGTATGCCCCGTCGCCGCCGCCGCGGCTCCTACGCCGAGCCAGGCGGCCGCCCCCGACAGTGAGTGTGCTGGTCCCATCATGGCCGTTCCCCGCCCCATTCCTCGTATACCGCTGTCCAGTTGACCGGGTGCGTTGACGCTCCGTCGGCGACACAGCGTAGCGGCCATGATCTTCGTACTCGAAGCCGATTCCCCCCTCGGCGGGTGGGCCAGGCAAGATGGGGGCGTGACCCTCATCGATCAGCTGCCGCCGACCGCCGACCCCGACGCCCTGTACGAAGCCTTCGAGGCATGGGCCCAGGAGCGCGGTCTCACGCTCTACCCCCACCAGGAGGAGGCGCTGATCGAGGCGGTCTCCGGGGCGAACGTGATCGTGTCGACGCCGACCGGTTCGGGCAAGAGCATGATCGCCGCGGGTGCGCACTTCGCCGCGCTGGCCCGGGACGAGGTCACCTTCTACACGGCCCCGATCAAGGCGCTGGTGTCGGAGAAGTTCTTCGAGCTGTGCAAGCTCTTCGGCACCGAGAACGTCGGCATGCTCACCGGCGACGCCTCCGTGAACTCCGACGCGCCCGTCATCTGCTGCACGGCCGAGGTGCTCGCCTCCATCGCGCTGCGCGACGGCAAGCAGGCGGACGTCGGCCAGGTAGTCATGGACGAGTTCCACTTCTACGCGGAGGGCGACCGCGGCTGGGCCTGGCAGATCCCGCTCCTCGAACTGCCCCAGGCGCAGTTCATCCTCATGTCGGCCACCCTCGGCGACGTCTCCTTCTTCGAGAAGGACCTGACCCGCCGCACCGGCCGCCCCACCGCGGTGGTCCGCTCGGCGACCCGCCCGGTGCCGCTCTCCTACGAGTACCAACTGACCCCGATGACCGAGACGCTCACCGAGCTCCTGGAGAGCAGGCAGGCGCCGGTGTACATCGTGCACTTCACGCAGGCACAGGCGGTGGAGCGGGCGCAGGCGCTGATGAGCATCAACATGTGCTCGAAGGAGGAGAAGGAGCAGATCGCCGAGCTGATCGGCAACTTCCGCTTCACCACCAAGTTCGGCCAGAACCTCTCCCGGTACGTCCGGCACGGCATCGGCGTGCACCACGCCGGCATGCTCCCCAAGTACCGGCGCCTGGTGGAGAAGCTCGCGCAGGCCGGTCTGCTGAAGGTCATCTGCGGCACCGACACCCTGGGCGTGGGCGTCAACGTACCCATCCGCACGGTGCTGTTCACCGCCCTCACCAAGTACGACGGCAACCGGGTGCGCACCCTGCGCGCCCGGGAGTTCCACCAGATCGCCGGCCGCGCCGGCCGGGCCGGCTTCGACACGGCCGGTCTGGTCGTCGCGCAGGCCCCCGAGCACGTCATCGAGAACGAGAAGGCGCTGGCCAAGGCGGGGGACGACCCGAAGAAGCGGCGCAAGGTGGTGCGCAAGAAGGCACCGGAGGGCTTCGTCGGCTGGACGGAGAACACCTTCGAGAAGCTGATCGCGTCCGAGCCGGAGCCGCTGACCTCGCGGTTCCGGGTGACGCACACCATGCTGCTGTCGGTGATCGCCCGCCCGGGCAACGCCTTCGATGCCATGCGCCACCTCCTGGAGGACAACCACGAGCCGCGCAAGCAGCAGCTGCGGCACATCCGCCGGGCGATCGCGATCTACCGCTCGCTGCTCGACGGCGGCATCGTCGAGAAGCTCGACAAGCCCGACGCCACCGGCCGTATCGTCCGGCTCACGGTCGACCTCCAGCAGGACTTCGCGCTCAACCAGCCGCTGTCCACGTTCGCCCTCGCCGCGTTCGAACTCCTCGACCCCGAATCGCCTTCGTACGCCCTCGACATGGTGTCCGTCGTGGAGTCCACCCTGGACGACCCGCGCCAGATCCTGGCCGCCCAGATGAACAAGGCGAAGGGCGAGGCCGTGGCCGCGATGAAGGCGGACGGCGTCGAGTACGAGGAGCGCATGGAGCGCCTCCAGGACATCACCTACCCGAAGCCCCTGGAAGAGCTGCTCTTCCACGCGTACAACACCTACCGCAAGAGCCACCCCTGGGTCGGTGACCATCCGCTGTCGCCGAAGTCGGTCATCCGGGACATGTACGAACGGGCGCTGACCTTCACCGAGTTGGTGTCGCTCTATGAGCTGGCCCGCACCGAGGGCATCGTGCTGCGCTACCTCGCGAGCGCTTACAAGGCCCTCGACCACAACATCCCGGACGACCTGAAGTCCGAGGACCTGCAGGACCTGATCGAGTGGCTGGGCGAGACGGTCCGCCAGGTCGACTCCAGCCTGCTGGACGAGTGGGAGCAGCTCGCCAACCCGGAGGAGATGACGGCCGAGGAGGCCCAGGAGAAGGCCGACGAGGTCAAGCCGGTCACCGCCAACGCGCGCGCCTTCCGGGTCCTGGTGCGCAACGCGATGTTCCGGCGCGTGGAGCTCGCCGCCCTCGACCAGGTGGACGAACTGGGCGAGATGGACGCGGACTCCGGCTGGGACGCCGAGGCCTGGGGCGAGGCGATGGACAAGTACTGGGACGAGTACGAGGACCTGGGCACCGGCCCCGACGCCCGCGGTCCCAAGCTGCTCGTGATCCAGGAGGAGCCGCAGAACGGGCTGTGGCGTGTCCGCCAGATCTTCGACGACCCGAACGACGACCACGACTGGGGCATCAGCGCGGAGATCGACCTGACGGCCTCCGACGCCGAGAGCCGCGCGGTCGTCCGCGTCACCGACGTCGGCCAGCTCTGAGCACAGGCCCCGGAACAGGTTCGAGTACAGGCACCGGCACAGGAGAATCCAACCCATGACCAACCCGGCCGAGAGACTGGTCGACCTGCTCGACCTGGAGCAGATCGAGGTCAACATCTTCCGTGGCCGCAGCCCCCAGGAGTCCCTCCAGCGGGTCTTCGGCGGCCAGGTGGCCGGCCAGGCGCTGGTCGCCGCCAGCCGCACCACGGAGGGCGACCGTCCGGTGCACTCGCTGCACGCGTACTTCCTGCGCCCGGGCCGGCCGGGCGTGCCGATCGTGTACCAGGTCGAACGGGTCCGGGACGGGCGGTCGTTCACGACGCGCCGGGTCACCGCCGTGCAGCAGGGCCGCACGATCTTCAATCTGACCGCCTCCTTCCACAAGCCTGAGGTGGGAGCTTTCGAGCACCAGCTGCCGCCCTTTCGCGAGGTGCCGCACCCGGAGTCGCTGCCGACGCTCGCCGAGGAGATCCGCAAGCATCTGGGCGAGCTGCCCGAGCAGCTGGAGCGGATGGCGCGCCGCCAGCCCTTCGACATCCGCTACGTCGACCGGCTGCGCTGGCACCCCGAGGAGATAGCGGGCGCCGAGCCGCGCAGCGCGGTGTGGATGCGCGCGGTCGGCCCACTGGGCGACGATCCGCTGGTGCACACCTGCGCGCTGACCTACGCCAGCGACATGACCCTCCTGGACGCGGTCCGTGTCCCCGTCGAGCCGCTGTGGGGGCCGCGGAACTTCGACATCGCCTCACTGGACCACGCCATGTGGTTCCACCGGCCGTTCCGCGCGGACGAGTGGTTCCTGTACGAGCAGGAGTCCCCCATCGCCACGGGCGGGCTGGGCCTGGCCCGCGGGCGGGTCTACGACCTCGACGGACGGCTGCTGGTGTCGGTCGTCCAGGAGGGGCTGTTCCGCGCGCTGTAGCGGAAGCGGTCGCGGAGTCGCCGCTCAGTCCCGGTCAGTGGGCGGGCCGCGGGCTTCTGCGCAGCAGCCAGCCACGCAGGCCCGGGAAGGGCTTCGGCCTGCCGGGCGCGAGGTGCCGGGACGGTGCGGCGGGGCGGGGCGCCGGCCGGTGCGTGCGGGCTTGCGCCACTTCCCGGGCCAGGTCGTGCCTGAACCAGTCGATCTCGTCCGGATCGGCCGCCGTCATGAGCTCCTCGGCGAGCTGCGCGGCCGGCGAGCCCGGTGCGCCGTGGGCGGGCGGTGCCGGTCGCAAGGCCGTGACGTGGGCGCGCTCGTGAGGGTCCGTGAGCACGTCATCGATCTCACCGGGGTCCAGGAAGCCGGCCACCACCCCGGCCCGCTCCCACGGCCCGTCCGCCTGCCGCAGCAGGAAACCGCAGTGGCGTCCGCGCCAGTTGCGGGCCCGCTGGTCCGCGCCAGCCCTCAGCCGGTCGCTCAGCTCCGCGGGCGTGCGGCCGGTGAGCAGCCGCGTGTTCTTCTCGTCGGCCGCGAACTGTCCCAGCTCCTCCGCCAGGTAGAGCCAGACCACGGCCCGGTACCGGTTCGGATACCACTTCGCCGGAGTCACCAGGCCGAGTTTCGCCACGCGGGTGAACCTGCCCGCAGGGATCCCCATCAGGGCCGCGCCCTCGGTCGTCCCCACGACCTTCACGCTCTCGCGGAGGGCTTCGGCCCGGCCCTGGAGCCGGTCGATCTCGGTCCGTGGGACGCGGCGGCCTCCGCCGCCTCCCTCGTCGGGTACGGTGCGGATCCGTCCGAGGTGTACCGCGAGATCGAACTCGCCCCGCTTGAGGCCCAGTTCTCGGGCAGCGCGGCTCGGCGGGCAGGTGAGCGGGCGGGGTGGGGTGAGGGTGGTGCCGGACATGGTCGTACTCCCCCGTGGAGTGGGTGGCTCGCGCCCGGTGCGCTCGCCGTGGAAAAGACCGTAGCCGGTTCGGCGAGACTCGTGGCAAGCCTGTGGATAACTCCACCGCCGGGGATGAATCAGCAGGTCAGAGGTCTACCACGGAGGAACGCTCCGGCTGCCGGGCGTCCACTCCGAGGTGTTCGCCGACCCGGTTGACCAGCAGGGTCATCTCGTAGGCGATCTGGCCGATGTCGGCCTCCGCGCCGCTGAGCACGCACAGGCAGCTGCCGGTTCCGGCCGCGGTGACGAACAGGACCGCCTCGTCGTACTCGATCATCGTCTGACGGACCTGGCCCGCGCCGAAGTGGCGTCCGGAGCCCTTGGCGAGGCTGTGCAGCCCGGAGGCGACGGCCGCCAGATGTTCCGCGTCCTCCCGGCGTAGGCCTGTGCTCGCTCCCGTGACCAGTCCGTCGTTCGACAGGACCAGCGCGTGCCGTACGTGCTCCACGCGCTCGGTCAGGTCGTCGAGCAGCCAGCCGAGTCCCTGGTTCTGCGCCATGTCGTAGCGTCTCCCCGTGTAGCGTCTCCCCCTGGCTGGAGGATCTCCCCGCCAGCCTTCCCCACCACCGGCCTCCGGGCAAGGAGGATGGGGGCATGGCAGAGAAGATGACCGACGAGGAATGGCGGGCGTTCGTCTCGCACGGCACCCGCACCGGCAAGCTGTCCACCGTCAACGCCGATGGCAGCCCGCATGTGGCCCCCATCTGGTTCCTGCTGGACGGGGACGAGCTGGTCTTCAACACCGGCAAGGAGACCGTGAAAGGGCGCAATCTCGCCCGTGACGGGCGTGTCGCCCTCTGCGTGGACGACGACCGGCCCCCCTTCCACTTCGTGGTGCTGAACGGGCGCGCCCGGCTGTCGGAGGACCTGGGCGAAGTGCGTGATTCGGCCACCCGGATCTCGGCTCGCTACATGGGAGCGGAGCGCGCGGAGGAGTTCGGCGCCCGCAACGGCGTCCCCGGCGAGCTGCTGGTCCGGGTCACCGTGGAGAAGGTGGTGGCGCTCAAGGACCTCACGGGCTGAGGCTCAGCCCACCGAGTCGAGGAGCCGGGCGGTGTGCATCCGTCCGGCGTACTCGACGAGCCGGATCAGCACCTCCTTGCCGGAGTCCCGGTCCCGGGCGTCGCACAGGACCACGGGCGTGCCCTGGTCCAGGTCGAGGGCGCGGGAGACGTCGGGGGCGCCGTAGCTGCGGGCACCGGTGAAGCAGTTGACGGCGACGACGAACGGGATGTGCCGGTGCTCGAAGTAGTCGACCGCCGGAAAGCAGTCCTCCAGGCGGCGGGTGTCGGCGAGGACGACGGCGCCGAGTGCTCCTTGCGAGAGCTCGTCCCAGAGGAACCAGAAGCGGTCCTGGCCCGGGGTGCCGAAGAGGTACAGGGAGAGGCCGGAGCGGATGGTGATGCGGCCGAAGTCCATGGCGACGGTGGTGGTGACCTTCTGGTCCACGCCGTCCGTGTCGTCCACCAGCTGGCCCGCTTCGCTGAGCATTTCCTCGGTGCGCAGCGGCCGGATCTCGCTGACGGCGCCGACCAGCGTCGTCTTTCCGACGCCGAAGCCGCCGGCGACCAATATCTTGAGCGCCATGGCCGATGCGTCGTCGGCGGTGGACTCGGAGTGCTCGGAGACCATGATCACTTCTCTCGGGAGGGCTCTCGGGAGGGCCTGGAGAACCTGCTGCGGTAGACGTCGGGACACCCGCGAGGCGGCACGGGATGGTGCGAAGCCAGCATCATGGCAACTGCCGCCCCGTCGCGGACGGTTGGACCGGAACGTGTCTGTTCTGACCGGCTCGCGCCCGGTTGGTTCCGGATGCTCATCTACAGTGCCCGCAATCCCTCGATGACCTCGCGCAGAATCCGTTCGTCAGGCAGCTGGGCCGGTGGCACCGGGCGGCTCACGGTGACCCGGCCCAGTTCCAGCAGGTCGCCCAGGAGCACCCGGACCACGCCCACGGGGAGGTCGGCGCCGGCGGCGAGTTCGGCGACGGACTGCGTCTCCAGCCGGCACAGGTCGACCAGTGCCCGGTGTTCGGGGCCGAGCGCGGCGTCGTCGTCGGTGCCGGCCGCGCCCGGGTCGAGCGTGACCAGGGCGATCAGGTCGAACTTGACGCCGGTGGGGCCGGGTTTGGTGCGGCCCCCGGTCATGGCGTAGGGGCGGACCAGGGGCCCGGCCTCGCTGTCGTACCACTGGCTGCCCGGCTCGTGCGGGGCATCGGTCGTGTACTCGGTCATCGGTGGCGGTCTTCCGGCTCAGCCGGCGGCGGGCGGCCTGGCGGCGACGCGCGGCGCGGTGTAGAGGTGCTCGCCCACGCGTTTGACGAGGCGGGCCATCTCGTAGGCGACCAGGCCGATGTCGGCGGTCGCGTCGGTGAGCAGGGCGAGGCAGGAGCCGTCGCCCGCGGCGGCGACGAAGAGGAAGGCGTCGTCCATCTCGACCATGGTCTGGCGCACCCCGCCCGCCCCGAAGTGCCGTCCGGCGCCCTTCGCGAGGCTGTTGAAGCCGGAGGCCACGGCGGCGAGGTGCTCGGCGTCCTCGCGTTTGAGGCCGGTCGAGGCGCCGACGGCGAGGCCGTCGTTGGACAGCACCACGGCGTGCCGTACCTCGGCGACGCGCAGCACCAGGTCGTCCAGCAGCCAGTCGAGTTCGCCGGAGCGCCGGTCTGCCCTCGTGCTCGGGTCCTGGATCATGGGCGGTCTCCTTCAGTGCTGTCGGTGCCGTCTTCGGCTCGCGCGGCGGCTCCGCGGCCGGGCTGTCTGCCTCCGCCGCGCGCCCAGCCGTCCCGGTAGGCGGTCATGCGGTCGCGGACGAGTTCGGGGGTGCGCTCGTCCCCGCCGCGGGCGGGCGCCGGCTCCTCGGTGCGGGGATCGCGCAGTTGGGGGGCGAGGCTCGCCTGCCGTACCCGGCGCGGGAGGTCGTCGTCGGAGGGCTCGGAGTCGTGCGGTGGGCGGTGCGGCCTCAAGGTGGTGACTCCGGGGGGCGGGGGTTCGGGCGCGGGGCGCGGTGAGGTGTGGGTGGCGGCGAGGGCGGGCCGGCCGGCGGGGGCGGGCTCCGGGAGAGCGGTGCCGTCCGGGAGAGCGGTGCCGGGCACGCGCGCGTAGGCGCGTGCCGGTGCCTGTTCGGTGTCGGCCGCCGGGCGGATCGAACGTTCCGCCGAGCCGCCGTGCAGCAGGGCCTTCGGCAGCAGGACCACCGCGGTGGTGCCGCCGTACGGGGACGTGCGCAGATGCACCTTGATGCCGTGGCGGGCCGCGAGCCGGCTGACCACGAAGAGGCCGAGCCGGTCGCTGTCGAACAGGTCGAGGGCCTCGGACTGCTCGATGCGCCGGTTGGCTTCGGCGAGGGTCTCCGGGCCCATGCCGAGCCCGCGGTCCTCGACCTCCAGGGCGTAGCCGTTACCGACGGGCTCTCCGATGATGCGCACGCGTGTGTGCGGTGGCGAGAACTGGGCGGCGTTCTCGACGACTTCGGCGAGCAGGTGTGTGAGGTCGGCGACGGCCGCGCCGATGACGGCCGCCTCGGGGAGCTGTCGTACCTCCACGCGCGCGTAGTCCTCGACTTCGGACACGGCGGCCCGTACCACGTTGGTGAGGGACACGGGCATCCGCCAGGCCCGGCCGGGGGCGGCTCCGGACAGGATGATCAGGCTCTCCGCGTGGCGGCGCATCCGGGTGGTGAGGTGGTCGAGGCGGAAGAGGTCGCTCAGTTCGGCGGGGTCGTCGGAGCGGCGTTCCATGCTGTCCAGCAGACTCAGCTGACGGTGGACCAGGATCTGGCTGCGGCGGGCGAGGTTGACGAAGACTCCCGAGATGCCGCTGGCGAGTTCGGCGCGCTCCACGGCGGCGCGCAGGGCGGCACGGTGCACGGTGCCGAGGGCCTCGGCGACCTGTCCGGTCTCGTCCTCCGCGGGCGGTCCCGGGGGCGCCTCACCGCGCACGTCGATCTCCTCGCCGGCCCGCAGTCTGCGCATCGCCTCGGGAAGTTTGCGACGGGCGATCTCCAGGGCACTGTTGCGCAGGCTCACCAGCTCGACGACGAGGCCGCGACCGATGCGAACGGAGATGACGAGCGAGGCGACCACGGCGAGCAGACCGAACAGGACGGCGGCGCCGGCCGGGGTGAGCAGCCCGCGGGCGAACGGATCGGCGCGGCCCGCCACCGCGTGTGCCGTGCCGGCCTGGACGTTCCGCATACCGTCCTGCACGCGCGTGTGCGCGGTGTTCCAGGTGGCTTCCGGGACCGCGCCGACCGCCTTGGCTCCGGGTGAGCTCGCGAGGATCCTGTCCTCGGCGGCGCTCAGCGCGGTGTAGCCGTCGCCGTCGGCGAGCCGCTGCCACGCGGTGCGCTGGGCCCCGGGCAGATCGGGGACGGCCGCGTCGGTGAGGACCCGGCGGGTGTCGACGGCGCCGGTGAACAGCCGCAGTCGCTCGCCGTCGAGGCCACCGGCCAGCCGGGCACCGCCGAGGACCGCGTCCTCCTGGGCCAGCGACTCTCCCGCGCGGGAGAGTTCGAGCAGCACGCGCGCGTCGGAGCCCATGTCGTCGGCCTGGATGCCGGTGAGGGCGCCGTCCACGGCGAAGGCCGAGGCAATGGCCTGCGTGTACTGCCCGTAGGCCGCGTCCCAGCCGGTGCCGCGGCTCTGCACCGCTCGCCGCAGCGTGCGCAGTTGCTCGGCGCCGGTGACGAAGGCCTTCAGGCGCTGGGCCACGCCGGAGGGCAGTTCCTCGCTGTCGGCGACGGTGCTGTCCTTGCCGAGCCGTAGCGCGGCCACGGCCTGATCGGTACGGGCGCCGAGCCTCTTGAGGTCGGCGGTCTGTTCCGCGGTGGGGTCGGTCGCGTACCGGACCGCGGCGGCCCGCTCGGCCTGGAGCGCGGCGACGGCAGCGGCGACCGGGGTGCGCAGCGCGGCGTCGACGCGCTGGGACTGGCGCAGCCTGGAGACGTCCTGTGCCGTGGTGACCGTGGCGTACGCCCACAGGGCGAGCAGGGACATGACCGGCACCATGAGCAGGCAGACGACCTTGGCCCGCACGGTCCGTGGGCGCAGCCGCCAGCCTGCGGGTCGCATGGGCGCGTTGTCCGCCGCGGTGTCGACGAGGTCGTCGACCAGTTCGTCGGCGGGTGGTCCGGCGTGCGCGCGGCGGCCGCGCGGCGGCCGCGCCGACGGTGTCTCCGGGCCTGCTGTGGGGGTCCTACGGGGTGTACGCATGGCCTCCTCGCTCGGGAAAGGTGGGTCGGCGCCGGGTCAGCGTGCGGCGCCCGTGACGGGCTGCTGGGCCGAGGCGGACGCCTCGCGCTCCCCGGCCGTGGGCGAGAGCGCGACGAAGGCCGAGGTGAGGAACAGATAGGACCCGAGGCCGACGGCGAGGGGGAAGATGAACTGCATCGCCGTGGCCCCGGGCAGCGGGCTGCCGGAGGGCGTGACGCGCACGCTGACCGCGAACATCCCGGTGTAGTGCATGCTGCTGACGGCCGCTCCCATGACCAGGGAGGCGGCGGTGACCGCGACGGGCGACCTGATGTTGAGGGCCGCCCACAGGGCCGCGGTCGCGGCGACCACGGCGATGACGACGGAGAGCGCGACGAGCATCGGGTCGTAGCGCACGTCGCCGTGCAGCCGGACGGCCGCCATGCCGAGGTAGTGCATGCTGGCGACGCCCAGCCCGGTGGTGAGTCCGCCCAGCAGGAGCGCCCGGTTGCGGTCGCGGCTGTAGCCGACGGCGAAGACGCCGGCGCTGACGACGACCACGGCGACGAGCAGGCTGAGGATGGTCAGCGGTACGTCGTAGCGGATGTCGGTGCCGCTGACGCTGAAGCCGAGCATGGCCACGAAGTGCATGGTCCAGATGCCGGTGCCGATCGCGGAGGCCGCGGTGAGCAGCCAGTTGCGGCGCGAGCGGCCGGTGCTGCCGAGCGCGCGGACGGTGCAGCGCAGCCCCAGTGCCGCGCCTATGCAGGCCATGACGTACGACAGCGCGGGGGTCAGCCAGCCGAAGGTGGCGTGGTCCAGATGTCCCATGGCTCAGGGACGCTAGGGGGCACGGGCGCACAAAGGGGGCGCATTTCGAAAGGTGTTGCAATATGACTCAGAGATGTGCCGGAACGATCGCGTCCAGCTCGAACATGCGCGCAGGGTCGTCCTCCGTGACGGTGAGGGATCATGCGGACCATGAGCGATGACCACACACACGTCCGGGAGTTCTTCACCGCGCGGGCCGCCGACTGGGACAGCAGGTTCCCCGACGACGGTCCCGCGTACGCGGCCGCGGTCGCCGATCTGAGGCTGCGCGCGGGCGACCGGGTGCTCGACGCGGGGTGCGGCACCGGGCGCGCCCTGCCGCCGCTCCGCCGGGCCGTGGGACCCACCGGCGCGGTCCTCGGGATGGATCTCACCCCGGCGATGCTCCAGGCCGCCCGGCGGGCCGGCCGGGACCGTGCCGGGCGGTTGCTGCTCGCCGACGTCGCCGCGCTGCCGATGCGGTCGGAGTCCCTCGACGCCGTGTTCGCCGCGGGCCTGATCGCCCATCTGCCCCGTCCGGCGGAGAACCTGCTGGAGTTGGCGCGCGTGGTCCGCCCCGGTGGCTCCCTGGCCCTGTTCCACCCCATCGGCCGGTCCGCCCTGGCGGCGCGCCAGGGCCGGCAGATCACACCGCAGGACCTGCGCGCGGAGGGCAACCTCGGCCCGCTGCTGAGCCGTTCGGGCTGGCGCCTGACGTCGTACGTGGACGAGGACGCCCGGTTCCTGGCGCTGGCGGTCCGCGGACGCTAGCCGGCGACCGCCGCGGCGAAGGCGTCGGGACGGTCGAACACGACGTTGTGCCCGGCGCCCGGCACCGTCACCACGCGCACCCCCGACATCTCCAGGGCTTCCCGCCCCGCGAGTTCGCCGCTGAGTTCGCCCTGGAGGTAGACGCGTTCGATCGTCAGCCCTTCCAGGAGCGTGCGCATGACGGGATCAGAACCGCGCCGGAGGCCCGCGGCGCCGCGGTGCAGTGCCCGCGGGTCGGCCGGCCGCATGGTCGCCGCCCAGACGGGCCCGGCCTTGTCGAGCACACGCGCGTGGCCGCTCTCGACGAACTCGTCCTCCTCGTAGGCGGCGATCCCACCGCTGCCCGCGGTCGGCGGCGGGAAGGCATCGAGGTTCGCCTCGGTGAGCACCAGCCGCGAGACCAGGTCCGGTCGCCGACGGGCCGGCACCAGGGCGACAGAACCGCCCATGCTGTGCCCGGCTCCGCGGCCGCGCCGCACCATGTGCTCACGCTCACCGAGGAGGGCAGGCGGGAGCTGCGCCGCCGGCTCGCCGAAGCGGACGAGCGCGACATCACCGACGAGAACCGCTGGTTCACGGTGCTCGCTTTCCTCCGACGCCTTGAGGCCCCGGCCGCCCAGACGGCCGTCCTCCGACGGCGGCCGGCCTTCCTGGAAGAGCCCGCGAGCTTCTTCTACGAAGATGACCGGCCGCTGCGCGCCGAGGAGGTGGACGACCCGTTCCGCCGCGGCAGCCTGACCGTCGCGCGCGCCACGAGCCGCGCCGAACTCGCCTGGCTGCGTGCCACCATCGCCTCGCTCGAAGCCGAGGCCGGCTGAGTCACCAGGACGGCGCCCTCTTCTGTTACCGGAGCTTC
Source organism: Streptomyces sp. GbtcB6 (assembly GCF_019091475.1). Taxonomy (NCBI): domain Bacteria; kingdom Bacillati; phylum Actinomycetota; class Actinomycetes; order Kitasatosporales; family Streptomycetaceae; genus Streptomyces; species Streptomyces sp. GbtcB6. The sequence continues at coordinate 106,426 of NZ_JAGXJL010000012.1, read as the reverse complement.
AACTCTAGGTTCGACAGAGGAAGGCACATGTTCGGAGGCGACAGCCGGCAGGGGGAAGGGGCCCGCGTGTTCGACCGGATCCGCAGGTACGCAGGCAGATTTCGAGGCGCCGAGGGCACGGAGGTGCCGGAGCGGCGGGCGAGCCGTGAGCGGCGGGCGCACAACTTGTTCGAGGCCGCGGCCGTCTATGTCGCGGCCCGGGCGGAGGACGACCAGGATCGGATGGAGGAGGCGGCGGGCTGGGTGCCGCCGGAGGCGCTGTCTTTCGGGGTGAGCGAGCTGGCGTGCCGGGCCGTGGTCGCTCTGGCCCGGGAGCGCGACGAGTCGCCGGCCACGGTGGCTCGCGATCTTCTCGGGCTGCCCGTGGCCTGACCCTTCGGTACCGCTCAGATCGCCGCTCTTCCGTGGCGCCGAGGTGGTTTCGTCCGATCCCGGTGGAAAACTGCAGCTCGCGTGTGGAGACCGGTCGTGACAACGGCCTTCCCGTCGCACTAGGGTGCGCGCCGTTGGACGAACCACTGGGGAGGCAGGGATGGCCGGGACCGACGAGGAGGCCGTCGCCGCGGACGAGGCACTGTACGTGCTCACGGCGGTGCTGCTGACGCCGGCGAAGTTTCCGAGCGTGCTGGGCGACGACTATCCGGAGGCATGCGCGGCGCTGGCGCTGGCACCGCGCGCCGACGGATACGGCCTGGTGCTCGGCCAGGACGGCGAAGGAGCGCGCTGGACGGTCGTCATCGACGATGTCTCGCTGGTCGCTGTCGCCATCGCGTCCTGGGACTGCGGCATGGAGTACGACCTGTCGCCGGGCGAACGCACGGTGGTCGCCGCCCTGCCCGGCTGGCCGCTGGCGGTCGCCGTGGCGGCCCCCAACGTGCCCTCGCCGCACGACCCCGGCCCGGAGGTGGCGGACCAGGCCCCGCTGACCCCGCCGGACACCAGCACCTGGGGTCCGGCACAGCGGCGGCTGGGCGCGGACGAGATCGCCCTCCAGTGGGCGATCTGGCGGGAACAGATCAGCGACGACCACTTCCCGGCACCGGCGGCCGATCCCTCAGGCCCCTCCGAGAAGGCCTCTGAGGACGCCGGGAAGGCCCCGAAGGGCCACCTCGGGATCCGGCGCGTCCTGGCCGAGGCGTGGGCCTACGTGGACACGCCTCCGCCGCTGGGCCGGGTCCGCTCCTCGTTCGCCCCGGGCGACGCCCGTACGCTGCGCGCCGACGGGCCCGGCTGGTCGCTGGTGGCCCGCACCGACGACATCGCCTTCGTGCTCCTCGACGAGGAACCCGGCGAGGTCCTGCCGGTCGGTCGGGGCCCCGAGCTCCCCGGCCTCCTGGAAGCCCTCGACAAGATGGCCGTACGGCCCCTGTGAGCCCTCCCGGTCCGCATCCCGCCGCAGGTACGGCGGCGGGTCATGCGGTCCCGGGCGGGCGGCTCAGCGGCCGATCTCCTTGCGCGTGACCCGGCGCAGCCTGCGCCGCTGCGAGGGGTCGAGGGTGAGGTACGCGGCCACCGGGACGCCCACCACGATCAGGAACGTCACCCACCAGGGCAGCCATATCAGCAGGATGAGCCCGACCGCCACACCCCCTGCGGCGATCTTCGCGTTCTTCGACATCAGCGTCGCCTCCTTCGCGGCCATTGCCGCTCTCTGATCTGAAAACGGGCCCGCGCTGCCCGCGGTTCCGGACCGCGACCCTGAGACATCCCTGACGAGCGACCCCTACTGGCCCCTGAGTACCGACGCGTGCCGAGTCGAACAGATTGTGAAGCAGTCCCACTCTCAGCGTAACCACTCCGGACCGGTTGCCGCGCCGGACCTTCAGGGGCGACTCGGCCCTGCGGAGAGTCCTGCGAAAAACCCCGCAAAAAACCCTGCGGAAAACCCCACCCGCACAGGCCGGTTGCCCGGATGGCCGGTGGCTGCGGGGATTCGTACGGTCACGGTATGAAGCGAATGAGCAGGATACTGGTGATTTCGGCGGTGTCGGCGGCACTGACGGCGAGCAGCGCGACGGCCGTGGTCGCGCAGGGATCGGGCGCACCGGCGGCTGCCGTCGTCGCACCGGTGGGGACACACGCGTCGCGGGGCACGGTGGTGTCCGTGGAGCACCTGCGGACGCTGAGCGCCCGGCAGGTCGCGGCCGAGCTGACGGGGGACGAGGCGGGCGCCTGGGACACCGGCGCCGTGCGCTACGGCCTGGACACCTTCCGGATCGTGTACCGCACGGTGGATCTGCGCGGCCGGCCCACCACCGCAAGCGGGCTGCCGGCCCTGCCGCGCAGTGGTGAACAACAGTTGCAGACGATGTCGTTCACGCACGGCACCGAGCTGTTCAAGGGCGACGTCGCCTCCGTCTCGGCCGACGTCTGGGATCAAGCACCTGCCCTGACCTATGCGTCCGCAGGATTCGCCGCGGTGCTCCCCGACTACCTCGGACTGGGTCTGGGCCCCGGCCCCCACCCCTGGATGGACGTGCCCTCGGAGACGACGGCCGCCCTGGACATGCTGCGGGCGTCCCGCACCGTCGCGGCACGGAAGGGCCGGGAATTGCGCCGTGGGGTGCTGGCCACCGGCTTCTCCCAGGGTGCCTCGGCGGCCCTGGGGCTGGCCCGGTCGCTGCAGGAGGGGGCCGACGGCTGGTTCCGGCTCCGCGCGGTGGCACCCGTCAGCGGCGCCTACGCGTTCCGGGACGCGGCGCTGCCGGCGCTGCTGGCCGGGCGGGCGGACCCGAAGGCGAGCGTGATCTACACGGCGCTGTTCCTGGTCGCCTTCAACCGCCTGCACCAGCTGTACGACACGCCGGCCCAGGTGTTCCGGGCGCCGTACGACCGCACGATCGAGGGCCTGCTGGACGGCACGCACACCGGTCAGGAGGTCGTGGCCGGCACCCCGGACTCCCTCGACGGGCTGCTCACCGTGCGGGGCCGGGCGATGCTGGCCCACCCCACCGGGCGGCTGGCGGCAGCCCTGCGCGTCACGGACAGCGTGTGCACCGACTGGGTGCCGCGGGCTCCGGTCAGGCTCTACTACGCCGACGGGGACGAGCAGGCCGTCAACGCGAACACGGCCTACTGCCACGCCGCCCTGCGTGCCCACGGCGTCGACGCCCCGCTGGTCGACCTCGGCACCCCGGACTACGGCGGTTCCCGCCATCTCGGTTCCCAGCAGGCGGGAACCGCCGCCGTGGTGCGGTGGTTCCGGACGCTGCGGTAGGCACACCGGAGCGGAGTCCGCGGGAGCGGCCGGGAGGCGGGCGCGGGCTGCGGAATCCGACGGTCCGCCGCCGGGGGGCTGAAAACCGGTGATCCGCCGAGTGGCGGTCGCCCTCCGTTCACCGACCGGTCGAGCAGTGTTCCTCCTGAGGCCCAACTCTGGCCGCTGCCAACGAATTTGTCACCAGGAGGCACGATGTCCCCGCACGCCACCGGCAGACGCCGCGTCCACCGTTCCGTCGCGACGGGTCTGCCGCTGGCTCTGGCCGCCGCCCTAGTGGCGGCGGGCACGGCCGAGGCCTCGTCGTCCGGCGAGACGCACGTCACCCGCACCGCCACCCTCGGCGACATCCCGCTCGGCGCCTTCAGCAACGCGCTGCTCCCGGGCAGTGTGGACAACGACCGGGGTGTGGACCTCGGCGGCATCGGCAGCGACATCTACCCGGCCGGCCGCAAGGGCGAATACTGGACGGTCACCGACCGCGGCCCCAACGGCCAGATCAAAGTGGACGGCAAGAAGCGCCGGACCTTCCCGGTGCCCGGCTTCGACCCGGCGATCGTGAAGATCCGCGTCTCCGGCAACGCCGTCAAGGTGCTCGACGCGATCCCGGTCACCACGTCCTCCGGCAAGGCCGTCACCGGGCTGTCCAACCAGGCGAGCCGGGACGAGGCGCCGTACTCCTACGACGCGAAGACCGCGCTGTCGTACAACCCGAACGGCCTCGACACCGAGGGCATCGTGCGCGCCGCGGACGGCACTTTCTGGCTCGTCGACGAGTACGGCCCGTCGCTGGTCCACGTCTCCGCGCGCGGGAAGGTGCTCACCCGGTACGTGCCCAAGGGGCTGAACCTCACCGGCACCGACTATCCGGTGGTCGAGGCCCTGCCGTCCGTCTTCCTGCACCGGAAGATCAACCGCGGCTTCGAGGGGCTGGCCCTGCTGCCCGACGGAGACCTCGTGCTGGCCCTGCAGAGCCCGCTCTCCCTGCCCGACGGGGACGCCGGGGACGCCTCGCGCACAACCCGTCTGCTGCGCTTCTCGCCCCGGAAGAAGGCGGTCACGGCCGAGTACGCCTATCGCTTCGACCCGGTGAACGTGGTGGACCCGAGCGAGGACGACACCTCCGAACTGAAGATCTCGTCGATCGTGGCCGTCGGCGGCGACCGGCTGCTGGTCGAGGAGCGCACCGACAAGGCGGCGCGGCTGGAGGAGGTGAAGCTGGACCACAGGTCGGACATCCTCGGCGGGGCCTACGACGACGACACCACGTCCCCGTCGCTGGAGCAGCTGGACGACCCGGCCGCCGCCGGCGTCCCGGTGCTCGGCAAGCGGCTTGTGGTCGACCTGAACACGGTGACCGGGGTGCCGTTGAAGATCGAGGGCATCGCGCGCGTGGACCACGACACGCTCGCCCTGATCAACGACAACGACTTCGGGATGACCGACGGCGCCGGCGCGTTCGACACACAGGGCCGCCTCGTCGACAGCGGCATCGAGACGAGCTTGGTGTACGTCCGGCTGCCCAAGGGGCTGTGACCCAAGGAGCTGTGACCCGAGGAGCTGTGGCTACCCCAGCAGTGAGGGCAGCAGGGAGTCCAGACCGCTCGGCAGCTCACTGGGCAGCTTCGAGGGCCATTGCGAAGGGAGCTCGCTCGGCAGACTCGACGGCAGACTGCTGGGCAGCTCGGTCGGCAGGCTGAACGAGGGCCGGGCCGAGCCGGACGTGCTCGGACTGCTCTCGGCGGGCTTCTTGTCGGTCGAGCCGTCGCCGCCGGACGCCATCAGCACGACGGCGGCGACGGCAACCGCGGCCACCAGCAGGACCAGGACGGCGAACAGCGGGCCCCTGCGCCGACGGGGCGGCCTCGGTGGCCGTGGTGGCATCCAGCCGACGGCGGTGGGCGGGTCCTGGCCGCCGGGCGGGGCACCGAAACCGGAGTGCGGGGGCAGGTCGGACACGTCGTCCGGCGGCGGGCCGAAGCCCCCGCCGGAGGACGTTCCGAACCCGTCGCCCTTGGGCGGTCCGAAACCCCCGAGCGGAGGCGGGTCGTAGCCTCCGCCGGGAGGCGGAGTGCCATCCGGCGGGCCGGGCGGTCGAGGCGGTACGGGCGGCATGGCCATACCGCCAAGAGTCACCGCGTTCCGGCCGTCGCGCGAGCCCCGCACGGGAGTTGACACGGACTCATGCCACGGACCGCACGATTCCGGAGCATTTCCGGTGAGAACCGGCCGTGCGGGCACGGATAACGACACACACGCGCGTGCGGGCGTCCGCTTCGAAACCAGCCCGCACGCACGCGTGCGTGTTCAGCCCCGGGCGCCCAGCAGGTGGTCCATCGCCAGCTGGTCGAGCCGCTCGAAGGCCATCCCGCGTGCTGCGGTCGCGTCCGCGTCGAACTCCTCGAAGGCCGTGCGGTCGGCGAGGAGCGACTGGAGACCGTCCGCGGCGGTCGGCAGGGCCAGCTGGTCCAGGCGGGAGGCCCGCAGGGCCTCCTGGACCTCGGGGTCCGCGCGGAAGGCGGTCGCGCGCTCCTTGAGGATCAGGTAGTTGCGCATGCAGCCGGCGGCCGACGCCCATACGCCGTCGAGGTCCTCGGTCCGCGGCGGCTTGAAGTCGAAGTGCTTCGGCCCCGCGTAACCGGCGCTCTCCAGGAGGTCGACCAGCCAGAAGGCGGCACGGAGGTCACCGGCGCCGAAGCGCAGGTCCTGGTCGTACTTGATGCCGGACTGACCGTTGAGGTCGATGTGGAAGAGCTTGCCCGCCCACAGGGCCTGCGCGATGCCGTGCGGGAAGTTCAGGCCGGCCATCTGCTCGTGGCCCACCTCGGGGTTGACGCCGTACAGCTCGGGGCGCTCCAGGCGCTCGATGAACGCGAGAGCGTGGCCGACGGTGGGGAGCAGGATGTCGCCGCGCGGCTCGTTCGGCTTGGGCTCGATGGCGAAGCGCAGGTCGTAGCCCTGGGAGGTGACGTACTCGCCGAGGAGGTCGAAGGCCTCCTTCATGCGGTCGAGGGCGACCCGTACGTCCTTGGCGGCGCCGGACTCGGAGCCCTCTCGGCCGCCCCAGGCGACGTACGTCTCGGCGCCCAGCTCGACGGCCAGGTCGATGTTGCGGATGGTCTTGCGCAGCGCGTAACGGCGCACCTCGCGGTCGTTCGCGGTGAACGCGCCGTCCTTGAAGACCGGGTGGGTGAAGAGGTTGGTGGTGGCCATCGGCACCTTCATGCCGGTCGCGTCGAGGGCCTGGCGGAAGCGCTTGATGTGCGATTCGCGCTCGGTGTCCGAGGACCCGAAGGGGATCAGGTCGTCGTCGTGGAACGTCACACCGTGGGCGCCCAGTTCGGACAGACGCTGGACCGTCTCGACGGGGTCGAGGGCGCGGCGGGTGGCGTCGCCGAACGGGTCCCTTCCCTGCCAGCCGACGGTCCACAGGCCGAAGGTGAACCTGTCCTCGGGGGTGGGCTGGAAGCTCATGCCGCGGCTCCTTGCTCGGGGGCTGTGCTCGATGACTGCGGTGGATGACGGGTGGATGACTGTCGTGCCGACTATTTCGTCATCGCGGTTTACAAATTAGTATGCCGACGCGTCCCTGGGAAGGGTCACCCTGTCCCCGAAGGACGAAAACCGGGTCGCGACACCCCGACGAACCGGGAAAACTGCAGGTCAGATGAACCGCGAGCCGCGGAAAAAGGGAGAGCCCGATGTCAGCAGCCGAGGGTCCGCTCGTCGTCGGCGTGGACACGTCCACCCAGTCCACCAAGGCGCTGGTCGTCGACGCCGCCACCGGCGAGGTGGTGGCGAGCGGCCAGGCGCCCCACACCGTGACCACCGGGGCGGGCCGGGAGAGTGATCCGCGCCAGTGGTGGGACGCGCTGTGCGAGGCACTGCGCCAGTGCGGGGACGCCGCGCACGAGGCGGCGGCCGTGTCGATCGGCGGGCAGCAGCACGGTCTGGTCACCCTGGACGAGCGGGGCGAGCCGGTGCGGCCCGCGCTGCTGTGGAACGACGTGCGTTCGGCGCCCCAGGCGCAGCGGCTGATCGAGGAGCTGGGCGGCCCGAAGGCCTGGGCGGAGCGCACCGGGAGTGTGCCGGGCGCGTCGTTCACGGTCACCAAGTGGGCCTGGCTGGCGGAGCACGAGCCGGAGGCGGTCCGCGCGACCAGGGCCGTACGGCTCCCCCACGACTACCTCACCGAGCGGCTGACCGGGCAGGGCACGACCGACCGCGGCGACGCCTCCGGCACCGGCTGGTGGGCGTCGGCGACCGAGGCGTACGACGAGGAGACCCTGGCCCATGTGGGCCTGGACCCGGCCTTCCTGCCCCGGGTGGTCCGGCCCGGCGAGGTCGCCGGCACCGTGCGCGACAGTCACGACCTACCGTTCTCCAAGGGCACCCTGGTGGCGCCCGGCACCGGTGACAACGCGGCGGCCGCGCTCGGGCTCGGACTGCGCCCCGGCACCCCCGTGCTGAGCCTGGGCACCTCGGGCACGGTGTACGCCGTCTCCAAACACCGGCCCGCCGACCCGACCGGCACGGTGGCGGGCTTCGCCGACGCGCACGGCGACTGGCTGCCGCTCGCCTGCACCCTGAACTGCACCCTCGCGGTCGACCGGGTCGCGGCACTCCTCGGCCTGGACCGCGAGGCCGTCGAGCCCGGCACCTCGGTGACCCTGCTGCCGTATCTGGACGGCGAGCGCACCCCGAACCTGCCCCACGCCTCCGGGCTGCTGCACGGCCTGCGCCACGACACCACCGCGGGCCAGCTCCTGCAGGCCGCCTACGACGGCGCCGTGCACGCCCTGCTGGGCGCCCTGGACCTGGTGCTCGACGAGGACGCCGACCGGACCACCCCGTTGCTGCTGATCGGCGGCGGCGCCCGGGGCCGGACCTGGCAGGAGACGGTACGGCGGCTTTCGGGGCGTCCGGTGCAGGTGCCCGAGGCGAAGGAGCTGGTCGCCCTCGGCGCCGCCGCACAGGCGGCCGGGCTGCTCACCGGCGAGGACCCGGCGGCGGTGGCACGGCGCTGGAACACTGCCGCGGGGCCGGTGCTGGACGCGGTGGAGCGGGACGCGGCGACGCTGGCCAGGATCTCCGGGGTACTCTCCGACGCGGCCCCGCTGCTGGAGCGGGCGCCGGAGAACCGCTGACCGCGCGGCAGGCCGGCCGCGGAACCGTCCCGGGGGACTGAGGATTGATGGAGGCATGACCGCACCGCTGCACGAGGCCCGCCCGACGGCGACCGGCCGTGCCCTGCCGGACACCCAGCAGGGCATGCGCCGGCGCAACCTCGCGCGCGTGATGCACGCGGTCAGCGCGGAGGGTTCGCTGTCGCGGGCCGCGGTCGCCTCACGCATCGGCCTCACCAGAGCGGCCGTGTCGACCCTCGTCGACGAGCTGATCCGGTGGGGGCTCCTGGAGGAGCTGGGCCCCGAGCGGCCCAGCCGGGTCGGACGGCCGGGTTCGGCGCTCGCGGTGAGCGGGCACGGCCCGGCCGGTATCGGGGCGGAGGTCGGGGTCGACCACCTCGCCGTGTGCGCGGTGGACCTGCGCGGCGAGGTACGCGCGCGTGCCGTGCGGCACGGCGCGAACCGGGGCCGGGATCCGCGCCCGGTGGTGGAGGAGCTGACCGGGCTGGTCCGGCGGGTCGTGGCGGACGCGGAACGGGACGGCCTGTGGCCCGCCGGTCTCGCGGTCGCCGTCCCCGGTCTGGTGGCCCGCGACGGGCACACGGTCGTGCACGCCCCGAACCTCGAATGGCACGGCACCGACCTCGGCGCGCTGCTGCCCGCCGGCCTCCCGCTGACGGTGGACAACGAGGCCAACTTCGGCGCGCTGGCGGAGCTGTGGCTGGGGGAAGCCACGCCGCGCGACTTCCTGCACGTGTCCGCGGAGATCGGCATCGGCGCCGCCGTCGTCGTGGACGGACAACTGCTGCGCGGTAAGCGCGGTTTCGCGGGCGAGCTCGGCCATGTGCCGGTCCACCCCGAGGGGCCACGCTGCGCCTGTGGCGGGCGCGGGTGCCTGGAGCAGTACGCCGGCGAGGAGGCGGTGCTGCGCGCGGCCGGCCTCGAATCCCGGCAGGACGCGGTGGGCCTGCTCGCACAGCAGGCGGGCGCGGACCACGAGGGCGTCCGCCGCGCCCTGCAGGACGCCGGTACGGCCCTGGGCATCGCCCTGACCGGTGCCGTCAACCTCCTCGACCCCGAGTCCGTGGTCCTCGGCGGCGCCCTGGCCGGCCTCGCCCCCTGGCTCCTGCCATCCCTGGAAGCCGAGCTGGCCGACCGGACAACAGGCCCCGCCTGTCCGGTATCCGTCTCCCGCCTGGGCCCCGAGGGCCCCCTCCTGGGCGCGGCCCACTCGGTGGTCCGGGCCGTCCTGGACGATCCGGCGACGGTGGCGGAGCGGGTCTGACCGAGGCGCGGCCGCCTCACACTCCCCTTCACCCGTCCGGGTGAGGAAGTTGTCCACAGTCCCGGCCCTGTCCACGGAACCACCAGGCGCTCTTCTGCCCAACCCGCGAGCGCCGTACCGTGATTCACGCGAGGCATCCGCCGGAACGAGGGGAACACGCACGTCAGGGGGGACGTATGTCGGGAGAGGCGGCCGCGGGACTGCGGCGCGACGCGGTGGGGCTGCGGGAGGTGCTGTTCCAGAGCGTGACGGCGATGGCGCCTGCCGCCGCGGTCGCCGCGTCCATTCCGTCGGGGGCGGCGTTCGCCGGTGGCAGTCTGCCGCTGGCCGTAGTGATCGCTCTGGTGGCCTGCCTGTTCACCGCCTCGTGCGTGGCCGAGCTGGCGCGGGAGTTACCGGCCGCTGGTTCCGTGGCCACGTACGCGGCGCGGGGGCTGCATCCGGCCGTGGGGTTCCTGGTGGGCTGGGGCTATGTGTTCGTGGAAGCGCTGGTTCCGCCGTTGCTGCTGCTCCAGCTCGGGTTCACCACGGCGGGCACCCTCCATGACGAGTGGGCCTCCTACCCGGCCGGCCTGTGGTGGCCGTGGGCGCTGGCGGGCGCCGCCGTCATCGCCGTCACCGGGTATCTGGGGGTGCGTGCCTCGGCCCGTTTCGGGACGGTCCTGGGGGTGTTCGAGATCGCGGTGTTCCTCGTCTTCGCCGGGTGGCTGATCATCAGGGCCGGCGGTCACAACACCCTGTCCGTGTTCGGCACTTCGCACACGGCGCACGGTTACGGAGGGGTCAGCGGGGTCTTCGCCGGCTCCGTCTACACCGTGCTGGCGTTCGCCGGCTTCGAGGCGGCCGCGCCGCTCGCCGAGGAGACCCGCGACCCGCGCCGCACGATGCACCGCGCGGTGCTCGGTGCGGCCCTGGGGATCGGCCTGTTCTACGTGCTCACGACCTATGCGATGACCGTGTACTTCGGCCCCGGCAGGTTCGCCTCCTTCGGGGCGGCGGGCGAGGCGTCCTGGGAGGGCGTCGCCCGGGCCTCCTTCGGGCTCTTCTGGGTGCTCGTGTTCCTCGCGGTCGTGAACTCGACGATCGCCAACGCCAACGCCTGCGCCAACGTGTCCACACGGACGGCCTTCGCACTGGCCCGCATCCGGGTCCTGCCGCGCGTCCTCGCCACCCTCCATCCCCGGTACCGCTCCCCCGTCGCCGGCATCGCGGTCCAGACGGTCGTGGCGGTCGGCGCCGTGCTGGGACTGGGTTTCGGCTACGACCCGGTGACCGCGTTCCTGCTGCTGGCCACGGTGATCGTCACGGTCGTCATCGGCGTCTACATCGTCGTCAACCTCGCCTGCGCGGGCTACTTCCTGCGTCGCGGCCGCCCGTCCCTCAAGCCCGTACGGCACCTGCTCCTCCCGCTGCTGGGCATCGTGGCCTTCGTCCCCGCCCTGCTCACCGCGGCCGGTCTGCCCGTCTTCGACTTCGTGACGAAGCTGACCGCCCCGGTGTCGTACGCCGGTCCGGTGGTCGGCGTCTGGATGGGGATCGGGGCGGTCGTCCTCCTGGTGCTGATCCGGCGTCACCCCGAGCGCATAGCCGAGACCGCGCGGGTCCACCTCGAAGAGGGCACCTCCGGCACCCTCGCCCCACAGAACGGAGCAACACCGCGATGACCGACCCCCGGATCCTCACCGTCCGGCCCGGACCCGACGAGTACGCCTGGACGTTCGGCGGGGCGCCGCCGGTGGCGCGGATCGTGCCCGGCACGGTCCTCGACCTGTACACGGAGGACTGCTTCGCCGGACGGGTGCGGTCCGAGAAGGACCTGGTGTCCGAGGTGTGCGAGTTCCCCTTCCTCAACCCGCAGACCGGGCCCTTCCACATCGAGGGCGCGGAGCCGGGCGACACCGTCGCCGTGCACTTCGTGTCGATCGAACCGGCCCGGGACTGGGCGGCGTCGACGACGGTCCCCCTGTTCGGCGCCCTCACCTCGACGCACACCACGGCGACCCTCCAGCCCCAGCTGCCGGAGAAGGTCTGGATCTGGCAGCTGGACCGCACCCGGCGCACGGCTCTGTTCCGGGCGCACGAGGGCGACATCGAGCTGGAGCTGCCGCTGGACCCGATGCACGGCACGGTCGGGGTGGCGCCCGCCAATCTGGAGGTGCGCTCGGCCCTGGTGCCGGACGCGCACGGCGGGAACATGGACACGCCCGAGATGCGGGCCGGCGTCACCTGCTATCTCGGGGTCAACGTCGAGGGCGCGCTGCTCAGCCTCGGCGACGGGCACGCCCGGCAGGGCGAGGGCGAGACCTGCGGGGTGGCCGTGGAGTGCGCGATGAACACCGTGGTGATCGTCGAGCTGCTGAAGGGGATCGCGACGCCGTGGCCCCGGCTGGAGTCGGACACGCACATCGTCTCGACGGGGTCGGCGCGTCCGCTGGAGGACGCTTTCCGGATATCGCAGCTCGACCTGGTGCAGTGGCTGGTGCGCGACTACGGGTTCGGCGAACTCGACGCGTACCAGTACGCAACCCAGACGGTGGAATCGCCGTTGGCCAACGTGTGCGACACCAACTACACGTGCGTGGCCAAGCTCCGCAAGGAGTGGCTGCCCGCGCGCGAGACTTACCGCGGACTGCATGCGCGACTGCGCGAGACGGCGGCCGCCCTGCGCCGCTGACCGCCCCTCGACTCCCCCGTGCTTCGAGCACGCTTCCGAAAGGCAACCCATCCATGGACCGGGCACGACCGCTCCCCAGCAGGCGACGCCTCCTGAAGGGCGCGGCCCTCGCCGCCGTCCCGTACGCGCTGCTCCCCGCGGGCCGGGCGGGCGCGCAGACCGGGGTCGTCGACTATCCGTCGGCCGAGTGGCAGGCGGCGAGCAGCGAGAACCGGACGTCGGCCCGGCGCCCCGACGACTACGTCATCGACCGAGTGATCATCCATGTCACGCAGCAGTCGTACGCCGGCACGCTGTCCATCTTCCAGAACCCGAAGGAGCGGGTGTCCGCGCACTACCTGGTGCGGTCGGCCGACGGGCATGTCGCGCAGTGCGTGCGGGAGTCGGACGTGGCCTGGCACGCGGGGAACTGGGACTACAACACGCGGAGCGTCGGCATCGAGCACGAGGGCTGGGTGGACAAGCCGGAGTACTTCACCGACGCCCTGTACAAGGGGTCGGCGCGGCTGACGGCGTCCATCTGCGACAGGTACGGCATCCCGAAGGACCGGGACCACGTCATCGGCCATGTCGAGGTACCGGGGACCGACCACACGGATCCGGGCAAGCACTGGGACTGGGTGCGCTACATGAAACTGGTCGGGCAGTCGGAGTGAGGCCGGTAGGGCTGTCCTCCCGGTGAGGCCGGTCGAAACGGTTGTCGGCGCGGACACCGCGAGTGACGATGTCCGCAGCCGCATCGCCGTCGGGAGGCCGAGTTGACCGATCCCTGGGTGGCCCTGGAGCCGGGGGCAGACCCTGCCGAGCGTGTCCGGGTGCTGCGCCGGGCGCACGAGACGTTCACCACGGCGGGCACCGTGCCGCGCCCGGTGCGTTCCGTGGTGGCCGAGTCGTGGCGGCGTTCCGCGCGGGCCGGGGTCGGACCGGACGGCGCGGCGCGCGTGGAGCTGACGGACGGTGACCTCGGGGCTTATCGGGCGGAGCATCCGCTGGCCCGGGTGATGCCGCTGTTCCGGGAGCTGATGGGCACGTTCGCGGCGGACGGCGAGCATCTGCTGGCGGTGTGCGACGCGGACGGCAGGTTGCTGTGGGTCGAGGGGCATCCGGCGACCCGGCGCCGGGCGGACCGGATGAACTTCGTGCCGGGCGCCCGCTGGTCGGAGACCGCGGTAGGGACCAATGCGCCGGGGACGGCGGTGGCCGTGGACCGGCCGGTGCAGGTGTTCGCGGCGGAGCACTTCATCCGCCGGGTGCAGCCGTGGACGTGCGCGGCGGCGCCGGTGCACGATCCGCGCACCGGGCGGGTGCTGGGTGCCGTCGACATCACCGGCGGCGACCGGCTGGCGCATCCGCACAGTCTGGGCTTCGTCCAGGCGGTGGCGCGGGCCGCCGAGTCGCAGCTGGCGCTGCTCGATCCGCCGGTGCCCGCCGACGAGGCGCCCGCGCTGACGGCGCTCGGCCGTGACGAGGCCGAGCTCCGGCTGGACGGGCGCCGGATCAGGTTCGGCCGCCGCCACAGCGAGCTGCTGGTGCTGCTGTCCCGCCACCCGGAGGGGCTGACCGGCGACGAGTTGCTGTGCGCGCTGTACGAGGACGAGTCGGTGACGCCGGTGACGCTCCGGGCGGAACTGGTCCGGCTGCGCAGGCTGCTGGGTCCGGGGCTGCTCGCCTCCCGGCCGTACCGGCTGACCGCGCCGGTCGAGTCGGACGCGACCGTGGTGGAGCGGCGGCTGGAGGCGGGCTCGGTGGCGGCGGCCGCAGGGGCGTACACGGGGCCCTTGCTGCCGGGCTCGCAGGCGCCCGCGGTCGTACGGCTCAGGCGGCGGCTGGCGGACGGGCTGCGGGCCGCGCTGATCGGGTGTCAGGACCCCGACCTGCTCGCGGACTGGGCGCACGCGCCGTGGGGCGAGGACGACGTCGAGGTGTGGCGGGCGCTCGCGGCGGTGCGGCCGACGGCGGTCGTACGGTCCCGGCTGGCGGCCCTGGAGGCGGAGCTCGCGGTACCGGTCGGCTGACCTGCGGCGCAACGTGTTCGCAACGTCCGCTCCCCTAGCCTCCGCGCCGGGAGCTGCCCAACGGCGGGCAGCGCATCTGCAAGGAGGCAGGCCACCATGACCCGTTTCGCGGCGCCCGGCACCGAGGGCGCGATCGTCTCCTACCAGGCGCGCTACGACCACTTCATCGGCGGCGAGTGGGTGCCGCCGGCCCGGGGGCAGTACTTCGAGAACCCGTCGCCGGTGAACGGGCAGCCGTTCACCGAGGTGGCGCGGGGTACCGCCGAGGACGTGGAGCGGGCGCTGGACGCGGCGCACGCGGCCGCGCCGGGCTGGGGCCGTACGTCGGTGACGGAGCGCTCCGACATCCTGCTCAAGATCGCCGACCGGATGGAGGCCCACCTCGAACCGCTCGCGGTCGCCGAGAGCTGGGAGAACGGCAAGCCGGTGCGGGAGACGCTGGCCGCCGACATACCCCTGGCGATCGACCACTTCCGGTACTTCGCGGGGGCGATCCGCGCGCAGGAGGGTTCGCTCGGCGAGGTCGACGACGACACGGTGGCGTACCACTTCCACGAGCCGCTCGGTGTCGTCGCGCAGATCATCCCGTGGAACTTCCCCATCCTGATGGCGACCTGGAAGCTCGCGCCGGCCCTCGCCGCCGGCAACGCGGTCGTCATCAAGCCGGCCGAGCAGACGCCCGCCTCCATCCACTACTGGATGAGCCTGATCGCCGATCTGCTGCCGCCGGGCGTGGTGAACATCGTCAACGGGTTCGGCGTGGAGGCGGGCAAGCCGCTCGCGTCCAGCCCGCGGGTGGCGAAGGTCGCCTTCACCGGTGAGACCACGACGGGGCGGCTGATCATGCAGTACGCCTCGGAGAACATCAAGCCGGTCACCCTCGAACTGGGCGGCAAGTCCCCGAACATCTTCTTCGACGACGTCTGGGCGCACGACGACGACTTCCGCGACAAGGCCCTCGAAGGCTTCACCATGTTCGCGCTCAACCAGGGCGAGGTCTGCACCTGCCCGTCCCGGGCCCTCGTCCAGCGCGGCCACTACGCCGAGTTCATGGAGGCCGCGGTCGCCCGCACCCGCCTGATCAAGCCGGGTCACCCGCTCGACACCGACACGATGATCGGCGCCCAGGCCTCCAACGACCAGCTGGAGAAGATCCTCTCCTACCTGGACATCGGCCGGCAGGAGGGCGCCAAGGTCCTCACCGGCGGCGAACGCATCGACTACGACGGTGAGCTCAAGGGCGGCTACTACGTCCAGCCGACCATCTTCGAGGGAGACAACCGGATGCGGATCCTCCAGGAGGAGATCTTCGGTCCGGTCGTCTCGGTGACGTCCTTCGACGACTTCGACGACGCGATCAAGATGGCCAACGACACGCTGTACGGGCTCGGGGCGGGCGTCTGGACCCGCGACATCAACACCGCGTACCGCGCGGGCCGTTCGATCCAGGCGGGCCGGGTGTGGACCAACTGCTACCACGCGTACCCGGCGCACGCGGCGTTCGGCGGCTACAAGCAGTCGGGGATCGGCCGCGAGACACACAAGATGATGCTGGAGCACTACCAGCAGACGAAGAATCTGCTGGTGAGCTACTCGCCGAAGAAGCTGGGCTTCTTCTAGACGCAGAAAAAGGGCGCCTGACCAGGGCAGATGCCCGGCAGGCGCCCTTCTCGGCGCACATCTTAAGACGTCATTTCAGTTGGTGAGTCGGCGGTGGTATATGAGGGTCGCGGCGACGGCGGTGACCGCGGTGACGCCGTCCAGCGCGGAGATCTCCTGGGAGACCGCGCCCTCGCAGTGGCCGCAGGTCATCCCGGACACCTTGTAGACCGTGGTGACGCCGACGCCCTGAACGTCGTCCGTGGCGCCGGTGCCGCAAGAACCGCCGCCACAGCAGGAGCTCGTGCTCGTGTTCGTCTCAGTGGTCATGGCTTCTTCCTCAGGATGCAGGTGCGTGGGCCGCTCTTCGCGGAGGGCGACCTTCCACCCCTCCCGAACATGGAGACAATATACCCCTCGGGGGTATCCCCTACCTGTGCTGTGACGCACACAGGAATCTGCCCGCCGGACGGGGTCGACAGGTCACGGATGGGGCTTCTGCCCCCTCGCGTCCGCTCCGGGCATCCAGGCGGGGCCACGGCTCCGCCTCCCACCCGTTCCGTTCGGCACGCTCAGGCTGTCGGTGTCCACGGCGGTGGCGCGATAGCGGGTTCCCTCGCCCGGTGCATTGCTCACCGTGCCCTCGCCGGCTTTGCGGCCTGACCAGCCCCGTCCAGGCTGTCGCGCCCCGCGGCCCCTCCGGCCGCCTTGTGGTTACGCGCATACACGAAGCCCATGCGTGGGCGGGGCCTCGCCCTGTCAGGCCGACCGGCCAGAGACACCGATCGGCCTGACTCAGGGGCCGAAGAGCCCTGGCACCGGCTTCAGGCCCGGAGGGACAGTGAGATCAGGAAACCTCTCTGGAGGTGAGCACAGTGATGTACTGGGACGGCGGCGGCTGGGCCTGGATGGCCTTCATACCTCTCGTGTGGATCGCGCTGCTCGGCTTCATCGTGTGGGCAGTGGTCCGACTCACGCAGCACCCCACAGGTCGTGCCGACGCACAAGGCCCCGGACAGCCACCACGAGAGACACCCGAGGAGATCCTTGACCGCCGCTTCGCCTCCGGTGAGATCGACGCGGACACCTACACGGAGGCCCGCGAACACCTCGCCGCACACAAGCCGAGGTCCCGGTGACAGGCATCAACGGCCACAGTCTCCCGACGGACAGAAGAGTCCCGCATCAGCGGCGCTGACAGTAGCCGGTCCCAGTAATCGAACATGAGCCGGCATTACCGCCTCGGCGGTGTCCACTCAAGCAAACCGGAGCGTGATCCGCGATGGTAGCCAATGGTTCGATAATGAGCTGGATGTGGATCTGGCCGGTCTTCATCGTGGCTGGCCCACTGCCTATCGGCTTCGTCGTGGTGCGGCTCATACAGGGGGGACTCACCTCCCCGCCCGCACCTCGTTCGGTCGGCTCGGCAGCACGGCGAATCCTCGACGAACGCCAGGCTCGCGGAGAGATCGACGAGGGCGAGTACCAGCGTCGCCGGAGTCTGTTGTCATGAGCGGCGGACCGATCAGCCGACGCCAGGCGTTGGCGTTGCTCGGACTCGGTACGGCCGGCGTGGCGGCCGGCACCGCGGGGTGGGCAACCAGTGCAGGCGCGCCCACCGACCGGAACCGGACGGAACCCGGTGCCTCCGGGGAGCGTTTGCGCCAGCCGCCGGTTGCGGCCAGCCGTGGCGGGGTGCTCGACGTGACCCTCACCGCTGCCCCGGGAGCTCGGCTGACCGACCGGGATACGTCGGCGTGGGCGTTCAACGGCACCTGCCCGGGTCCGACCTTGCGGATGCGGCCCGGGGACGTGCTGCGAGCGCGGTTGATCAACCACATCGACCAGCCGACGAACCTGCACACCCACGGCCTGCACGTGTCCCCGCACGGCAATGGCGACAACCCGTTCGTCACCGTCGAGCCCGGCAACAGCTTCGACTACGCCATCGCCGTGCCGGCCGACCATCCGGCTGGCACGTTCTGGTACCACCCGCACCACCACGGCACCGTCGCCGACCAGATCTTCGCCGGCCTGGCCGGAGCGCTGCTGGTCGACGGCGGTCCTGACCCGGTTCTGCCGGTGAGCGACGACCTGGTCCTGCTGGTCACCGACACCACCCTGGACGGGGCAGGCCGGGTCGCCTCGCCGAGCATGATGGCCAGAATGATGGGCCGCGAGGGCGACCTGGTGCTGGCCAACGGCCAGCACCAGCCGGTCATCGCCGCCGCGCCCGGGGCAGTGCAGCGGTGGCGGGTCATCAACGGCTGCGTCTCCCGGGTACTCGCGCTGCGTCTAGAGGGTCATCGTCTGACTCAGGTCGCCCTCGACGGGGTGTTCCTGCCCGCCCCGGCCGATCGGGACCAGGTAGTGCTGGCTCCGGGAAACCGCGCCGACCTACTCGTACGCGCCACCCGCACCGGCCGGTACGCGCTGGTCAGCGAACCGTACAACCGCGGCAGCCTGGGGATGATGGGCGGCATGATGCATGGTGGTCCCTTCGCCGCCGGCCCGGTCACGCTGGCGACCCTCGTCGCGTCCGGAACCGCCACAGCACCGGCCGTGTTGCCCGCGAGACTGCCTGCCCCGTCGATCCCGTCGGACAGCGTGAGCACACGGCGTCAGATCACCTTCGCGATGGGCATGGGCGGGATCGGCATGGGCGGCATGGCCTTCACCATCGACGGGCGCACCTTCGACCCCGGGCGCGACGACCAGACCGTCGCACTGAACACCACCGAGGAGTGGACCGTGGTCAATACCAGCCCCATGGACCACGCGTTCCACCTGCACGCCTGGCCGTTCCACGTGCTGACTGGCGCACCTGCCGCAGGCGTGCGGCAGGACGTCGTCCTGGTACCGGCCCGGGCCTCGGTGCGACTACGTATCCCGTTCACCGACTACCCCGGCCGCAGCGTCTACCACTGCCACGTTCTCGACCACGAGGACCTGGGCATGATGGCCACGGTCAACGTCCGCCCCTGACAGGCTGCCCTGCGCGTTACACCGCCGACAACCGGTTCGGCCGCGACATGCGGTCCTGCAATGCCCAAGCGATGGAGAACACCGCATTCACGTACCTGCTCACCCAGCTCGGTGCGACCCGAGATTGGCTGGACAACTGCTCTCGTTGCTGTCCTCTCCGTGCAGCTCAACAGGGTGACCTCGCGCAACTTACCGCCGGGGGGCTCAGGCGGCTCGTCAGCGCGCTCTGCAATGATCAGGACCGCGTTGCCGCCGCGCTCGTGCTGCTCCACGCGCAACTGCCTACCTGAATCGCCAGACTCACCTCGTCGGCTCCCTTGCCGACGGCTGGGTCCTCAACGAAGTCCACGCGTTCGAGGAAGGTGAGTTGCCCCGCCGCATGTGGCGGGTCGCCCACACGCGTCTGCAGTGACCGCGACGGCTGAGTGCCTCACTGCCCGACGGGCTCCCATCGTCACAGCCAGGGCTGGAAGCCCGCCACCCAGTAGCGCAGTTGGCCCGCGAAGTACGTCCACATCCCGCTCACTTGGAGAATCCCGACGAGGACGAGCATCGCCCCGCCGAAGCGCATCACGCCTCGGGCGTTGCGGCGGGCGAAGCCGAACGCCTTCAGTCCGCGCCTGAAGCCGAGCGCCGCGACCAGGAAGGGCAGGCCCAGGCCGACGCTGTAGACGAAGGCGAGCAGGGCCCCGCGGCCCGCACTGCCGGTGGTGACGGAGAGGCTGAGGACGGCGGCGAGGGTGGGACCGATACAAGGGGTCCAGCCGAGACCGAACATCACGCCGAGCAGCGGAGCACCGGCGAGACCGGCGCGCGGGTGGTAGCCGATGCGGAAGGTGCGGCCGGCGAACGGGATGCGTTCGAAGGCGCCGAGGAAGAGCAGGCCGAGCACGATGGTGAGCGCACCAAGGACGCGGGTGATCAGGTCCTGGTGGGCGAGGAGCTCGTTGCCGACGTAGCCCAGGGCGGCGCCGTAGCTCGCGAAGAGAGCGGCGAAGCCGAGGATGAACAGGAAGGTCCCGGCGACCATGCGCCCCCGGCCCTCCTCCCGGCCCGCCCGGACGTCGGCCGCAGACATTCCGGTGGCGTACGAGACGTATCCGGGCACCAGCGGCAGGCAGCACGGGGAGAAGAACGACAGTGCCCCAGCCAGCAGCGCGAGCGGCGCGGCCAGCAGGAGCGGTCCGCTGGTGACGAGGTCGGAGACGTTGGCGCTCAAAGTCGGGCTCCCGGTCAGGGCACAGCTCAGGCAGGGGGAACGGCGCCGCGCTGGACGCCGAGCCGACCTTATTCCTAACCTACTTAGGGGAAGGTGCTGGGGTACCACTCCGCCGCCTGCCGACGACGGCCAGGAGCACGTCATGGCCGCACAAACCGCTCCCCATCCGTCATTCACCGCGTGTGCGGGCTGGTCACGGTTCTCCGTGGATCACCGGTACCACCCGGCCATCCACCTAGGCCGCTTAGGATGTCCGGACGGAGTGCACAGGATCGGGAGGTTCGAGGTGCCGCAGTTCGGCGAGCTGGAGGCCGCGATCATGGACGCGGTGTGGGGCGCGGCAAAGCCGCTGCGCGTCCGCGAGATCCTCGATGCCCTCGGCCGTGATCCCGAGCCCGCGTACAACACCGTGCACACCGTCACCGAGATCCTGCATCGCAAGGGCTGGCTGGCCAAGGAGAAGGACGGCCGCGCCTTCAGGTACGGCGCCACGCACACGCGCGAGGAGTACGTGGCCGGGCTGATGGGCGAGGCGTTCGCGGCGGCCGGCGACCGGGGTGCGACGCTGGCCCGGTTCGTGGAGGGCATGCAGCCCGGCGAGGCCGAGGAACTGCACCGGCTGCTGGGCGAGGCCGTACGGAAGGAGGGGTCGCTGTGATCGTCGCCGCCGTGTTGTTCGCGTACGCCGTGCTGCTGTGCACCCTGGCGCCCCGGCTGCTTGCCAGGGCCGGCTGGACCGAGCGCGCCCCACGGCTCGGGATCGTGGTGTGGCAGGCGCTCGGCGTGTCCGCGCTGGCGTCGGCGGTCATGGCGGGCCTGGCACTGACCGTGCCCACGGTCCGGGTGAGCGCGGACCTCGCGCAGTTGCTGCAGGCGTGCGTGATGGCGCTGACCGCGCAGTACGCCTCGCCCGGCGGGGCGGCGGCGGGTGCGGCCGGGGCGGTGCTCGCGCTGGCGGTGCTGGGGCGGACGGCCTGGTGTGCCGGTGCCGCGTTGCTGCGCATCCGGCGTGAGCGGCAGGACCATCGGGAGGTACTGGACATGGTCGGCCGTGCCGATCCGGTGCGCGGGGTGGTCGTCCTCGACCGTGAGGAGCCCGCCGCCTACTGCCTGCCCGGCCGCCATCGCCGTACGGTGATCACCACAGGCGCCCTGCGCACGCTGGACGACGACCAGCTCGACGCCGTCCTCGCGCACGAGCGCGCCCACCAGTCCGAGCGGCACGACGCCGTGCTGGCCTGGGCGCAGACCCTGGCCCGCGCCTTCCCCCGTGTCCCTCTGTTCCGTACCGCCGAGGCGGAGATCGCGCGGCTGGTGGAGATGCGCGCCGACGACGTGGCCGCCGCCCGTTCCGGACGCCTGACCACGGCCGCCGCATTGCTCGCGGTCGCTCAGGGCCGTACCCCTGCTGCGGCCCTCGCGGCCGGCGGCTCCACCGCGGCCCGCCGGGTACACCGCCTCATCGAGCCCCGCCGCCCGCTCGGCCGGGCCCGCGTCGTGGCCGGTTCACTGACCGCGGCGATCGCGCTCGCCCTGCCGGTCCTGGTCGTCGGGGGCCCGGCCGCGGCGGCGACGCAGCTGAACTACTGCCCGGACGGCACCCCGCCCGCGCAGGTCTCCACCATGCGCTGACCTGCGCTGACGCCTCTCGGTGGACACTCCGCCCGCCATAACCTAATCTCCTTAGGAGTTCAGGTGTCGGATATCCGGAGGTCGTGCGCGTGGGTGAGCTGCTGTTCGGCACGACGCTGCTGGCGTCGTTCCTCGGTGGGGTCGTGGCGCTCCTCGCGCCCTGCTGCGTCTCGGTGATGCTGCCCGCCTACCTGGCGACCGGCTTCCGCCGCCGTACCGGAGTTCTGGCCGCGACGCTGGTCTTCGCCGCCGGGGTGGCCACGGTGATCGTCCCGATCGGGCTCGGTGCCACGGCTCTCGTCTCGCTGATCTCCGGCCATCATCTGCTGGTGTTCTCGATCGGCGGGGCTGCGATGGCCGTGGGCGGCATCGCCCTGCTGGCCGGATGGAAGCCGCAGCTGCCGATGATCGCGGGCCGTGCCCCGTCCGGTCACGGCTTCGGCTCGGTGTACGGGCTCGGGGTCTTCTCCGGCGCGGCCAGCTCCTGTTGCGCGCCGGTGCTGGCCGGAGTCGCCGTGCTTTCCGGTGCCGCCGCTTCCTTCCCCGCCGCGTTGGCCGTCTCACTGACGTACGTCGCCGGGATGGTCGCCCCGCTGTGCCTGCTCGCCCTGGTCTGGGACCGTCGTGACTGGGGCACGGGCCGTCTCCTCCAGGGCCGCCAGGTCACCCTTCGAATAGGCCGGTTGAAGCGGCGCATGTCACTGGGCAGTGCCGCCTCCGGAATCCTCCTGATCGCGATGGGCGCACTGACCCTGATCCAGGCCGTACGCGGGCCCGACATGGCCTCGGACGGCTGGCGGGTGCGGGTCGCCGCCGATCTTCAGCACACCGCGTCCCTGGTCACGAAGGCCCTTGGCTGGCTGCCCGGCTGGGCGTTGGCCGTCCTCCTGATCGCGCTCGCCGTCTTCCTCGCACGGCAGGCGCGCGCCCATCTGACCGCCCCCGCCCGCCATTCCCCCGGCGCCGAGGCGAGGGCTTCCTCCGCCGACTGCTGCGACGTACCGCAGCCCCCCGTTCCTGCCGCCTCCTCCGGAGAGGACCGCCCCGTATGAGCACCACCAGCAACAAGAAACCCCCGCTACGGCGTCCTGACGCCGTGATCGCCGCCGGCCGGCAGGCCAAGCGGCGCCGCCTGACATGGATCGTCAGCTCGGCGGTCGCCGTGGTCGCACTGGTCGCGCTGTACGCGGTCTTCTCCACCTCCCCGGCCCGCAATACCTCCAGCAGTGGTGCGTCGTCGTACGACGTCGGCAGCCCCGGCATCGGCGGGACTGCGCCCGCCTTCGCCCTCGCCGCCTCCACCGGTAAGCAGGTCAGCCTGGCCGACTACCGCGGCAAGAACGTCCTGCTGTACTTCCAGGAGGGGCTGACCTGCCAGCCCTGCTGGGACCAGATGACCACCCTGGAGAAGTCCGCCGCCAAGGTGAAGGCCGCCGGCATCGACGACATCGTCTCCATCACCTCCGACCCGGCCGACCTGATCGCCCGCAAGACCAAGGACATGGGCCTGGCCACGCCGGTCCTGTCCGACCCGGACCTGAAGGTGTCCAAGGAGTACGGGGCCAACCAGTACGGCATGATGGGCGACTCCCGCGACGGCCACAGCTTCCTGCTCATCGGCCCGGACGGCACCGTCCGCTGGCGCGCCGACTACGGCGGCGCCCCCGACTACACGATGTACGTCCCCGTCGACAAACTCCTCGCCGACCTCAAGGCCGGAGTGAAGTCGTGATCGCGCTGACCTTGCTCACTCAGGCCGACTGCGCCTGGTGCGACCGCGCGAAGAAACTGCTCGCGGAGACCGACGCCGAGGTCACCGAGGTGTCCGTGGACACCGACCAGGGACGCGAACTCGCCGCCCGCCACCGCCTGCTGTTCACCCCCGGCCTCCTCCACGACGACCGGCTCATCGCCTATGGACGTATCTCCGAACGCGCCCTGCGCCGCGAACTCGCCCGCATACCCCAGACCTGAGGAGCATCCCCCATGGAACAGCTGCTGTACGTGCTTCCCGCCCTCGCCTGCCCCGTCGGCATGGGCGCGATGATGTGGTTCATGATGCGCCCCAAGCACGGCGCACAGCCCGACCCCGGCGCCGATCAGCAGGAACTCCTGCGCCTGCGCAAGGAGATCGACGCCCTGCGCGCCGAGCGCACCCCGCAGGGCGGCATCCAGGACCATCCGGCATGAGCGGCCTCTGGCTGCCCCTCGCCGCCACCGCGCCGGCCGCCGCACTGACCTGGTTCTGCTGCGTCCGCCCGATGGCCCGCAACCGCGCCTGCCACGCCGGGCCCGGCCCCGGGCTGCAGAGCGAGCTGCGCGCCGCCCGCGAGGAACTGCACCGCCTCCGTCACGAGACAACCCCGCCGACCGACCCGACCAGCCGACCGGAGAACCTTGACCGGTGACCGCCCTCCCACCAACCCTCCGGCGCCCCGGCGCCGCGCTCCTCACGCTGGCCTCGCTCGTCCTAGCCGTGCTGCTGGGCACCGCCGCCCCGGCCTCCGCGCACGCCACCCTGCTGTTCACCAGCCCGGCCGCGGACGCCACCGTCCCCGACTCCCCGGCCGCACTGGTCCTCGTCTTCGACCAGCCGGTCGGCGTGGGCGGCGCCTCCGCCGTACGCCTCACGCCCGCAGCCACGCTCGGCAAGCCCACCAAGAGCCAGGGCGGCCGGACACTCACCTTCCCGCTGCGCGGCAGGCCAGCGGAGGGCGTGCACGCAGTCGACTGGACGGTCACCGCCCAGGACGGCGACATCATGACCGGCAGCTACCGCTTCGCCATCGGCCCACGCTCCGTCGCCCTCGCCTCCGGCCAGAGCACGACCGCCAAGGACCCGGTCCCCACCACCGTGCTGCGCTGGCTGCTGTTCACCACCCTGGCCCTGCTCTTCGGTGAGCCCGCGCTCCACCGCCTCACCACCCGTGTTCCCGACGCACCCACGCAGCGGCCCCGCTCGTGGGCGCTGCCCGCCGCCCTCGTCGGCTGCGCCGCCGCCCTCGGCCTCACCACACTGGTGATCGGCGGCGGCTCGCTGCGCTCGGCGATCGACACCCGCCCCGGCATCCTCTCGCTGATCGAGATGGCGGGCTTCGCCCTCGCGGCCGTCGCCGTTCTCGCCCGCCGCCCTACCTGGGCACTCGTCCCGCTCGCCGCCGTGGTCGTCGCCGAAGCCCTGCGCGCACACCCGCAGGCCGAACAGGCCGTCGCCGGACCGGTGCTGACCCTGATCCATCTCGCGGCCGCCGCACTGTGGGCCGGTGCTCTGGTGCAGGTCCTGCGCACGACGGTCGCCTGGCGCGGGGAACGTGCCGCCGCCCGCACCCTGCTGCTGGCCTACGCACGGCTGGCCGCCTGGCTGTTCGCGGCGGTGGTCGCGAGCGGTGTCGTGGCCGCGCTGCTGCTCGTCCCGCTCGGCGACGTCTTCACCACCGGATACGGCCGGCTCCTGGTCGTCAAGATCGCGCTGGTCGCGGTGGCCGCCGGCCTCGCCTACCTCTCGCGCCGCCACCTGCACCGCGGGCGCAGCCGCCTCGCGTACCGCCCGGCTCGCGTCGAAGCCTCTGTCCTGGCCGTCGTATTCGTCCTGTCGGCCGCCCTCACCGTGGTGCGTGCACCCGCCGACACCAACCGCCCGCTGTCCTTCGCGCCCCCGACGACCGGCCCCCTCGTGCCCGCCGGCACCCGCGCCGGAGAGATCGGCATCAGCGCCCGCGCCAGTACCGGCCAGCTCATCATCGAACTGACAGCGCCCCAGGTCGGCGCCCCCGCCAAGCAGTCCTACGGCCTCACGGCCACCCTCGCCGATCCGCGCGGTAAGAAGCGGCAGCTGGCCCTGCGAGGCTGCGGCACCGGCTGCTTCTACACCCCGCTGACCTGGCGCACGGGCACCAGCCGCCTCACCCTCACCGCCTCCGCGGGCGAGGAATGGGCCGGCGGCCGCGCGGGCCTGGCCATCACCTGGCCACCCCGCCCCGACGCCGCGCTGCTGCGTGAGACCGTCGCGGCGATGCAGAAGGTCCCCCACCTCACCGTGCACGAACTGGTCACCAGCAACACCGCCCTTGGCCTCGGCGACCTCAAGCAACTCCCCATCACCGGCAAGGAGTTCCTCGCCGCCGAACCGTACGGCAGCGGCACCGCCCCGGTCACCACCCGGCTGCCCGACGAGAACGGCCACCGCCGGCTCGCTCTCGCCTACCCCGCCGAGCACACCCAGCTCGACCTCACCCTCGACGAGACGGGCCGCATCCTGCACGAAACCCTGACCGCCCCCAACCACCTGGTCACCCGCACCTTCGTCTACCCGGAGACGGAAGAAGAGGAGGGCCATGAGCACTGACCGCCCCGACCCCGCCAACAGTCCGTTCACAGCGGCCGCTTAGCATCGCCGTGATGAGCAGCCGGACACAGCACGGGCGTCGCGGCGCGTGGCGGACCACGCGGTCCGCGGCGCTGTGCCACGCCCTGGTCATGCTGCTCACAGCGCTGGTGATGTGCCTGGGCCCCGCAGCACATGCCGCCGCTGACCTGGCAACCGCGCCCATGACCGCTATGCCGACCGCCGGGACGACACCGACCCATCCGACCGAGCACCGCGTGGTGAAGGTGACGCACCCGGGCAACTGCCCTGCCGGTGACGTCTGCTGCGCTCAGGACGCGCACGGTGTCCGGGCGGTGCTCCCCACCACGACCCAGCCCGCGCCGGCGGTCCTGCCCCGCATCCCCAGTCTCCCCGGCCCGGCCGCCCTCGCCTGTTCCCTCGGCCTCACACCCACGCGCGGCGCTCCCGACCTTCACTTCCTCCAGGTGCAGCGGACGTAGACGGACGCCATTCCGTGCGCTCACGCGCGCGGCGCACAGCGTCCGTTCATCCACCCCTGCACCCACCGCCGCCCGACGACACGGTCCGGCGGGGACGAGGAACACCCAGTCATGTCCAAGACCAGCAAGAAGCAGGCCGCAGCCGACCGCAAGGCCCGCATCGAGGCGATGCGCCGCGTCGAAAGAGCTCGCGAACGCCGCAACCGCATCATCACCATCGCCCTCAGCACCGTCATCGTCGCCGGACTGGTCGGCTGGGGCACCTACGCCGTCAACAACGCCAACCAGAAGAACGAACAGAAGGCCGCCGAAGCCGCAAAGCCGATATCCGGCGAAAAGGTCTGGGACGCCAAGAAGCTCACCCGCAACCACGTCCAGACCAAGGTCGACTACCCCGAGGAACCGCCCGTCGGCGGCGACCACGCCCCGGTGTGGATGACCTGCAACGGCAACGTCTACACCAAGGCCCTCCCGAACGAGAACGCCGTCCACTCCCTCGAACACGGCGCGGTCTGGGTCACGTACAACGACAAGGCCACCGCCGCCGACGTAAAGGCCCTCGCCGCCAAGGTCTCCAAGACCCCCTACACGCTGATGAGCCCGGACAAGACCCAGTCCGGAGCTATCACGCTGACCGCCTGGGCACACCAGCTCAGCGTGAAGACGGCCTCCGACCCGAGGGTCGAGCAGTTCCTCACCAAGTACGTCCAGGGCCCGCAGACCCCCGAACCCGGCGCCGCCTGCACGAACGGGCTCACCGCGTCATGACCGACACAACCCTCACCACGCCGGACGCCACCGACCCCACCGACACCCAGAGCCACCGCCCCGGCATCGGCCGCTGGCTGATGATCGGCGCGGCGGCCGTGGTCACCATCGTCCTGGCCCTGTCGTTGCTCGCCGCCACCAGCAACAACGACAAGGAGTCGGCCACCGTCCCCACGGCCGACTCCGCCGACGCCGGCTTCGCCCGAGACATGGCCGTCCACCACCAACAGGCCGTCGAGATGGCCTACATAGTCCGCGACCGCACCCCCGACGAGGACGTCCGCCGCCTCGCCTACGACATCGCCCAGACCCAGGCCAACCAGCGCGGCATGCTGCTCGGCTGGCTCGACCTGTGGAACCTGCCCGTGACCTCACCCGACGGCTACATGACCTGGATGCAGGGCGGCCACATGGGCCACCAGATCAAGGACGGCTCCTTGATGCCCGGCATGGCCACCAACACGGAACTGGGTCAGCTCGGCAAGCTCAAGGGCAGACAGGCGGAGATCCTCTACCTCCAGCTGATGTACACCCACCACATGGGCGGCATCGACATGGCTCGCGCCTGCGCCCAGCAGTGCACGGTCCCCCAGGAGAAGAGGCTCGCGCAGGGGATGGTCGAGGCGCAGCGGTCGGAGATGCATCTGATGACCGACCTACTGCGGCAGCGCGGCTCGGCACCCCGGTGACGGCCGGGGGCCCGGCAACTCAGGCGGATCCGGGGCTGTGTGAACCAGTATCCGGCTGAGCGGCACGCTCCTCCTGTCGCCGCCAGTCCCGCCTGAGCATGGCAGCGGTCCATCCATCGGAACAACGCTCGACCGCGGTGCCGGCGAATCCCACCGTAGTTCATGCGCAGGCAGCGCCGATCCCGCGCCGTTACGTGACCTCCGCTGCCGGTCAGCGGCAGGCCGGGCACGGGTCGGCGTCCGCATCGGAAGGGGACATGACTTGAGATCACGAAGAATTCTGGCCCTCGTCGCGACACTCTTCGCAGCCGGGTTACTGTTCGCCACGTCGGCGGCCGCATTCGCGCCGGTGAACTTCACCCAACGATGGGGCAATCTCGCCGGTCAGGCGTACGACCAGGTGGCGGGTTCGGTCAGCTGCCCGGCGGGCATGAAGGCCGTCTCCGCGGGAGCGGGCAACGCGGCGCTCGCGAGCGTCGGCCTGACGCCGAACGCCAGTGGCGCCTTCGCGGTCGGCACCTTGAACAATCCCAACTACCTTTACCTGCCACTCGTTGCCGACTGCGTCCCTGCGGCGCAACTGGCCGGGAGCACCTCACGTTCGGTGACGTTCCAGGCCCACACCGGGAACATCGGTGACTACGTCCTGTTCAGCCAGACCGTCACCTGCCCCACGGGGTCGTACGCGTTCGGCGGCGGCGGCTACTTCGTGGACAGTTCGGGCTCTCCGACACCCGCGGGCTTCAACATGCAGGCCGACGCACCAACGGCGGACCAGACCGGCTGGTCGTTCGCCACCTTCGCAAGAAGCGGTGTCGACACAATGATCGTCACGACGCAGTGCGCGCCCCTGCCGGCTCCCACGCTGGTGTCCACGCCGTACTCCGTCAACGGCTCAGGCGGAGGCTACGGCAACTGTCCCTCCGGTCATGTGCCGTTGTCGGGTGGCGCTTACCTGGATCCGCCGGTCCTGAACAGCACTCTCGTCTACACGGAGGTGGTCCGGAACACAGCTCCGAACCCCTCGGGGTGGTACGCCTCGGCATCCACCAACTATCCGGGCGTCGTCCTGCACGTCGTCTCGCAGTGCCTGTGAACGGCACAGCCCCGCCCACGGCCCGGAAGACCGGCCGTGCGGACGCCACCGACCGCCCATACGACAACGGAACCATGACGTACGCGAAGACACACCACTGCACGACGGACAACGCCGCGCAGACCTGGCTCACCGGCTGACCGGGCTCAGGCGACGCTGACCCTGATCCCGCCCGCTCGCGCGGGGCCAGGGCAGCTGCGGCCGGTCGCGCTGGCCGAGCACGGCCGGTCCATTGACCTGACGCCGTGGCAGGTGCTGCACGCCGTGGCGCGCGGCTACGTGCTGGCCGGCCAGGGAATGGGGCGAAGGCTGGCGGAACACCCGGACGGGACCTGGCCCGTCGGATCACCCCCGCGTCGGCGGGAAGCACTCAGAACGCCCCAGTCATGGGCTAGCGGCTGGCGGATCACCCCCGCCGACGCGGGGGTATCCTGCCGCCGACGTACTCGTTCCCGGCCCAGGCGACGGCGATACGCTCTTCCTCGACACCGTGCTCGCGGATTCCAGCAAGCCGGTCACCGGCGCCACCCTCATGGGACTACGCCTCTACGACCCCACCACCGGACGCCCACGCCGACCGAGAGGGCGGCGGTCACGACGGCCAGTGCGGCGGTCGGGGCGAGGAACGCCGGGTCGGCCAGTCGCCGGGCCAGGTCCAGCACTGTCTGCCGGGCCTTGGGCATCCGCCGGCAGTTGATGGCCGCTGCCGCTCCCGGCCCCGTGTGCCCGGCCAGCCGCCGGGGCCGGGCTACCGGGAGCGTCTCCCTGCGGCAAGGCCAACCGGTCACGGGCGAGCACGGTCGCAGGTCCCGCCTGGAGCCTCTCCTCGACAGGCCGGTCAGCCGGCACCGCCGACGCTGTCGACTGTGACCGGGCTGGTCGGCCGGTACACCCGCATCCCCGTCGACGGTTCCACTTCGGATGCTGAGATGACGCTGGACGAGAGCCTGTCGGCAGCCGCGTGTGCTGCAAGCAGTGCCACGACCTGGTCCCGGCGACCTGAACGACGGCGGTCCCGCCGGTCGCCGCTGGCGCCCTGGCAGCTCGACGCTGGGTCATCGTCCCCGTGTCTACGGCGGTCGCGACGCTGCCATCCCTCTGGTCCACCGTGACGTTCGGCGCAAGGAATCGCGGGGTGGGGAGGAAGAGTGGGGGTTACCAGGGGGCGGATGGGCTGCCATCGGGATCGAGGCCATGCGGCCACAGAACGGGGCGTGTGCCCGTACTGGCGTCCTCTCGCATCGAGTAGGTAAGCACCGGCATGATTTCGGCTACAGCTTCGGTGTCGCCTGCGTCGGCAGCCCGTCGCATGAGCTCCATCGCGGCCTCGGGATCATGGGCCCATGCCCGTAGCACGGCAAGTCGGGTCAGAGCGTCGGTACTGCCCGCGTCGACAGCCTGCTGGAGCAGTTGTCCGGCGCCGTTGAGGTCATTGGCTTCCCACCTCTCCTCAGCGAGCCGGTACAAGGCGATAGTGCCCTCGTCTTCGTCGACATGCCTGTCGAACCGCCGGGCGACTGGGCTGTTCTTCGCGGACCCTCGGGTACGGGTCGTTTCCCCCACCAAGGTGGGGGGCGGTGTACCTGTGGGCGTAGTGCGGCCACAGGGTGCCCAGCACCAGGACCGGCGCGCGGGCTGGGTCGGTCAGCAGGCTGTGTACGGCTGCGGCAATCCGTTCGCCTATCCCGCCGTCGGCGGCAAGATAGTGCTGTGTCTCGTTCAGCCACACCACCGTATGCGGTGTCACCCGTACCAGTTCGGCCA
Source organism: Streptomyces sp. GbtcB6 (assembly GCF_019091475.1). NCBI lineage: Bacteria > Bacillati > Actinomycetota > Actinomycetes > Kitasatosporales > Streptomycetaceae > Streptomyces > Streptomyces sp. GbtcB6. Next base: position 75,530 of record NZ_JAGXJL010000012.1, on the reverse strand, counting down.
GGGCCGACTCGGCGTGTGTGGGATCGAAGGGATGCCACAGGCGCCACCCCGATGCCGCCAGCAGCTGCACGGCCTCCCAGCATGCCCGGGTCTTGCCTGTCGACGACGAGCCGACCAGCACCGCCATTGCGCTGTGCCCCGCTTCGGCCGTAGCGACCACGCGTGCCAGTTCCTCATCGTGTGGGCGGCGTACGTAACTGGGCAGTGCGGCCGACCGACCCCGCCCGCTCTGGCCGCCGGGTCGGTCAGCGCCCGGCGCGGGGACGTCGGCAGCAGGATGGATTTCCAGATCGTGCGCATCCCACTGCGCGATCAAGCGTCCCGGTACATTTCCCTCCGCCATGGCTGCCTGCCCGGTCGCGGCGTCCAGCAGCTCCAGCAGGACCAAGGCGTCCAAGCGCAGGGCACGTGCCAGCGCGCCCACCGTATCGGCGGTGGGCGCAGGTGCGGTTGCGCTGAGCGCCTGGCTGACTGTGGTACGCCCCAGATGCGCAGCGCGGGCCAGTTCGGTCTGGTTCAGACCCCGCGCGAGGCGCCCGGCTCGCAGCCGGGCCCGCAGCTCGGCCAGTGCCGCTGGATCCCGGACATGATCTGCTCCCACGCGTCCCCTCTCTCGCCCTTCCTCCCGTCGAGCTGTTCGTCCTTGTTCATCATCGACGCCTGAACGACGGTGAACAGGCGATCGGCGAGATTCGGCGTCATCTGCAACCGCTGTGCTGACACTGAGGACCGACGCCATGTCTGACCACGCCGCCATCATTCTGCTCGCCTGTGTCCTGGTCACGCTGATTGCCATCCTGGCTGCGACAGCCGCGGGATACCTCGCACGGCGCGGCCATGCCACATACCCTGCTGCCTTCAGCCGTGCCGCCATCACCTTCGCAGCAACTCTCGCCCTGACCGCTACCGTCACCAGCGCCATGGCAACCCTGACGGGCAAAGCAGGGTGAGGTGCCCGCGCTGCTGAAATCGAAACCATCGGCGCGCTCGGCACCTCGAACACGACCTCCACCCGGTCGTCGTATCCAGCGGTCGTCGCCGCGCTTGTCTCTTTGCAGTGCACGACCTGCATCAGGCTGGTAGCGGTCATCGATCAGTTACACGCAGAACTACCGGAGGGTGATCTCGTAACCCGGCTCCGTGTACATCACGATCGGCCGCAGTCCTGAGGATCAACAGCAAGTCACATATTCGGTCCACCGTGGATGGCGCCGAAGCGACTGCGCAGCAAACCCTGGAAAGGAACGACAGTGCGACAAGTTGGAGCTGCCCGTTGCCGTAGATGGGGTCCGAGGATGAAAGGCTGGCCATGGCTTACACGAGGAGTCAACTGTTCGGTGGCGCGGGGGGTGCGGAGTTCAAAGACGACCTCACGGAAGTTGCAGCCCTGACTTCGGTGGTCGTCAGACACGCCGACATCGTTGGCAGTATTCGGTGCACATGGCTCACGACCGACGGGAGCACACGGGAAGGGGAATGGCACGGAGGGCCCGGAGGTGCAATAGATTCCTTCAGTCTGGATGATGGCGAATTCCTTACAGAAGTCGCAGGCACCCACAGCAGTTGGGTCACTCAGCTTCATTTCACCACCAATCGTGGTCGCCGGTTCGGCCCGTATGGGAAGAGTTTGTGGCCGGGCAAGCAGCACGAATTCAAGATCGCCCCGAAAGGGCAGGCAATTGGCGGATTCATCGGACGATCGGCGAGCGTGCTGGATTCTCTCGGGGTGTACACCACAGACCGGCAAGAGATCACTCCGGTTCGCCATCTCCGGCAGGGCCGCCGGATGTGAAGCTGACACGGCGTGGCGCAACCGGATACCCCGGGATACGGGTCCGAGGAAAACCGCCGGTGTCCCCGCAGAGCATCGTCGTAAATCTCCCTTCGGGAAAGGGTCTGGAGTTCGTTCCTGAACGTGGGCGCAACTACCAGTTGACTGTGTATTCCGGGTCGAAGAACACACGATCCTACGACGGCGAGCTGTCGAGTGATGGGGAGTCCCTTACCTTCCGGAACATCGATCTGGCCCTCTCTCCGGACAATTTGGAGTCTGCAGTGTGGGTCGCGGTGAAGGCCAATCAGACCGCTCTGGCGGGAACCACGCAGCTGACATTCAAGATGGGTGGCGTCGAGTCGGCTTCCACTCCCATCGAGGTCACAGAAGGGTGACCGTCTGGGCTTCCGATTCCCTGCGGATCTCAGGACCAAAGCCTCCGAGGCCACGGCCAAAGCGTCGAGCATGATGTTTCGTGCGCACCAAAGGACACGACGTGTTGTGGGTGCTCGGCCAGGCCCGCCGGCATCATGCCTTTTCCCCGCACCTCATGACCTTTCCCTTCTTGGACGCGCTCGTAGGGCATGACCAGCGACTAGAGACAGCGCCGGGTCCGAGCACAGGCAAACCACGACTAATTCTTTCGAACCGTAACGAAAGGACGGTACGCCGTGACTCAGGAAACCCTTGCTCCTGCCCCCATAGCCGCCAGCGCAATCGAGCCCCGTACGGCCGTCGCGCGGACCGCAAGCTCGCCCCTTGTTCCCTGCACCCATATCCGGCGCTTCAACTATTCGGGCAGCGTGGAGAACTTCACTGCTCCCCTGGGGTCACCACGATCAACACCCGCTGCTGGGGTGGGGGTGGGGGCGGAAGCGGCATTGGGGGCGGGACTGGGGGCGGGGGTGGTTTCGCCACCGGGGACATCTCCGTCGTGCCGGGCGAGACCCTGCGGGTCGTTGTCGACCTGGGAGGAGGCCCGAACGGTGGGGGCGGAATGAGCGGACTGTTCAGTCAGCGTCTGGGGCAGACGCTTCTGATCGCCGCAGGGGGCGGAGCGGGCCTCATGAATGCCGGTGGTGCACGTGGTGGTGCGGGCGGCGGCATCAGCGGTTGCGACGCACGGACCTACTCGCGGGGCGAGTGGACAGGGACGCCGGCGCATGGAGCATCGGGTTCGACTGGCGGTGGTGGTGTGTCGGCTGACAGTTATTACGGGGGGCGTGGCGGCAGCACCGGCCAGAACGGCGGCCCCAACGTGAACGGTTCCGTTGGGGGCCAGGTGCCGATCCCGGGTATGGGGGGCGGCTGGGGCGCCAACTACGGCAGCCCCGCAGGTGGAGGCGCCGGCTATGCGGGTGGCGGTGGAGGGATGGGCTTCGGGAACTCGTCCGGCTACTTTGCCAGTGGCGGGGGTGGTGGCAGCAGCTTTGTGAACGGTCCTGGCGTCACCGGGGGACGCACCCTGGCTGGTAATGACACCCGGGCAGGCGGCAAGGACGATCCCCTGTACGAGTCTCCTGTCGGCGACGCAGGCCGTAACGGTCAAGTGGTCTTGCAGTGGGCGGAGTTCACGGTGACGCCCGGCGGGCCACCTGACGTGAAGCTGAGGCAAGGCGGAGGGGTCGGGTACCCGGGAGTGCGGGTCGAAGCCGGCGTGGCGTTCGAAGCGGTGTCGGTGACGGTGGCCCTTCCCGCCGGCCACAATCTGCTCTTCGGTACGCAGACACTCGCCGACTACCGGCTGACCGTCCAGAACACCGGCCAGAAAACCAGGCAGTACCGCGGAATCTTGTCTGGGGACGGGACGTCGCTGGTCTTCTCGGAGTGGACTTGAAGCTGCCCGGGACGACGGTGATGTGGGTCGCCGTGAGCGCCGGCCACGCCACCCCGCTCGGTACCACCAGTCTGACCTTCACCATCGGAGGAAAGACCTCTCCCTCCACAACGATCGTCGTTACCTCGGCCTTCTCTGTGTCGCCGGGTGGCGCCACAGTGACCGCGGAGCGGGGAGGACGGCCCGTGTATCCGGGTGTGGAGGTACGGAACAGCGGATCGCAAGCCATCCCGCGGCAAACGGTCACCGCACTTCTTCCGGCCCGCGCCGGCATGCGGTTCGGTGTGCCGGGCAACCCCGATCACCAACTGACCGTCTGGGGCGCGCACGGGAAAACCACCGTCTACATGGGAAGCATTTCCGACGACGGCCAGTGCCTGACCTTCTCCGACGTCGACCTCGCAATCCCCACCGCCGAATCACAGGCGGTCATGTGGGTCTGCGTAAGCGCCGCTGATGGCGCCCCCTCGGACTCCACCAGCGTGGAATTCTCCATCGACGGCCGGACCTCGCCATCCACGACCATCAAAATCATCTGAGGGACCCCCGGACGGCATCGCGTCCACTGCCACCAACGTGCCCACGCGCGCTCGAATGCCCCTTGCGGCATCAATGCCAGGCGCACGCCCGGGCCAGCACATAGGGCGCCGACTTCCGCGACACCCGTAACCGGCGGGCCGCCTCCAACGGCCGCACCCCTGCCCGAACCTCTCCGCAGCCTCGAAGCGCACCGCCTCACGCTTCGCCTGCACCGGTCGTGTGCCTCGTAGGGCATGGCTACGCCGTCCCTGCCCTTCAGCAGGCCGGTGTAGGGCCCCCAACGGAGGGCGACCGCTCCCGGCCATCGAGACTCGGCCCCGCACAGGCTTGCGACCGCTGTGGGCCGAATGGGAGCCACTGATTCCTAATGCGGTCTGTCAAGCCTCCTGGGCAGTGGGTGGTACGGCCTCATAGGGCCGTCCGTCTCGTAGAAGAGCCCAGAGGACGTTGACGCGGCGGCGGGCCAGGGCCAGGACGGCCTGGATGTGACGCTTGCCTTCGGCGCGCTTGCGTTCGTAAAACCGGCGGGAGTCCTCGCAGTGACGGATGCTGAACAATGCGGAGATGGAGAAGACGCGTTGGAGCCGGCGGTTGTAGCGGCGTGGCCGGCGAAGGTTGCCGCTGATCTGGCCGGAGTCGCGGGGAACAGGTGCGACGCCGCCGAAGCTGGCAAGGCGGTCTGCGGTGCCGAAGAGGCTCATGTCGCCGCCGGTCGCGGCCAGGAACTCGGCACCGAGGATGACACCCAGGCCGGGCAGGCTGGTGATCACTTCGAAGTCCTGATGCCCGCGAAACCGGGCTTCGATCGCCTTGTCCACGTCGGTGATCTGCTGGTTGAGGGCCATCACCTCCGCCGCCAGGGTGTGCACGAGCTGGGCGGTGAGTTTCTCTCCGGGCAGGCTGGTGTGCTGGCGGCCAGCAGTTTCGACGGCTGTCTCGGCGAGCCGGTCAGGGCGAAGGACCCTGCGATTGCGCAGCCAGGTTTCCAGCCGTTTGACGCCAATCCGGCGAATGGCGGCTGGGGTCTGGTAGCCGGTCAGCAGCACGAGCGGACCGGTGTTGGTCAGGTCCAGTGCCCGCTCCAGACCAGGGAAAATCCCGGTGAGCTGGGCGCGGAGCCGGTTGACGGTGCGGGTGCGGTCGGCGACCAGGTCTGTGCGCCGGCCGGTAAGGATCTTGAGGTCGGTGACGGTTTCGTCGCTGATGCGTAAGGGGTGCAGGTCGCGGCGGATGCGGACTTGGTCGGCGATGACGGCGGCGTCCTTGGCGTCGGTCTTGCCCTCGCCACGGTAGCTCTCCGAGGCGCGGTGGATGGCCCGGCCAGAGATGTAGTGCACCGGCTGGTCGTGGTTGAGCAGGAGCGTGATGGCCAGAGCGGCACCGCCGTCGGCCAGGTCGATGCCCCAGGTCACCGTCTCGTCCAAGGCCGAGACATGAGCGAGGAGTTCGAGGAGCTCGGGTTCGTCGTTGGCGACGCGGCGCGACAGCAGCCTCTCGCCTCTCTCATCGATGGCGACGCAGTGGTGGTGGGTCTTTCCTGCATCGATGCCGGCCCAGATCATGGCCATGTGGTGCCTCCGTGCGGTGTGCTGCTGGTGCCTCCCGACCGACGACCTCGCTGTCGATTCCCTACTCAGCGATCATTCGCAATTCCTAATTGGCAGCCGAGTCGTCGTGGGGTACCGGGCGGCCAATCAGTGGAAGCCACAGGCGGCAGAGCCTTTTGAACCACACCCGGCACCCCTGGGTGGGTGAACCATACGAGGGGCTCACCACGTCCCGCAGAACAACGTAGGGAGCCTTTTCCAACCTCGGTTTGACGTCGCCAGATGCAGGGCGAGGACGGCCTTGACCGGGTCGGTGGTGCGGGTGGTGCTGCAGCGGGGCTTGCGCAGGAGGCGCCAGGACTTCGGGGTGACCATGGCCTGCTCGCCGACCGTGCGGATCCCGGTGTGGGAGACGTTGACGGCTTGCCGACTGGCGGAGATGTTCTCCCAGCGGGTGCGGTAGGGGGCGCGCACGGTGCCGCCGGCACCCTGGTATCCCTTATCGGCCCAGCAGCGCACGTCGGCGAGCACGGCTGTTTCCGTGCGAGCCATCGATCAGGTGAAGGGTTGCCCCACGGAGCGTCGCATCCCGCGTACATCGCACAAAGATCACTGGCAGGACGTGAGGGGACAGAAGGGGGCAGGTGAGAACATCTGTGCAGTGGATGGGACGCAGACTGGCCCGGACCGCCGGAACGGCCCACGCGCAGCGCGCCCGTCACGGACGGAATGGGTGGCGGAGACACCGAGGATGTCTAGGTCCTTCTGGAACTCGGTGGTGACTGTCCGGGCGGCCTCGGGCGGTGGGCATCTGCTGGGTCGGGGCGAACTGCGAGGGCCCCTGCGTCCTGACGGTGGCCCCGAGCTTCTTCGCCTCCGGCTGGATGCGGCACTTCATGTTCACGTAGACCCCGTCGCCTGCCACACCCTCGATGAACGCCCAGCTTTCGCGAGCTCTTGACCGACCCGGACGGGCCGCTCGAAGAGGGACAAGCGGTGGCGGTGACGGCAGCCCGACCACACCGTGTCCAGGGCGGCCAGGTGGGGATCGGCCATGTGCACGAGGCGTTGCTGACGGACGCACAGCACTGCGCCGTCGCTGAGTGCGAAGCGGGTCCGGCGCTCCAGGAGGCCGGTGGCGAGGTGCAGGACCTGGCGGTGGTGGAGCACCGTCGAGGTGTCCGACGTGAACCGGTCGCCTCCAGGCAGCCGGAACCGGAGCGGCAGCCAGTTCGGCAGGTTGACCATGTCCTCGTTCTCGACCCGGTGTCCCGCCACGTCCGAGGCGATTCGGTTGTAGCAACCGGCCGCGTAGGTCCCGGGGTAGTGCACGTCGTCGGCGGTGCACTCGGGCAGGGCGCCGCGGATGGCGAAGTAGCCGTTGCCCGTCGTGCACAGCGACTCCCGCAGCCGCTCGTCGGCGCGCAGGTATCCGTCGTACTCCCACGTCCAGCCGCTCACTTCGGCTCCCTCCACGCAAGTCGCCGACGTGGAGGGTGGGCGGGCCGCTCGATCAGGGCCGTACCCCGCGGTACTGGAGCAATCGCGTATGAGGCCGAACGGCCATGCGGCGCTCCCCTCCGCTGCGGGAATCGACTGAGCGGTTCGCCCGCGACAGCGCCTGTGGACGAATGCAAGGATCACTCCGTCTGCGGCACGACCGCCACCGGACATTCCGCATGGTGGAGCAGCGTGTGGGCCACCCGGCCGAGTTGAAGACCGACGTGTCCGTGCCGACGCCTCGCTCCTACGACAACCAGGTCGGCGGCGGCGGAACGGTCCACGAGGATCCGGTGCGCCGGCCCCTCGGCCGTCACACTGCGGACCCTGACCTTCGGATGAGCGGACCGGGCTTCGCCGAGCAGCGTATCGAGCAGCGCCGACGCCTTGTCCTCCTGCTGGCGGGCGACCTCTGCGAGCACCACCTGGTTGCCGACCTCGTGGGCGGGGCAACGCCAGGCCCGGACCACGTCCAGAACGCAGTTGCGGACCTCGGCCTCACGGAAGGCGAACCGCGCGGCCTCGGCGCCGGAGACGGGCTCCCCCGCACCCAGCAGGATCCGTTCGTGACCGCCGGCCAGGCCCGCCTTGTCGCCCCGCACCACGATCACCGGGCAGTGCGCTCGGGCCGCCACCGCCAAACCGACCGACCCGAGGAGCAGCCCAGTCAGCTCGCCCCTGCCCCGCGACCCGGTCACCAGGGCATGTGCTCCCTCGCCCGCGCTCAGGAGGGCGCGCACCGCGTCGTCGAGGAGGACATCGGCGGTGACCTTCACATCCGGGCTGCGCAGTGCGGCGCGCTCTGCCGCGGAGGCGACGATGTGTTCGGCCAGCACCCGTTCCGAGGGGCGCTCCCCGCTGTCCGACGGCACTCCGGCCTCGTAGCGCTCCCAAAGGGAGGCGTACACCAGGCGTAGCGGAATGTCGTGGCGGGCGGCCTCGTCCACCGCCCAGTCGACCGCGAGCAGGCTTCCGTCCGATCCGTCGACACCTACGACCAGGGGAAGGGTCATCGTCCCCACCGCCTTTCGCCGGACTGCCACGTCGTGCAGCAGGGGGCTCCGATTTCACCGTGCCACGTTGCGGCAACGGGCAGGAGGGGCCACTCAGCCCGGTTCGTGTACCCGGTCAGCCCCTGTCGGCGTGGAACCGCGCGCCGGAGGCTGGGGGCCGGGCCGGCCGGAAGGGCGGGCTCTCGATACGACCCGTCACCGCACGGGTCATGGCCCTGAAGGAGGCTCGGACATGAAGCCCACGAAGGTCGGCGCCGTCATGGTCGGCGACGTCGTCACGGCCGGGTACGGCACACCGTTCAAGGAGTTGGTGCGGCTCCTGGAGGAGCACCGCATCAGCGGCCTTCCCGTGGTCGACGAGGACGGCAGGGTGCTCGGTGTGGTCTCCGAGACCGACCTCATGCTGCACCAGGCCCGCGATCCCGAGCACGACCACAGGCATCTGATGGGCCACGGCACCCGGCGCGAGGCCGTCAAGAGCCATGCGAGCACCGCAGGCGGTGTCATGTCGACGCCCGCCGTCACCATCCGCTCCGATGCCACGGTCACCGAGACGGCCCGGCTGATGGCCGGGCACCGTGTCGAACGCCTGCCCGTGGTGGACGAGCAGGACCAGCTGGTCGGCATTGTCACCCGCGGCGACCTGCTCAAGGTCTTCCTGCGTTCCGACGACGAGATCGTCCGGGAGGTCCGGCAGGAGGTCCTCGGCAACACGCTCTGGCTGGCCCCGCACACCATCGAGGTCACAGCGCACAACGGTGTGGTCACCCTCACCGGGCAGCTGGAACGGCGCAGCGAGATACCCGTCGCGGTCGGCATGACACGTCGGCTGGACGGTGTGGTGGAAGTCGTCGACCACCTCTCCTACCGGATCGACGACAAGCACCTGCGGCCGACCGAGCAGAAGCTCCACGGGGTGGCCGACGGCTGGCTCCGCCGGCTCTGACGGTGGGAACGAACACGGGTCCGGTGGTCGGACGGCGCCTGCCGGTGCGGTTCTCGCGGGGCCGCCGGTCCGTGCCGCCGACGGTCACGCAGCCGGGCGATGAGCGCTTCGAACGCCGTGGTGAACACCGCGGCGAGGATCGCCGTCATCGCCAGCGCCAGCACCAACAGGACGGAGAAATGCTCCCAGAACTCCGGTGTGAGGCTCGTGCCCACTGTCATCGCCCTCCCTGATCGGGGTCGTTCCCGTCACTCACAGCCAACTCCAACGCCCGTCGGGAGGCATGAGCCGGACGGTCCGGACCACGGCCCGGACCGTCCTTGCCGCAGGGGGCCGTACGGCCCTGGGGGCGCCCGGCCCGCGCGAAGGACCGGACTGGTCCCGCAGCGGAGCCGATTGCCTCATGGACGGGCGAGCGTCCGGGGAAGTGGCTTACGCCTACGCGGCGCCATCACGGACGGCGTACCGCGTCCCCGCCGAGGAGGCGACGATCATGCAGCGGATGCAGGAGGCCAAGCGCCCCAGGGCTCCGCGTGAGCCGGAGCCTCCTGATCTGCGGACACCGTTTGGTCGGCCGCTGCCCTGCTGAGGCGCGGAGGCCGAGAGCGGTCCGTCACCTGACCAGCACCCGCTCCCCGGAGCGCGGCCGCCGCATCCGGTTCGCCGTGGACCAGGTTGGTCGCCTGCGGCGCGAGGACCGGGCAGCCAGTCGATGATCTGCGTGGCGCCGGCGACGGCGGCCCGGACCGGGACGTACTCACCGAACGTTCTGAGGACCTTCGCGCCGTCCACGAGGTCACGGGCCCGTGTGTCCTGTGCCGCGAGCCCGACCACCACGACCGCGTTGCGCGGATCGGGCAGCCGTCGGCGCAGATGGGCAGGACACGGCTGTCGAGCGCCGCACCGGACGCCGAGACGATGACCGCGAAGCCGCCCGACCTGCTCAGCTCGACGGGCTTCCTGGAAGCGGGAAGCGGGTGGCGTCCTTCCCGCACTGTCGTGCCGCGGCGTGTGGACGCGGCGGAGTACGTGTCTCCGGCGCGCGTGGGTGCCCAGGCCGTGCCATGGGCCGAAGAGCCACCTCCGGTGGGGCTGAGCGGCCTTTCACGAGGAAGACCCTTGCATGAGGCCGAACGACCCCTTGCCGGGTCCGGGCGGCCCGTGGCGGCCGGCTCCGCCCGCACACACCCTGGGATCAGGGACCCCTCGGCCCCGCCCGTCCTTCCGAGGAGGAGACCATGCCCGGCAAACCGCACACCGTGAGCGATGTGATGACCCGCACCGTCGCCGCGATCGGCCGCGACGCCCCGTTCAAGGACGTCGTCACCCTGATGGAGGAGCGGAAGGTCAGCGCCCTGCCCGTGCTGGAGGGCGAGGGCCGGGTGATCGGTGTCGTCTCCGAAGCCGACCTGCTCCCGAAGGAGGAGTTCCGGGACAGCGACCCGGACCGGTTCGTCCAGCGGCAGCGCCTCGACGACCTGGCGAAGGCCGGCGCGGTGACCGCCGAGGAGCTGATGAGCACGCCCGCCGTGACGGTACATCCGAACGCCACGCTCGCCCAAGCGGCGCGCATCATGGCCCAGCGCAAGGTCAAGCGACTGCCCGTCGTCAACGACGAGGGGATACTCGAAGGCGTCGTCAGCCGCTCCGACCTGCTCAAGGTCTTCCTCCGCAGCGACGAGGAACTCGCCGCGGAGGTACGGCACGAGGTCGTGGACCGCCTCTTCCCGCTCTCCGCCGACCACATCCAGGTCGAGGTCACCGAAGGCGTGGTCACCCTCACCGGGTGGGTGGAGGACGATGGCGTGGCCGGGGTGGCCCAACGGCTGGCCCGTGCCGTCGAGGGCGTGGTCGACGTCCGCTGCTGCCTTGTCCCGGCGTCCGCACGGAGCAACCCGTGATGACGGGTCCGGGCACGCGGCAGCACCACGGAGCCGCGCCCGACGACGGGCCGGAAACGGCGGTGTGCGCGGCCGGTGGTCACCGGCCGCGCACACCTGATGTGGGATCGGCGTCCTCCCCCCGAGGCTCAGCCGGTCCGCACCGGAATGGTCCTGGTTCCCGTCTTCTCCTCCGGGACCGGGACGGGGACCGTGACGGTCAGCACGCCGTCCTTGTACGCCGCGGCCGCCTCGTCGCCCCTCGCTCCGGCGGGCAGCCGGACGGACCGGGCGAAGGTGTCCTCGGGCAGCACCGGCCAGCCGCGCAGCCGCTCGATCATGCCGCTCATGCGCTTCCTCCTTTCGGATTCTCATCTCCAGCCTCCCGCAAGGGCGTTGGAACAGCCGTGGGCCGACCGACCCTGTCCTGGATCCGGTCGGCCCTCACCTGACGTCATCCCCTGCCCCCGCTGAAGTTCCGTCACCGGGTCCCGGTCTGTTGCCACTCCGCGCCCCATTCGGCTCGTCGGTGCACCGACCACCCGTTCACCGTGATCCGCCCGTACCTGGAGCCGGCCGGTGTGGACGGAGCAGTCCGCGGCGGTCCAGTGCACCGTGACCCACGCCTTGCCCGCGTCGTAACCGGCCATGATGGGCGAGCCTCCCCCGGAGGGGGTCTGCGATCGTGTGGTCATAGCTGCCCCGGCCGCCCATCCGGCGCACAGGCCGCCGAGGCGGGCCTCGGTCCAGACGGCGAGCACGCGCCAGGCTTCGACCACATCACGGTGACGCCGCAGCGGATTGCGCCGCCGGCGCCAGAACGGTCGGCCGGGACGCGCTCCGTGTCGGGAAGATCGAAGTCCGGGTCAGAACGGGGCGCGGGCCTGTTCCTTGCGCAGCAGGTCGGCCTCCGAGACGACACCGACGACGCGGCCGTCGTCGTCGAGGACGGGGGCCGCGCTCACCTGCCAGCGTTGCATGGCCTTCACGATGTCCTTGAAGGCCGCGCCGTGGCGCAGGGCGAGGACGGTGTGGGTCATCACGTCGCTCACGACGTCCGCAGTGCCGGTCACGGCGGCCTCCAGGGTTCGGCTGCCGTGGCCCGACACCCGCAGAATCGGCCGCTCGCTCTCGGAGGGCACGGGCCGAACAGCCCTCTTCTCGGTGCCGGGCTTCCCCGAGCCGGTATGCGACACGCCCTGCCGCTACGGCTTCGCCACCGGCACCCGCCACACCAGCGTCGTACCCCCGCCCTCGGGGCCGCCGGGGCCTTCGGGGCAGGTCCACTCCAGGCTGCCGCCGAGTTCCGCCGCCCGCTCCGCCATGTTGCGCAGCCCGCTGCGGCGGCCGTCGGGCGGGATACCGACGCCGTTGTCCCTGACAGTGAGGACCAGTTCCCGGCCGTCGGTCGCCAGGACGATCTCCGTCCGGTCGGCTCGGGCATGCCGGGCAATGTTGGTCAGCGCCTCGGAAAGAACAGCGACCGCGTGATCGGCGATCTCCTTGGGCACGTCGGTGTCGATCAGCCCCTCCAAGCGCACACTCGGCGCGAACCCGAGCGCCGGGGCCGCCTCACCGGCCACCCGCACGGCACGCGCCCGCAGCCCGGCACCGGCGACACCCTCCCGGGTCCGCAGCCCGAAAATGGTCGACCTGATGATCTTGATGGTCTCATCCAGGTCGTCCACAGCACGCAGCACCCGCTCCGACGCCTCCGAGTGCTCGATGAAACGCCCCGCGCTCTGCAGCGTCATCCCGGTGGCGAACAACCGCTGGATCGCCAGGTCGTGCAGATCCCGGGCGATCCGGTCGCGGTCCTTCAGCACCGCGATCTCCTCGGCATCCCGCCGCCGCTCCGCCAGCTCCATCGCGATGGCGGCCTGAGCCGCGAAGACCTGCAGCGGCTCGGTCTCCTTCGCCGTGAACAGCGGCTGCCCCACCTCACGAGCCAACAGCACCACACCACGCACACCGGCCTCGCGAGTGCCGATAGGGCTGGCCACGGCGGGGCCCAGCCCGCTGAAGCGCGGGGGTTCGGGCGAGACCCGGTTGTCGTGGCCCACGTCTGCGCTGGTCACCGCGGCGCTCTGGGAGAACGCCAGGCCCATGAGCGTCTTGTCCAGGGGGAGCACCAGCCCGCGGTGAGCGTCCGCGTCCATGCCGACGGCGATCTCCACGGTGAGCAAGTCGGTGTCCGCCATCGGGATCGCGACGGCGGCCAGCGCCGAGCCGGTGATCTCCCTGGCCTGCTCCGCGATCAACCCGAGGGCCTCGGTGCTCGCGCTGCCGGACATCAGGCTGTTCGTGATCTCCGCGCTCGCCCGCAGCCACCGCTCACGCAGCCGCGACTCCTCGTACAGGCGGGCGTTGTCGATCGCCACACCGGCCGCCACGGCCAGCGTCGACGTCACCGACACGTCCTCCTCGTCGAACTGGCCACCGCCCCGCTTCTCGGTGAGGTAGAGGTTGCCGAAGACCTGCTCACGGACCCTGATCGGGACACCCAGGAAGGTGTTCATCGGCGGGTGGTTCGGCGGAAAGCCGTACGAGGCCGGATGCTCCGACAGCTTGGTCAGGCGCAGCGGCTCGGGGTGGCGGATCAGCTCGCCCAGGATGCCGTGGCCCTCCGGGAAGGGACCGATCCGGGCGATCTCCTCCTCGGCGACGCCGACCGTGTGGAAGGCCGACAGCCGCCTGCCGTCGGGTCCGATCACCCCGAGAGCCCCGTACTCGGCATCGACCAGCACCGCCGCCGCCTCCACGATGCTGCGCAGAGCCTGCTCCAGGTCCAGTTCCCGGCCGACCGAGAGCACCGCCTCCAACAGGCTGTGCACACGGTCCCGGGTGCCGCGCGCGGCGTCCAGCCGGGCCTGCAACTCCTCCAGCAGCTCGTCCAGCCTGAGCTGCGGCAACCGCACCCGGGCCACCTCGTGGCTCTCCACCGCACCCCTCCCGACCCCGTCGACTCGTACACCGGCAGGTCCGGTCCAGTGCCACCGTAATGCGCGAGACCGGCGTGGACACCCGGATTGGGTCAAGTCGTCTGCGCCTCCGGCTGGGCCGTTCCGCCCTGCCCAGGAGACAGCAGCGCCTGCGGGCCGAGAGACTTACGGCTGCCTCCGACCCAAGATCGACGCCGCCGATATGCGGCTCGCACTCCCGCCCGCCGACGGCACGATGACCGTCTTCCGGGCCACGGCGCACCATGTCCGGCAACCGTGGTCGGCCGCATCCGGCCACTGGTGTCCGGCTCCGTCGCTGCCGTACAGGTGGAGGAGATCACGCACCGTGCGGACACGGCCGACCGACCCGGACAGATGACCATCGATACCCATTCTTGGCCATGGCCAAGAAGAGACTGGCTTCAGGAGCGGCACCGATCCCCCTGGGGAGTCGCTCCGCTCGTACCACCGCCTTCGCCGAATCGACAAAAGAGCGCCGCAGCCGAACCGGCAGCCCGAGGGCTCCACGCCACCGGTCAGTCGTGCGGTACGACCGCGACCGGTGTGGCCGCACGGCGTAGTACCGCGGCGGTGACCGGGCCGATGTGCGCGCCGAGCGCGGGCCGGCGGACCCTGCGGCCGACGACCACCAGCGAGGCCTCTCGTGAGGCGTCCGCCAAGTGCGAGCCGGCGTCGCCTATCACCGACTCCTCGGTCACCTCGACACCCGGGAACTTGGCCTTCCACGGGAGAAGGCGTGCTGGTACCGCGGCCGGTTCGTCCTGGAGCTCCGGGCCGCTCCGGCCGTGCACCACGCGCAGCCCCGCCGCGCGCCGGGATGCCGCGGCGAACGCGAAGCCGAGGACGGTGTCGTCGGCACCGCTGAGATCCAGCCCCACCACGACGTCTCGGTACGGGGTCGCCTGGGAAGGCGTCCCGGAAGCATCGGACAGGTGCTCGTCCTCGGCGCCGGTTCCGGCACGGACAAGGACGACCGGTTGCTCGGCACGGGCGATCACCGCCGATGCCACGGAGCCGAGCAGGAAGCCCGCGGCCGCGCCCAGGCCTCGGGAGCCGAGAACCAAGAGCTCCGCGTCCTGCGCGGCGCCGGCCAACGCCGCCACCGGCTGTCCCGGGAGCTGGTCCGTATCGGCTCGCAGCCCGGGATGCCGGTGGTGCAGCCGGACGACGGTCTCCCGCAGCAGCGCCGCTGAGCGGTCGGCTCCCGCCGGAGGCACCGGTTCGCCCGCGAACGGCACGTACGCGTGCGGCTGTTGGTCGCCCACGTGCACCAGGCGCAGGGGAAGGTCTGACATCAGGGACTCACGCGCGGCCCAGTCGGCTGCTGCGAGGCTTTCGGGTGAGCCGTCCAGGCCCACGGCGACGACACGGGTCATGAGGAGACCTCCTGTTGCACGGGTGTGCTCCCACTCTGATCACGCGCGGCTCGTGGCGGGAGGGACCGTAGGTCCTCGCGGTGGGCCCATCGGTCCCTGGTGGCGTCGGTGAGGGAGTTTCAGGAGACACGGTCCAGGCCGTACATGGTTCGTCCGGCGGTCAGTTCGCGTCCGGTGACCAGCTCCGGCTCGATGCGCACGATGACCTCCCGGCGGGACGGCACCCAGGACCGGGGGCCAACACGGACGAGCCGTTCGTGTTCGCCGGGGTCGCCGACCACGGTCGCGCGGCCGGTCACGACGACGCTCCAGCCGGCGTGCGCGACGGCGTCGACCTCGTCGGCCTCGAAGGCGACGACGGCACCGTCGATGGCCCGCACCAGCTCCGAGGCCTCGGACGTGCGCAGCACCACCGCTCCGTCACGGTCCAGGGCGAAGTTGACGGGCAGCACTGCGGGCAACGCGTCCCGGGTGTGGACGACCCGGCCGACCGGCACCCCGGCGAGCAGCCGCAGGCACTCCCGCCGGTCGAGTTCACGGAATCCGTCGTTGGCATACATCGGCCGTCTCGTCTCTCGCTTCGTCCTGCATTGGTGTGTGGCCGTTGCGGCGCGCGGCACGGCCGGGATCAGACTGTGATGCGACGCCCGGTGACGGACCGGGGCTCGATACGCACCCACAGGTCACGCCCGCCACCCGCCCACGGCGTACTGCGGGCCAGCTCCGTAAGCCGCCCTACCTCCTCCGGCTCGGTCACGGTGCTCGCCGGTCCGCACACCAGCACGCTCCAGCCCTCGCTGAAGGCGTCGTCGATGCGGTCGACCTCGAAGGCCACCCGACAGCCAGGGGCGAGGGACGGTGTCGTACCGGTGACGGTCCTGAAGACGATCTCGCCGTCGGCGACTGTGTAGTTGACCGGCACGATGACCGGGCCCGAGGTGGTGTCGACGCCGAGCCGTCCCACGCCGTGGCCGCCGAGCAGCGCCCTGCATTCGGCCGGGTCCAGTTCCGTGAACCTGGGATCGCGGCCCGCCCGTCCCGGGCCGGGCGGGGCTTCGAGGCCGCCTCCGGTGAGGTGCGGCACAGTGGTGCGCAGCACGTTCGCGAGCCTGAGCAGGGCGCCCGTGCCCGGCGCGGCCTCGGGGTGTTCCTCCACGTACCGCAGATAGCCGGCCGCGATACCGGCCCGTTCGGCCGTCTCCTCGCGGGTGAGGCCGAGTTCCTTGCGGCGGGCCGCCAGGCGGCGCCCCAGGTCTCCCAGCGGCGGTCCTTCCGCCGTGTTCGGCCGTACCTGTCCGGCCATGACGGGTCACGTCCTCTCGTCGGTCAGGCCCCGCGGACGGCGACCTCGTGCTGCTCCCCGCCGAGCACGACCTTGAGCGCGCCGGTGTCGGCGGCCCGGGCGAAGACGTCGTACGCCTCCGCCATCTGGTCCAGCGGGAAGGTGTGGGTGACCAGCTGAGCGGTGGGCAGCCGACCGGCGGCTGCCATCCGCAGCAGGGTGGGGGTGGAGTGGGTGTCCACCAGGCCCGTGGTGATGGTCACGTTCTTGATCCACAGCTCTTCGAGGTGCAGCGTGGCCGGCCTGCCGTGCACGCCGATGTTGGCGACGCGTCCGCCGGGCCGCACCATGCGGGTGCACAGCTCGAAGGCCTCCGGCACGCCCACGGCCTCCATGACGACATCCGCACCCAACCCGTCGGTGAGGTCGGCGACCAGCTGTTCCGGGGCTTCCCGCGCGTCTGCGACGGCGTCCGCGCCGAGGCGCTTGGCCGCCTCCAGCCGGGCGGGAGCCAGGTCCACGATGACGATCCGCTCCGGAGCGAACAGCCGCGCCGTGGTGATCGCCGCGAGACCGATCGGTCCCGCGCCGACGACGGCGACGGTGTCGCCGGGGCGCACCCGGCCGTTGAGGACGCCCACCTCGTAGGCGGTCGGGAAGATGTCCGCGAGGAGGACGGCGTCCTTGCTGTCGACGGTGCCGGGCAGCGCGTGGACGGACAGGTCCGCGAAGGGGACGCGGACGTACTCGGCCTGGGTGCCGTCGACCAGATGACCGAGGATCCAGCCCCCGCCGCCCCGGCACTGGCCGTACATGGCCTCCCGACAGTACGAGCACCGCCCGCAGGAGCTGATGCAGGAGACCAGAACACGGTCTCCGGGCCGTACGGTCCGTACGTCACTGCCGACCTCGACGATCTCGCCGACGGCCTCGTGACCGAGGATCGTGCCCGGCTGCACCTCCGGGACGTCGCCCTTGAGGATGTGCAGGTCCGTCCCGCAGATCGTGACGGCGTCCACCCGTATGACGGCGTCGGTGGGCTCCTTGATGGCGGGATCGGGGACCTCTTCCCAGGCGGACTGCCCGGGGCCGTGGAAGACGAAGGCCTTCATGGGGTCGCTCACCGTCCTTGGTCCGCTGCGGGGCACGGGGTCGGCGGACGTCGGCGGCGGGTGCCGGCCGGGCGCCTGAACATCGCCGGTATCGCCCCGCAAATCCAGCTTGTCCTGTCTCGAACGGGTCCGCTTGGGCCGTCCGGCCCTCATGACCTGACGGACGGGCCGCCCCTTCGGAACGCCGGGATACCGGCCGTTCGGACCCTGCCGCCATGAGCACAAGGGGACCGACCGGCCCTTCCTTACAACCCGCCGACTGCACTTGTCTGTCTCCACGGCCGACAACCACACCAGGTCCGTGACGTACCACACGACCCGCACCGACCACGGCACGACCGTCGTCACCCTCCAGGGCGAACTCGATCTGCTGGC
Source organism: Streptomyces sp. GbtcB6 (assembly GCF_019091475.1). NCBI lineage: Bacteria > Bacillati > Actinomycetota > Actinomycetes > Kitasatosporales > Streptomycetaceae > Streptomyces > Streptomyces sp. GbtcB6. The sequence goes on along the minus strand of NZ_JAGXJL010000012.1, from coordinate 57,385 downwards.
GGTTCCGGTCCTCGCCGCCGCCCTCGACGCCCTGACATCCGGTGCGGAGCCCGATCTGGTGCTCGACCTGAGTCCCGTCTCCTTCATCGACTGCTCGGGGCTCAGCCTCCTGTGCCGGGTCCGCAACCGGGTCCGGTCACGCATCGGCAGACTGCGCCTGGTCGCGCCGGACAGCGGGTTCCTGCGCCTGCTTCGCCGCACGGGCCTGAGCGGCGCCTTCGAGCTGTATCCCGGCCTCCCCGAGGCGCTCACCGGCAAGGACTTACCGGATCCCGCATCCGCCGCGGTCGCCTGACTCTCCCCATGAGGGCCGAACGGCCCATGCGATTGGCTGAGTTGGCTCCCGAGCAGCCCCACTGTGGTTCCTGATCGGCCCATGCCCCGGCGCTCGGCCCGCTGACACCTTCGGGAGTGTCACCACGACCAGGAGGAGGTGCGGACCGATGCGCAGGACCAGGCGTGTGAAGAAGCTGCTGTGGCGGTGGCGGAGCAACCCGTTGCGACGCCGCGACGACATCGTCGAGGCCTGGATTGTCCTGGCCGTATGGACCCTCGTCCTGGCGGGAGGCATCGTCGCCGGACTGGTGACCGCCAGGGCCGCGGACCATGTCTTCGCGCGGCAGCGGGCGGAACGGGAGTCCGTGCGGGCCGTGCTTCTCGTCGACATCCCGAAGAGTGTCTCCGGATTCGGCACGGGGAGCGAGCGCGCACCGGGCACGGTGAGCTGGACCGCACCCGACGGCTCCACGCGCACGGGTCGGACTCTCGTGGACACCGGCAGCAAGGCCGGTTCCAAGATTGTGGTCTGGCTGGACCAGCAGGGCCGTCTGACCACCGAGCCGCCGAGCGCCGGGGCGGCCGCCGTCGAGGCGGGGGTTCTGGGAACGGCGGCCGGCTGTGCGCTGGCCGGACTGGTCTTCGGGGCCGGAGCGGTCGCCCGGTGGCGGCTGGAGCAGCGGCGGCTCGACCTGTGGGATCGCGAGTGGAACACCGTCGGACCTCGCTGGGGTCACAAGACCGGCTGAGATCGGGCACCCCCTCGAACCCACACCCACCCGGAAGGCGAACGGCGATGGACCCCGTGATCCTTGCCCGCACCGGCACATCGGCACCCACCCGGGCCGCGACCGACTGGGCAGCCGACGAGGCCCAACTGCGAGGTGTGGTGCTGCGTGTGCCGCACGACCCGTTGCGGGTGCCCGGCACGCCGTCGGTGATCGTCTGCGGTGTGAGCCGGGAGGAAGACGCCCCGTCGGAGTCCGGCTCCCCATGGGCCATGCTCGTCGGCGCCGCCCACTGCCCTGTCGTACTCGTCCCCGACCGTCTCGCCACCTCCCGTCACCGGTCGGGAGTCACCCTCGGTGTCGACGCCCGCACCCCCTCCGACGCATCCCCCGGCTTCGCCTTCCAGAGCGCCCGCCTCCGAAGTGTGCGCCTGCGCGCCGTGCACGCCTGGGCGCTGCCCGCGCGCGCTGCCGACCGGCCCTTCGGCGTGCCCGAGAGTGATCGCGCGGCCTGGGAGGACCACGAGGCGGGACACGTTCACGCTGGTAGCAGGACCCGTGAGGTCTCCTTCGAGGTCCTGACACCCCGGAGCTGTGAGGAGAACACCATGACGAGCAGCCCGCACCAGGTAGGCGACGTGATGACGCGTGCCGTCGTCGCGGTGGGCCGCGAGGCCCTGTTCAAGGACATCGTCGAACGCATGGACGGGGGGCGGATCAGTGCCCTGCCTGTGCTGGAGGGTGACGGACGGGTGGTCGGTGTCGTCTCCGAGGCCGATCTGCTCCCGAAGGAGGAGTTCCGGGACAGCGATCCGGACCGGTTCGTCCAGCGGCAGCGCCTCGACGACCTGGCGAAGGCCGGCGCAGTGTGCGCGGCGGAACTCATGAGCGCTCCGGCCGTCACCGTCCACGCCGACGCCACGCTGCCGGAAGCCGCGCGGATCATGGCGCTGCGGCATGTGAAACGGCTGCCCGTCGTCAACGCCGTAGGCGTGCTGGAAGGGGTGGTCAGCCGGGGCGATCTGCTCAAGGTGTTTCTCCGCTCCGACAACGACCTCGCCGACGAGATCCGCCGCGAGGTCGTCGACCCCCTCTTCCCGGCCCCGGTCGAGCCGGTGCACATCATGGTCGTCGAGGGCATTGCGACCCTGACCGGAAAGGTCACCGACGGCACCCGCATTCCGCTCGCGGTGCGTCTGGTGCGAGGCGTCGAGGGCGTGGTGGGCGTGGACTGCCGCCTCACCGCGATGGACGGGTGACAGTGACCGCGGCGGGGAACACCCGCGCCGACTGACCCACGCGCCTCGGTGATGACGCCATCCCCGGCTCGCGGGCCCGGGCTGCCGGATCAACCGTGGGCCACGACGGCGACGGGCGCACCGATGTGATGCAGGGCGGCATGGGTGACATGACCGATGTGCGCGCCGAGGGAACCGGTGCGGATGCGTCGGCCGACGACCACCAGAGAAGCATCACGGGCGGCGTCGACGAGAACCTGCGCGGCGCTGCCGCAGCGGCTCGACTCGATGACGTCGGCGCTCGGGAACTTCTGCCGCCAGGGACGCAGCGCGTCGGCCAGAGCGGCACTGTGCTTGCGTTCGAGGTCGTTCTGGAGTTCCGCATCGCCTGGGAAGCGGTAGAGGGATGTGGTCGGCTCGGGCCAGGCGTGCACCACCCGCAGCGGTGTTTCCCTGCGGGCCGCGGCGTCGAAGGCGAACTCCAGCAGGGTGTCGTCCGGGTGATCGACGTCGAGGCCGAGCACGACGGGCCGGAACGGCGTGGCCGCAGACGGCACGCCCGCCGGGTCCATCCTGTGCTCGTCCGCGGCCTGCTCACCCTCACGTACCAGCACCACGGGCCGTTCCGCGCGGGCCACGACGGCCAGACTCACCGAGCCGACCATGAACCCGCCGATGCCGCCGAAGCCCCGCGAGCCCAGCACGAGCAGGTCGGCGAGGCCCGCCGCCTCGCACAGGACGTCGGCGACGGTGCCTGTCAGCTGTTCGGTGAACACCTCAAGACCGGGGTGCCGGAGACGAATGCCTTCCGCGGACTCGCGCGGCATCTGCTCGGTCCAGTGCTGGTGGGTCTCGGGACCCACCAGTGGAGCCTGCGCCACGGGCACGGGGGTGGGCTCCCCGACATGCACGATCTTCAGCGGCAGGCCACGCAGTTGCGCGTCGCGAGCCGCCCACTCGGCGGCGGCGCGGCTCTCGGGCGACCCGTCGAGACCGACGGTGACGTTTCGCAACATGATCTCCACCTCCGGGGGGCGTTCGTTTCCAGCGTGACGACGCGTTCCTGGGCCGGTAGGGGCCGTACGTCCCTCCACTGGACCGACCGGCCCACCCGCAGAGCCGAACGGCCGGGCCGCGGGCCGAGGGGCCCCCTGTCACGCCCTTGACCACAGACTCATGCTGGAAGCAGAAGGACTTCGCACTGCTGCCGCTCCCCGGCATGGTGAGCGCCGGCGCGGTGACCGCGGGAGACCTGATGTCCTCACCCGCGATCGCCGTCCGGGCGGGCGCCACCCTGGCCGAGGGAGTGGTGGGTGTGGAGTGCGACCTGACCCGGGACGCGGGCCCCCACCAGGGGTGACGCGTCGGCACGGGGGTGATCACGACCAAACCGCCGAACCGCCGGCGCGATGCCCGCGAGCGGTTCGTGAAGACATTCCTCAGGCGTTGAATCCCGGCTGGTGACCGAGCGCCGCACGGCGTCCGTCCATCAGGGATCACCGGGCCCGGCACAGGGACCAATGGCCCCTGGTACGTCGGCCGCACCACGGCCTGCAATGGAAACGGCGGTGACACTCCCCCGGCACCGCCGCAGGGAGGAGATGAGGGCGATGTCCGCTCCCACACCAGCGACACAGACCGATCGGGCCGCGACGAACGCGGGCGCTTCGAAGCACGCCCACGTCGGCGACACGATCGTCGTACGCGGCACCACGGCTGGAATGGTCGCACGGGACGGCGGGGTCACCGGACTCCACCAGCCGGACGGCAACCCGCCCTACGACGTGCGACGGACCGGCAGCGGACGGGTGACCGTCCACTTCTCCGGGCCGGAATCCTGCATCGGGCACCAGGCGTCTGACGTCCGCGGACCTCGCGCCCGACGCCCCGGAAACCGGTGGTCGTCATGACCCGGCCCGGTGATCCTCGGCCGATCGTGGTGGGTGTCGACCCCGATCCCACCCACCGGATGGCTCTGACCTGGGCAGCCGACGAGGCCGCCCGGCGTCGGCTGCCGCTGCGCCCGGTGCTGGCCGAGGGCGTGCCGACACGCGGCTACGGAAGGGGGCAGATCCCGCCTTCCTGGGAGGAGTGGAACGAGGCGCTGCACAAAGCGGGCCGACGGACGCTGGACGAGGTCGCGGAGTTCGTCGCGGCGCAACACCCAGGGCTCCAGGTGGACCCGCGGCTTGCGGAGGGCGATCCGGTGTGGGTACTGCGCGAGCAGAGCCGTGACGCCACGGCCGTCGTGCTGGGCTCACAGCACCTGAGCCGGACCCAGGAGGTGTTCGGCTCTGCCTCGGTCGCCGTGCCCCTCATGGCACACGCCCGCTGTCCCGTGGTCGTCGTGCCCGAACCGGAGCACATCACCCAGGACCCGGCGTACTACGTCGTCGGTGTCGACGGCAGCCCGCACTCCGCGGCCGCGGTGGACCTGGCGTTCGAGGAAGCCGCGCTGCGCGGTGCCGGCCTGCGGGTCGTCTGCGTCTGGGAGCCGGGCCCGCTGAGGATCTTCGACGAGTACGAACCGCAGCAGGAGGCCCGGCGGCTGCTCTCCGAGATCGTGGCCGGTCGCGGCGCCCGCTACCCGCAGGTGGACCTGCGCCACGAACTGGTCGCCGGACACCCCGTAGAGGTACTCACCGACGCCTCGGCCCACGCGCTGGGCCTGGTGGTGGGCACCCGGGGCCGCGGCGGATTCACCGGCATGCTGCTCGGGTCCGTCAGCCAGGGGGTGCTGCACCACGCGCGATGCCCCGTCATCGCCGTGCCGTCCGGGCCCGCGTGAGCCCCACGGCGGAAGCGAAGGGAAGTCACCATGACCGCAGTACCCGTCGACGTGCACACCGTGACGACGTTCGTGGCGGACGCCACCGCCGCGCCCTCTCAGCACAACGCCCAGCCGTGGAGGTTCCGTTACCTCCGCGACATCGGTGTCCTGCGCCTGTACGCCGACCCGGAGCACGCCCTGCCGCACACCGACCCGGAGCACCGGGGTCTGCACATGAGCTGCGGAGCCGCACTGCTCAACCTGCGGGTGGCCGCCGCCGCGGCGGCGCTGGCGCCGGTCGTCCGGCTGCTCCCGGATCCGGACTGTCCGGATCTGCTCGCCGAGGTGCATCTGTGCGGCAGCGGGCCGCCGGACACCACGCTGGCACTACTGCACCCGGCGGTCGGCTGCCGCCACTCAAGCCGTCACCCGTTCCGTGACGAGGAGATCCCGGCGGCGGTACGCGAGCACCTGTGCGAGGCGGCCCGCGCCGAAGGTGCGCAGCTGGAGTTTCCCGGTGCCTGGCACGTGGGGTCGATCCTGGAGCTGGTGCGGGAGGCCGAGGACTGGGAGGCGCTGGACACCGGGATACGCGGCGAGACCGTGCGGTGGACGCACACCGAACCGCCGGGTGCCGATGGACCGTCCGAGGGCATCCCCGCCGAGGCGTTCGGCCCGGCACCTCACGGTGGCAACGCCCCCGTGCGCGACTTCGCCGCCGGACGCCCGATGCCGGGCCGTCCCCGGGCGTCGTTCGAGAAGAACCCGAACATCGTGCTGCTCGGAACCGCCCACGACGGCCCCGCGGACTGGCTGCGTGCCGGGCAGGCCTTGGAGCGGGTCCTGCTGCGGGCCACCGTGGACGGGCTGGTCGCCTCCGTGACCTCCCAGCCGCTCGAATGGCCGGACCTCAGGTGGGCGGCCCGCGACCCTCTCTCCGCCATGGGCCATGTGCAGATGGTGCTCCGGCTCGGCTACGGCCCCGGAGGCCACCCGAGCCCACGCCGGCCGGTGGACGACGTGCTGGACATCGTGTGAGACCGGCAACCGCGTCCCGGCCGGAGCCCCCGCACCACGACCCACGACCCACGACAAGGAGCATCCCCATGAAGGTGTCCGAGGCGATGACCACGCCTCCCGTGCACGTCGACCCCGGCGTCTCCCTGAAGGAGGTGAGCCGGTGGATGGCCGAGCGGGCCGTGGGCTCCGTCCTCGTCATGAAGGACGAGGAGCTGCGCGGCATCGTGACCGACCGCGACCTCGCACTGCGTGGCCTCGGCGGCGGCCTGCCGCCCGACACACCGGTGGATGCGGTGATGTCGACCGAGGTCGTCACCGTCGACGCCGACGACGATCTCCAGGCGGCGTACCTCACCTTCCGCCGTACCGGCGTGCGTCGGCTGCCGGTCCGCGACCGGGGCCGGGTGGTCGGGGTGCTGACGACCGACGACCTGTTCCTGGACGTCTTCGGACGGCTGGCCGATCTGCTCGGAACCGTCGCATGGAGCGTGCTCCAGGAACCGCCCGGACCACCCTCCGCCTGCGGCGGTCCGAATGAAGCCTGAACCGGGCCGGTCGGGAACGACCGCGCTGCACGAGGACGGCCCGCCGAACGACGCCGAACTCCCGGGAACCGGACCGTCACCGGTCGGCGGGCCGGAACCGTCCGCCCTCTCCGTCCACCGAACGGGAGATCCACGCGGCCTTCCAGTGAGCGGGGCCCTGCCCGTCGCTGCTCTCAGAAGCACCGCCGGCCTGGCGGAGGACGCACGCGGCCTGGGGCCGTTCGCACCTCCGGCAGGGACCTTCGGCCCTGTGAACGGAGTCCCGCGCCGTTCGATGGTGAAGACGTAACAGCCCCTGAGCGACAACCCGGGGTGAGGAGAAAAGTGATGCACACGGCACAGTGGAAGGTGGATCTCCACCTCTTCGAGGAAGACGACGGAACGACCAAGGCTCACGTGGTGCTCAAGACCGGCACCACGTCACTCACCGCCCACGGATCCGCGCACTGCCATCCGGAGGACAGCAACGTGCCGGAGATCGGCGACGAGCTGGCGGCAGGCCGGGCCATGAACGACCTGGCCCAGCAGCTTCTGAGCATCGCCCAGCGGGACATCCAGGGCGTAGGGACGGACCGGCAGGGCAGCCCTCAGACGACTGGCCGACCCCTCTGATCTGATCTGAAGCAATCCGAACGCCACCGCCGACATCACCGACGGCACGCAGGTGTGCCGCGACGCGGCGGCGGTGCCCGCCCCGCGCTGTGCGGTGTCCCGCGTGGCAGGGTGGATACAGCACCACTCTGAGGAGAGGGCGGCGACCATGCGAGCTCACCTCGGCGACCAACTCGTCATCGAAAGCCCGGCCACGGGCGCCACCAGGCGCGACGGGGAGATCATCGGCCTCCACCACGAGGACGGCACACCCCCCTACGACGTGCGCTGGTCGGATTCGGGCGAGATCACGCTGGTCTTTCCCGGACCCGACGCGCACATCCAGCATCTCCGGCCCGGACCGCCCGGTTCCCCACACGAATCACCGGGGACAACGGGCGAGGGGGAGAACCGGTCCGCGCCTCCGCCATCGGGCGGGGCCGCCAGTCCCGGAGACTTCGGCGGGTGGGTAGCCGCGGAACGGCGACGGCGGGGCCTCAGCCGGGAAGTGACGGCCGCTCGGGCCCGTATGGCCCCCGAATACCTCGCCCGTCTGGAGCAGTGCCCCACGGCCCCGGCCCTGGGGACAGTGGTCAGGCTGGCAGACGCACTGGGCACCAGCGTCAGCGCGCTGTACGACGCCGGCGTCGACCTCCCGCCCGGCCAGGGACACGCCCTGCTCCACCCACGGCTGCGCGACCTCGCCCCAGAGGAATGCAGGGCCCTGCTCTCCACACACGGGGTCGGACGCGTCACGGTCTCGACGCCGGACGGTCACCCGGCAGTCGTCCCGGTCAACTACGACGTCATCGACGGCGCCATCGTCTTCCGGACCGCGCCGGAGTCCGTCACCGCGTCGGTGGTGGACGAGGAGGTCGCCTTCGAGGTCGACCGCGTGGACGAGGCGCTGAGCGTGGGCTGGAGCGTACTCGCCGTCGGGCGGGCGAGCATCGTGACGGAACCCGGGGCGGTACGCAGGCTCGTTCAGTACGCCCACGCCACACCATGGGCGGGCGGCGAGCGCGCGATGTGGGTGTCGATCCGGCCCAGAAGTCTCACTGGCCGCCGCATCGAACCGGCGGATCAGTAGCCGAGGACCGCGGAGTTCACGTCGTCGGCGTCATTGCGCCGCCCACACTCGCACTGCCGGAGCGGGCCGCGCCAGGATGACCTGGTGAGGCCCGCTCGTGATGGTCAGCCTTTCAACTCCCCGGCGATCCCGGACGCCCACGCCTCCACGGCCTCGAAGTCCCGGAAGTCCCCGCCGTTCCCGGAGCGCACGATCCTCCGGGCCAGCCAGCCGTCCGCGTCGTCGGCCAGGCAGCCACCGAAGGTGGCGTGGCCCCGTGCGTGCAGGTCCTGCATCGCGCGGCGCACCCCGCGCACGGGCGGGATGTCCCGCTCGGATGCGGAGGTGTCGAGCGGGCCGCTGCTGAAGAACCACACGGGCAGCCGGGCGAGGTCGGCGCGGTGCCGGCGGACGAATGTCCGGGCGTCCTTGTGCCAGCGGCCGGCGTACAGTCCGCCGCCGACCACGACCGCGTCGTACCGGTCCACGAAGGGCACGGACGCAGCCCGCATCGTCTCGACGGTCAGCCCCTTCTCGCGCAGGGCGTCGGCGATCGACTCGGCGATGTGCGCCGTCGATCCGTTCTTGGTGCCGTAGGTGACCAACACGGTGCCGGTCATTGGATGGCCCTCCTCTCAGAGTCCGCGCAGCCAGTCGTCGGCTGCGCCGTGCAGCGCCTGCTCCTCGCGGATGCGGGCGTCGTCCTGGCGGTAGGTCAGTTTGTCGACCACGTCGACCACGCCGTCTGTCCGGCGGGTCATGGAGACGGCGATCTCGGTCTCGGCCTTGCGTTCCATGTGGCCGGTGAGCGTGACGACCCCCTCCGCCACAGCCACCTCGACGCTGTGAGGCGGCATCCACAGGGCCCGTACGAGGACTTCCTCGATCACCTCGTCGCGGATCTCGTCGTCGGGGCGCAGGAACACCTGGAGCAGGTCGCGGCGCGTGACGATGCCGACCAACCGATCCTCCTCGTCGAGGACCGGGAGCCGCTCCACGTGGCGTCCGGCCATGGTCCGGGCCGCCTCGACGATGGTGTCCTCGGCGTGCACGGTGACCGGCGGGTCCGACATCAGCTCTCCGGCCGTACGGGCCTGTGCCTTGGCCGCCTGCTTCCTGGCGCCGCGCGTCAGTTGGCTGAGCGGTGTGCGGTGCTTTTCGCCATAGGGGCCGGGAGCGGCGGCCTGGCGCACCATCAGGTCGGTCTCGGAGACGACCCCGATGACCTTGTCGTCGTCATCGATCACCGGCAGGCCGCTGATCCGGTGGTCGGCGAGGAGTCGCGCGACCTCCTTGAAGGGCGTGCTGTAGGCGGCGTGGACGACGTCGGTGGTCATCACGGAGCCCACCTTGTTGTGCCTCATCTCGGTCTCTCCCTCAGCCCTCAGCGGAGCCGGCGCAGATAGGGGTCCTGGGGCCGGCGCGGCAGCAGTCGTACCCGTGCGTCGAGCACGGTGACGCCGCCCGGAGTGGCCAGGACGGGGTTGAAGTCGGCCTCGGCAAGCTGCGGCAGGTCCGCCGCCAGGCGGGACAGTCGCAGGAGCAGTTGCTCCAGGGCTTCGAGGTCGACGGGTCCGTTGCCGCGGGTGCCGAAGAGCAGGGGCGCGCAGCGCGGGGACGTGATCAGGTCGTGCACGTCGTGGTCGGTGAGCGGCGCGAGCCTGGCGGCGTGGTCGGCGAGTATCTCGGTGGCCGTACCGCCGAGTCCGAACAGCACCAGTGGGCCGAACACCTCGTCCTGGACGACACCGGCGAAGAGCTCGGTGCCGCGCCGGGCCAGCGACTGGACGACCACGCCGGTCATCAGGTTGCCGAAGCGCGTCTCCAGGTCCCGGAAGGCGGCGCGGACCTGCGGCTCGCCGCGCAGGTCGAGGTGGACCGCCCGCTCCTCGCTCTTGTGGACGAGGCCCGGCCAGTGGGCCTTCATGACCACCCGGCCGTCGGCGCCCTGCAGTCGTTCGGCGGCGCGGACGGCGTCGTCCTCGGTCTCGGCCCAGGCCCAGGGGATCTGCGGGATGCCGTAGCAGGCGAGCAGGTCGGCGCAGGTACGCGGGTCGAGCCAGCCGCCGTCCGGGTGTGCGGCCAGGTGGGCGTCGGCGATGTCGTGAGCCCGCTCGGTGTCGACGTCGTCGAGTGCCGGTACGGTACCGGCCGGCCGGGCCAGCCAGGCCGCACGGTCAGCCGCGTGAGCCAAGGCACGTGCCGCTGCCTGCGGTTCGGCGTAGGCCGGGATGGTGCCGCCCTCGTCGGCGGCGGGCAGCAGCTTCACGGGCAGGTCCTGCTCCAGGCGTACCGCGAGGACCGGCTTGGACCTGCGACCGGGCGCCCCGGTGAGGGCCTTCACCAGGTCGTCGCCGGTCGCGGTGGCGAGGGCCGTCGGGACCAGGGCCACCAGGACGGCATCGACGCCTGGATACTCCATGAGCGCATCGACGCAGTCCGTCAGCTGTTCCTCGGTCACGGCGGCGGTGGCGTCGACCGGGTTGCCGATGGCCGCTCCGTCGGGCAGCACGGCGAGCAGTTCGTCGATCATCGTCGGAGTGAACGGCGGCAGGGCGAGCCCCGCCTCGGCGCAGGCGTCGGCGGCCAGTACTCCGGCGCCGCCGGCGTTGGTGACGATGGCGACGCGGTTGCCTGCCGGCAGCGTCTGGGAGTGCAGCAGGGCGGCCGCTTCGAGGAGTTCGCCGACCGAGCTGGTGGCGGTGATGCCGGCCTGGGTGAACAGGGCCCGGCGGGTCATGGTGGGGGTGGCCGCGGCCGCGGTGTGCGAGGCGGCGGCCCGGCGACCGGCCGCGGACCGGCCGGCGTCCACGGTCAGCACCGGCATCCGGCGGGCGACCCGGCGGGCGGTACGGGAGAACGCGCGCGGGTTGCCGAAGGACTCCAGGTGCAGCAGGGCGAGGTCGGTACGGCCGTCGCTCTCCCACCACTGGAGCATGTCGTTGCCGCTGACGTCGTACTTGTCGCCGAGCGAGACGAAGGAGGACACGCCGATGCCGAGCCGGGACAGGCCGTCGAGCAGGGCGATGCCGATGCCTCCGGACTGGACGGCGACGCCGGCGCTGCCGGGGCTGGGGTGGCCGTCGGCGAAGGTGGCGTCGAGCCGAAGACCGGGCTCCGTGTGGGAGATGCCGAGGCAGTTGGGGCCGACCATGCGCATCCCGTAGGTGCGGCATGCGGTGCGAAGTGCCTGCGCCTGGTCCGGGTCGAGGCCCGAGGTGACGACCAGGAGGGCGCGGACGCCGGCCTTGCCGCATTCCTCGGCGGTCGCCGGGACCGCCGCCGCGGGCACCGCCACGACCACCAGGTCAGGGGTCCTGGGCAGGGCGCTGACGGACGGGTAGCACGGCACACCGAGGACCGAGGTCACGCTGGGGTTCACGGCGAAGAGACGGCGGGTGTAGCCGCCGGTGTGGATGTGGTGGAGGATCGCCCGGCCGACCGAGCCCGGTTTGCGTCCGGCGCCGACCACGGCGACCGCCTCCGGGCACAGCAGCGGCCGCAGGCTCGCCACGTCGGCGGCGCGGCCCCGGGATTCGACGGCCGAGAGGTAGGCGTCGTCCTCGTCGAGGTGGATGGTGCAGCGCGTCTCGGGGCCCTCGAAGCGGCGGGACGTACGCAGGCCGAGGTCGGCGAAGAGCCGCAGCACCTCGCGGTTCTCGCTCAGCGCGTCTGCTGTGAAGGTGGTGATGCCGTCGGCGCGGGCCGCGGAGACCAGGTGCTCGATGAGGAGGGTGCCGACGCCCCGGTGGTGCAGTCCGTCGGCGACGGCGATGGAGATCTCCGCGGCGTCCTTCTCCCCGCCGGTGTCGTACTCGGCGAGGCCGAGCACCCGGCCCCGTGTCTCGGCCAGCAGCGCCCGGTAACCGGGGCGGGGCGGGGCACACGCCCGGTCGGCGGCCATGCCGGCCGAGCGCCGGCTCACCGAGAAGAACCTCAGGCGGAGGTTCTCCGAGGACATCTCGTCGTAGAACCCCTTCAGCCGGTCGTGGTCGCCGGGGGTCGCGGGCCGGATGCACACGGTGGTGCCGTCCGCGAGCAGCGCGTGGGCGGGGGATCGTTCGAGCAGGTCGTCGGTCATCGCGGGTCTCCTCCATACCGGTTGACACTTCGAGCATCCAGCGCGGCGGGGCCCGGTCCCATGGGCTGTCCGGGGCGTACCGGGGGCCGGTCGGCCCAACGTTCTCCGCCGGTCGTCCCGGGTCCCGGGCATGCGGAAGGGGCCGGTGATCGGCGGCACCGGCCCCTTCCAGACCGTGGTCAGTCGTCGGCGACCAGGGCCGTGAGGTCCAGGAGCCGGTTGGTGTAGCCCCACTCGTTGTCGTACCAGCCGAAGACCTTGGCCAGGGTGCCGTTGGCCTGGGTCAGGGCCGGGTCGAAGACGCAGGAGGAGGGGTCGCCGATGACGTCACGGGAGACGATCGGGGCCTTCGACACCCGCAGGATGCCGTTGAGCCGCCCTCGGCCGCCGCCTCGAACGCGGCGTTGATGTCGTCCGGGCTCGCTTCACGTCCGAGCACCACCGCGAGGTCGGTGAGCGAACCGTCCTCCACCGGTACACGGACCGCGATGCCGTCCAGCGCCCCGGCCAGTTCCGGCACCACCAGGCCCACCGCGCGGGCGGCGCCGGTGCTGGTCGGGATGATGCTGAGGGCGGCGGAGCGGGCTCGGCGCAGGTCCTTGTGCGGGCTGTCGAGCAGGGACTGGTCGTTGGTGTAGCCGTGGATGGTGGTCATCACGCCGCGTTCGATACCGAAGGCCTCGTCGAGGACCTTCACCATCGGGGCGACGCAGTTGGTGGTGCAGGAGGCGGCGGAGATGATCCGATGCTGGTGCCGGTCGTAGTTCTGGTCGTTGACGCCCATGACGATGGTGGCGTCGACGCCCTTGCCGGGCGCGGACAGCAGGACCGTGTGGGCGCCGGCCTTCAGGTGCAGGGCGGCGGAGTCCCGCTCGCGGAAGCGGCCGGTGGACTCGATGACGATCCCGGCGCCGTAGTCCAGCCAGTTCAGGGCGCCCGGGTCGCGTTCGGCGGTGACGGCGATACGGCGCCCGTCGACGGTTATCGAGCTGTCGTCGTGGACGACGTCCCGCCCGATGTGCCCGAACGTCGAGTCGTACTCCAGGAGATGGGCGAGCGTCGCGGGCGAGGTGATGTCGTTGATCGCGACGACCTCGACGTCCTGGGTGCCCGCTTCGGCGCGGTCGAGTGCCGCGCGCAGGTAGGTACGGCCGATCCGGCCGAAGCCGTTGATGCCGACGCGTACGGTCATGATGACGAACTCCTTTCTGGGGTTGGGGTGTTCAGCCGTTCCAGGTCCAGTCGGCGACCTCGGGCAGGTCGGTGCCGTGGGCGCGGATCCAGGCCTGGTGGCGGGTACGCGCGTCGGCCATCTGCTGACGTACGGCGGCGCCGCGGACGGCGAGGCCCGGGACGCGGTCGATGACATCCATGACCAGGCGGTAGCGGTCCAGGTCGTTGCGGACGACCATGTCGAACGGGGTGGTCGTGGTCCCCGACTCCTTGTAGCCCCGCACGTGCAGGTTCTGGTGGCCGGTGCGGCGGTAGGCCAGGCGGTGAACCAGCCAGGGGTAGCCGTGGTAGGCGAAGATCACCGGCTTGTCGGTGGTGAACAGACCGTCGTACTCGGCGTCGCTCATCCCGTGCGGGTGTTCCTCCTTCGGGAGCAGCCTCGTCATGTCGACGACGTTGACCACCCGCACGGCCAGCTGCGGCAGGTGCCGGCGCAGCAGCTGGGCGGCGGCCAGGATCTCCTGGGTGGGCACGTCACCGGCGCAGGCGAGCACGACGTCGGGTTCGTGGGAGCCGTTCTCGGTGCCCGCCCACTCCCAGATCCCGGCGCCGCGCGCACAGTGCACGCGGGCCTGGTCCATGGAGAGCCAGTCGAAGCAGGGCTGCTTGCCCGCCACGATCACATTCACGTAGTCACGGCTGCGCAGGACGTGATCGGCCACCGACAGCAGGGTGTTGGCATCCGGCGGCAGATACACCCGGACGACCTCCGGGCTCTTGTTCAGCACATGGTCGACGAAGCCGGGATCCTGGTGCGAGAAGCCGTTGTGGTCCTGCCGCCACACATGCGAGGTCAGCAGGTAGTTGAGCGACGGGATGGGCGCCCGCCAGGCCAGCTCCCTGGACGTCTTCAGCCACTTGATGTGCTGGTTGACCATGGAGTCGACGATGTGCACGAACGCCTCGTAGCAGGAGAACAGCCCGTGCCGGCCGGTCAGGAGATAGCCCTCCAGCCAGCCCTGGCAGAGGTGTTCGGAGAGGATCTCCATCACCCGGCCGTGGTGTTCGAGGTGCTCGTCGACCGGGAGCCGCTCCGCCTGCCAGGCCTTGCCGCTCACCTCGAAGACGGCCTGGAGCCGGTTGGAGGCGGTCTCGTCGGGTCCGACCAGCCGGAAGTCCCGGCGCAGCCGCGTGTCCTTCATGATCCGGGCCAGGAAGTCGCCCAGGACCCGGGTGGGTTCGTGCAGGGTGGTGCCCGGTTTGTCGACGGGGACGGCGAACTCGTCGAGATCGGCCAGGGGCAGGTCGCGGACGAGCAGGCCACCATTGGCGTGCGGGCTCGCGCCCAGCCGCAGGTCACCGTCGGGGACGCAGGCGAGCACGTCGGCGACCGGCCTCCCGTCCGGGCCGAAGAGCTCCTCGGGCCGGTAGGACCGCAGCCACCCCTCAAGCTGCCTCAGGTGCTCGGGGTTTTCCCGGACCCCAGCGAGTGGCACCTGGTGGGCCCGCCAGGTGCCCTCGACGGGCACGCCGTCCACCTCGGCCGGACCGGTCCACCCCTTGGGCGTGCGCAGCACGATCATCGGCCAGTGCACGCGCTCGGTGACACCCTCCTCGCGCGCCGAGCGCTGCATGACGGCGATCCGGTCCAGAGCGTCGTCCATCGCCGCCGCCATGGCCCGGTGGACCTCGCGCGGATCGTCGCCCGTGACATGGATCGGATCGTGGCCATATCCGCGCAGCAGCGAGTCGAGTTCAGCCTCGGGCAGACGGGAGAGCACGGTCGGGTTGGCGATCTTGTAGCCGTTGAGGTGGAGAATCGGCAGGACCGCGCCATCGTGCATCGGGTCCAGGAACTTGTTGGAGTGCCAGGACGCGGCCAGCGGCCCGGTCTCCGCCTCACCGTCCCCGATCACACAGGCCACCAGCAGATCCGGGTTGTCGAAGGCCGCGCCGTAGGCGTGCGCGAGGGAGTAGCCCAGCTCGCCGCCCTCATGGATCGAGCCCGGGGTCTCCGGGGCCACATGACTCGGCACACCACCGGGGAAGGAGAACTGCTTGAAAAGCCGGCCCATCCCCTCCCCATCTCGCGACACGTCGGGATAGGTCTCGCTGTAGCTGCCCTCCAGCCAGGAGTTGGCCAGCACGGACGGACCCCCGTGACCCGGCCCCCACACGCACAACGCGTCCAGGCCACGCGCCCTGATCACCCGGTTCAGGTGGGTGTACACCAGGTTCAGACCCGGCGAGGTACCCCAGTGGCCCAGCAGCCGGGGCTTGATGTGCTCAGGACGCAGCGGCTCGGTCAGCAGCGGGTTGGACATCAGGTAGATCTGACCCGCCGCGAGGTAGTTGGCGGCACGCCAGTGCGCGTCCAGGGTGCGCAGTTCCGCATCGGAGAGCACGGTGGCGTCCTGGTGTTCGACCTTGGACATGAGATGGCTCCGTGAGTCGGTCGTCGGGCGGTGGGCAGGCCAGGTTGGTGAAGCCGCGGGAGTGGGTGCCGGCAACGGGGCAACATCTGGTCGTGGTCTTCGAGGGGCGGGACGCCGCCGGCAAAGGCGGCACGATCAAACGGAGGACCTCAGCTAGCCGCGGAGCGGCCGGTCACCGCACTCACGTCCGTTCGGGTACGACGGCGACCGGGCACGCGGCGTGGTGCAGGACTCCGTGGGCCACCCGGCCGAGCTGGAGCCCGAGGTGCCCGGTGTTGCGCCGGGCCCCGACCACCAGCAGGTCGGCGGTGTGGGAGGCGGCCAGCAGCACTTGACGGGCGGGGCCTTCGACGGTCTGACGGTGCACGCGGACCTTCTCCGGTACCTCGCTCAGTGCCTCCTCCAGGGTGTCGGAGGCCTGCTGCTCGTGCAGCCGGGCGGGTTCCCCGGACAGGAGCGCGTGATCGGTGGTCTCACGCGCGGGGGCCCGCCAGGCCCGTACGGCGTCGACCTCGGCGCCCCGCAGTTCGGCCTCCCGCAGGGCGAAGGCCACGGCCTCCTTGCCGCCGACGCCGAGCACGATCCGGCCGTCGCTCCCGGTGCGGACCTGGTTGTCGTGGCTGCCGCGGAGCACGATCACCGGGCAGTGGGCCTGCGCGGCGACGGTCAGGCCGACCGAGCCGAGCAGCATCTCGACGAAACCGCTGCGTCCCCGGGAGCCCAGCACCAGCGCAGCAGCCTCGCGGCTCTCGTGCACCAGCGCGTACTCCGGCTCCTCCGGCAGGATGTCGGTGGTGACCTTCAGGCCGGGCTGCCTGCGGTGGGCCCGCTGAGCGGCGATGTCGACCACGTCCTCGGCCATCAGCTCGTCGGACGGCTTGGTGAGGTCGTCGGCGAGGGATTCGCCCTCGTACCGCTCCCACAGCGAGGCGTACACCAGCCGGAGCGGCGCCCCGCGCAGGGCGGCCTCGTCGGCCGCCCAGTCGACGGCCCGCAGGCTGGACTCGGAGCCGTCGACCCCGACCACGACGGGCAGGTCCACGGTGTTCACCGCCCCGCGCCCATGTCGAAGACGATCCGGGCCTTGACCTGGCCGCGCAGTACGTCCTCGATCGACTCGTTGACGGTGCCCAGCGGACGGGTCTCGTAGACGACCTTGGTCCGGCCGGCCGCGTGCAGCTGGAACACCTCGGCGAGGTCCTGCCGGGTGCCGACGATCGAGCCGATCACGCTCGTGCCGTTCAGCACGGTGTCGAAGATCGGGACGCGGACCGTGCCGTGTGCGGGCAGTGCCACCATCACCAGTTTGCCGCCGCGCCGCAGGCCGGAGTTGACGGCCTCGAAGGCGGCGTCGTTCACGGCGAGCGCGATCGCGGCGTGCGCGCCGCCGTGCTGCTTGAGCACGGCGCCGACGTCGTCCTTGCGAGCGTCGATGACGAGGTCGGCGCCGAGTTCGGCGGCGAGTTCGAGCTTGTCGTCGGTGACGTCGATCGCGGCCACCTGGGCGCCGGCGATCTTCGCGTACTGGAGGGCCAGATGGCCGAGTCCGCCGACGCCGGAGATCGCCACGAGCTGGGTGGGCCGTACGCCGGCGACCTTGAGCGCCTTGTACGTGGTGACGCCGGCGCAGGTCAGCGGGGCGGCGTCGAAGGGGGTGACGCCCTGTGGGACCGGCTGGGCGAAGTCGGCCCAGGCCAGCATCTTCTCGGCGTACCCGCCGTCGCAGCCGTAGCCGGTGTTGACCTGCCGCTCGCACAGGGTCTCCCAGCCGGACAGGCAGTGCTCGCACCGCCCGCAGGCCTTGCCCAGCCAGGGCACGGCGACCCGCTGCCCCACGCTCAGGTGGGTGACGCCCTCACCGAGCTTCTCGACGAGTCCGACGCCCTCGTGTCCGGGCACGAACGGCGGGTTCGGCTTGACCGGCCAGTCGCCGTGCGCTGCATGGATGTCGGTGTGGCACAGCCCGGAGGCCTCGACACGGACGCGGACCTGGCCGGGGCCGGGCTCGGGGTCAGGGCGCTCCTCGATGACCAGGGGCTCACCGAAGGCTCGTACGACCGCTGCCTTCATGATCTGTTCTCTCCTCGGGGTGGGTCAGCCGTGGGCTACGACGGCGACGGGGGCGGTGGAGTGGTGCAGGACGGCGTGGGTGACATGGCCGATGTGGGCGCCCAGGGCACCGTGGCGGATCTGCCGGCCGACGACGACCAGCGAGGCCTCCCGGGACGCCTCGACGAGCTGCTCGGCGGCGCTGCCGTAGCGGGACTCCTCTGTGGTCTTCACGTCCGGGTACTTCTGCCGCCAGGGGCTCAGCACCTCGGCGAGGGCCTGGGACTGTTCCAGGGCCAGTGCCTCGTACAGGGGCGGGTTCACGGGCATCCCGTACGCGTAGTACGGGGGCGGGAACCAGGCGTGCACGACCCGCAGCGAGGTGGCGCGGCGCAGGGCGGCGTCGAAGGCGAACTCGATCAGCGTCTCGTCCGGGTGGTCGGTGTCGAGGCCGAGGACGACGGGGCGGAAGGCCGTGGCGGCGGACGGAATGCCCGCCGGGTCGGTCTCGTGCTCGTCGGCGGCCTGTTCCCCCGCCCGCACCAGCACCACGGGGCGCTCGGCGTGGGCCACGACGCTCAGGCCGACGGAGCCGACCAGGAAGCCGCCGACACCGCCGAGGGCCCGGGAGCCGAGGACGAGGAGGGAGGCCGTCTTCGACGCCTCGGCGAGAACCTCGCCGGGGTTGCCGGACAGCTGCTCGCCGACCACCTCGATACCGGGGTGACGCAGCCGCAGTCCCTCCGCGGATTCCCGCGGGATCCGCTCGGTCCAGTGCTGATGGGTCTCGGGTCCGAGCAGCGGAGCCTGCGCGATGGGGTCGGGGACAGGTTCCCAGACGTGGACGATCTTCAACGGGAGACCGCGCAACTCCGCCTCGCGGGCAGCCCATTCGGCGGCTGCCCGACTCTCGGCCGAGCCGTCGAGACCTGCGGTGACCGTACGGAGCATGGTCTTCACCTCCTGCGCCAAGGACCCCTGGGGGGATCCGGTTCCAGCGTCGTGTTCAGGGGGTCCGGCGGGCAGGGGCCACAAGTCCCGGACAGGGGCCGTTCGGCCCCGGGCCCGGGCGGCGGGACCGACCGCGGTCCCACCGCCCGGCGGGCGTTCAGCGCAGCCACCCGTTGGTGCGGACGAAGGGCAGCCGGGCCCACAGCCGCCCCAGGCCGAGGGTGTCGCCGGCGGCCGCGACGGCCAGGGCGATCAGGACCACGGCGTAGATGAGGTGGTAGTCGGCGAACGGGTTGGTGGACATGCTCACGGAGCCGTCCGAGAGGTGCTTGGCGGGCGGCCATTCGGCCATCCACATCAGCGCCATCATCGCGGTGCCCGCGACGGCGGCCAGGCGCAACGCGACGCCGGCGGTCAGGGCCAGGCCGACGCCGAGGAGGCCGAGCATGAACAGCCAGTCGGCCCAGGTGTCCCCGGCCCAGGAGTGGAAGGTGGACTCCAGCGGGCCGGCGGCGACGGAGCTGAGGAAGCCCTTGGTCGGCGAGCCGCCGTCGATCCAGCCCTTGCCGGAGGGGGTGGCGTAGCCGAGGCCGAAGGTCTTGTCGAGGAAGGCCCACAGGAAGAGGAACCCGGTGAGCAGCCGCAGGGAGGCGAGGACGTAGGCCGGTGCGGTGTGCGTGTCGGTCACCGTCGCCACCGCGGACTCGGAGCCGGAGGCGGTCCGGGGCCGGCGGAAGGACGGCAGGTGGAATCCGGAGCTACGGTGAGGGTGCTCGTGCACGGCCATGGTGGTGATCCCTTCGGGGAGAAGTGGGGCTGTGCGTTCGGTGTCTGACGCCACTCACTCTTGTCGCACGGGGCGTTGGCCACCCGATGCCGAAGGTCTGTGCCCGCAGGGCTGAACGGCCCTGTTTGCAGGGGCCTTTGGGGGGCGCGCCGCCGCAACGAAAAGCGCCACCAACACGCCTTTGCGCCGTTTATGGCACTTTGAAGCCGAGCATCATCGGGAGACCACGCGCAAGAAAGGTAATGAAATGTCATCATCTGCGGCGAATCCCGATGGCGACGACCCGCCCTCACCACCAACCCCGTCCCCGAACACCGATCGCAGATGGCTGCGCATTTACACCCCGTTAGGAGGGCTTCTCGCCGGCCTCGGCACGCTTTTGGCCGCGATAACAGGCGCCTTCGACGGAGGAGGCGATCACAAGGACTCCACCGACCCGCCGTCGACGTTCGTGTCATCGAGCACACCGGGGTCTGCGCAATGGGTGACCATCGGCTCACCGGGAAGCTCGGGTGGTGACCCGGCCCTGGTGGACCAGTGCCAGCCCTTCTCGGGGCGGGCGAAAGTCGCCCGTGGATACACCCTCTGGCTCACCGGGCGCAGGTCAGGACAGCATTCGATCTTCCTTCTCGGAAGGGTCGACCCGAACACCAGCGGCGGAAACTGGAGCACCACCGGGATGGTCGGCAGCGACGCCCAGAAAACCTCCGAGTTCGTGATCACCGCCGTGTTCATCCGGCAGGACATGTCCGACTACTTGGAGAACGCCACGGACTACGAGAACAACTACCTCGTACCGAGCGCCAAGGCGTTCCGTCTCCCGGACATCAAAATCACCGGTCTGGTGAACTCCGCTTTCCCGCCGGGTACCGACATGAAGGACAGCAATTCGATCATCGTCCAGCGGAACGGGAAGAAGAGCAACTGCTGAATCAGTACGCCGACAGCCCGTGCGCCCGGAACAGTTCGCGGACGCGTTCGGTCAGCTCGGGGGTGGGAACGGGATTGTTCCGCAACGGGAAGGGAACACCGAGGGCCTCGTACTTCGCCGCACCCAGTTTGTGGAAGGGAAGCACGTCCACCCGGTCGGCCGAGTCGAGTCCCGCGACGAAGCGTGCCAGCCCGTCGATGGGCTCCGGGGCGTCGGTCCAGCCGGGGACCAGGACATAGCGGATCCACATGGGGACGCCGAGGCGGTCGAGGCGGGTGGCGAAGTTCAGGGTCGGGGACAGTTCGCCACCGGTCAGGGCGCGGTAGGTGCGGACGTCGAAGGACTTGATGTCCAGCAGGACCAGGTCGGTGTGGGAGAGGAGTTCGTCGGTGGCGCGGGCGCCGAGGAAACCCGAGGTGTCGAGGGCGGTGTGCAGTCCGGCCTCCTTGCAGCGGCGCAGGATCTCGCCGGTGAAGGCGGGCTGGAGGAGCGGTTCGCCGCCCGTGATGGTCACTCCGCCGCCGGCCGTGGTGATGAAGGCGCGGTACTTCTCGATCTCCGCCATCACCTCGTCGACGGTCGTCTCCTTGCCGTCGCGCATGTGCCAGGTGTCCGGGTTGGCGCAGTACAGGCAGCGCAGCGGGCAGCCGGAGACGAAGAGGACGAACCGGGTCCCGGGACCGTCCACGCCGGTGGACAGGTCCCAGGAGTGGATCCGGCCGTGCTGCACGGTGCTCACAGCGATCCGTGGAAGGTGCGGCTGATCACGTCGAGCTGCTGCTCCCGGGTCAGGCGGACGAAGTTGACGGCGTATCCGGAGACCCGGATGGTCAGGTCCGGGTAGTTCTCCGGGTGTTCCATCGCGTCTTCCAAGGTGGCGCGGTCGAGGACGTTGACGTTCATGTGGAAGCCGCCGGCCGCCGTGTAGGCGTCGAGGATGCCGACCAGGTGGCCCGCGCGTTCGGCCGGGTTGTGGCCCAGGCCCTCGGGCGTGATGGTCGTGGTCAGGGAGATGCCGTCGCGGGCCTGCTCGTAGGGCAGCTTGGCCACCGAGAGGGCGGAGGCGGCGACGCCGTGGCGGTCGCGGCCGTTCATCGGGTTGGCGCCGGGGGCGAAGGGCTGTCCGGCGTGGCGGCCGTCGGGGGTGTTGCCGGTGTGCTTGCCGTAGACGACGTTCGAGGTGATGGTGAGGACGGACTGGGTGTGTTCGGCGTTGCGGTAGGTGGGGTACTGGCGCACCTTCGCCATGAAGGACTCCACCAGGCCGACGGCGATGCTGTCGGCGCGGTCGTCGTTGTTGCCGTACGCCGGGAAGTCGCCCTCGGTCCGGAAGTCGACGGCGAGTCCGGTGGCGTCCCGGAACACCTTCACCCGCGCGTGCTTGACGGCGGACAGGCTGTCGGCGGCGACCGAGAGGCCGGCGATGCCGCACGCCATGAAGCGGTGCACGGGGTAGTCGTGCAGGGCCATCTCGATGCGTTCGTAGGCGTACTTGTCGTGCATGTAGTGGATGACGTTGAGGGCGTTGACGTACGTCCGGGCCAGCCAGTCCAGGACGTGGTCGTAGGCCGCGGAGAGTTCCTCGTAGTCGAGGTACTCCCCGGTCAGCGGGGGCGCGGCGGGGGCGATCTGTTCGCCGGTCATCTCGTCGCGGCCGCCGTTGATCGCGTACAGCAGGGCCTTGGCGAGGTTGACCCGGGCGCCGAAGAACTGCATCTGCCGGCCGACCTGCATCGCCGACACGCAGCAGGCGATCGCGGTGTCGTCGCCGGTGCGCGGGCGCAGCAGTTCGTCGGACTCGTACTGGACGGCACTGGTGTCGATCGAGACCTGGGCGCAGAACTCCTTGAAACCGGCAGGCAGTTGGGGCGACCACAGCACGGTCAGGTTGGGTTCGGGGGCGGGGCCGAGGTTGTACAGGGTCTGGAGGAACCGGAAGGAGGTGCGGGTGACCAGGGTGCGGCCGTCGGCGCCCATGCCGCCGATGGACTCCGTCACCCAGGTGGGGTCGCCGGAGAACAGGGCGTCGTACTCGGGGGTGCGCAGGAACCGGACGATCCGCAGCTTGATCACGAAGTCGTCGATCAGTTCCTGGGCGCGCGTCTCGTCGAGGATCCCGTCCGCCAGGTCCCGCTGGAGGTAGACGTCGAGGAAGGTGGAGGTGCGGCCCAGCGACATCGCGGCGCCGTTCTGCTCCTTCACGGCGGCGAGATAGCCGAGGTAGAGCCACTGCACGGCCTCGTGGGCGGTCGCGGCGGGCCGGGAGACGTCACAGCCGTACGTCGCCGCCATCTGCGTCAGCTCGCCCAACGCCCGTATCTGCTCGGCGAGTTCCTCCCGGTCACGGATCACCTCGGTGCCGGACCCGCAGGCGTCGAGCTTGGCCCGCTCGGCCTTCTTGGCCTCGATCAGCCGGTCCGTGCCGTAGAGCGCCACGCGCCGGTAGTCGCCGATGATCCGGCCGCGCCCGTAGGCGTCGGGCAGTCCGGTGATGACGCCGGCCTTGCGGGCGGCGCGCATCTCGGGGGTGTAGGCGTCGAAGACGCCGTCGTTGTGGGTCTTGCGGTAGGTGCCGAAGACGCGGGTCACGAACGGGTCGGCCTCGTAGCCGTACGCGCGCAGCCCGTTCTCCACCATCCGCAGGCCGCCGTTCGGCATGATCGCGCGCTTGAGCGGGGCGTCCGTCTGGAGGCCGACGATCAGTTCGCGGTCGCGGTCGATGTAGCCGGGGGCGTGCGAGGTGATCGTGGACGGGGTGGCGGTGTCGACGTCGAGAATGCCCCGGCGGCGCTCCTCCGGGAACAGCGCGCTGACCTTCGCCCAGACCGCGCGGGTCCGGTCGGTGGGTCCGCTCAGGAACTCCGGGCCGCCCTCGTACGGGGTGTAGTTGGCCTGGATGAAGTCGCGCACGTCGATCCTCCCCCAGCCTTCGGCCGGGGGGACCCCCACGCGCCAGTGGGTGCCTGCGAAGCTCCGCCAGGCGTCTGTCGTGCGGTTGCCGGCTGTCATCGTTGCGGTCATCGTCGGTCCTCTCCCGATCTCTCACTTGGGATGCTCGTCGCTCGCCGCGCTCGTGTGGAGTGCCGCCCGGTCCCCCGGACCGGGGCCGGACGGCCCTGCTCGGTCGGTCAGTCGCCGTCGAGGTCCGGGCGGACGAGCGTGCCCGAGCGGGCGTGGACGATCTCGTACGCCGCGTCCAGGGCACCGATGGCGGCCAGTCCCCCGGTCCGCTCCACGAAGCGGGCGGCCGCCTCCGCCTTGGGGCCCATGGAGCCCTCGGGGAAGCCGGCGCCGCGCAGCTCGTCCGGGGTGGCGTCGAGCACCGGGCGCTGGTCAGGGGTGCCGTAACCCGAGTACACGCAGGGCACGTCGGTGAGGATGAGCAGGAAGTCGGCCTTCAGTTCCTCGGCGAGCAGGGCGGCCGTGAGGTCCTTGTCGACGACCGCCTCGACGCCGGTGAGGGCCCCGGAGTCCCGGTCGGCGGTGACGGGGATGCCTCCGCCGCCGGCGCAGATCACCAGCGTGCCGCCGTTGAGGAGTTCGTGCAGGGTCTCGGTCTCGACGATGCCCTGCGGGATCGGGGAGGGCACGACGCGGCGCCAGCCCTTGCCGTCCCGCCCCAGGCGCCAGCCGCGGCGGCGCGCGAGGGCCTTGGCGACGTCCTGGCCGTAGACCTGGCCGACGAACTTGGTGGGCCGTGCGAAGGCCGGATCGTCCGCCCGGACCAGGGTGTGGGTGACCAGGGTGGCGATACGGCGGCCGGGCAGGGCGTTGTGCAGGGCGCGGGCCAGCAGGGCGCCGATCATGCCCTGGGTCTCGGCGCCCAGCATGTCGAGCGGGTAGGGGACGGTCAGCGCCGGGTCGGTGGCGCTCTCCATGGCGAGCAGGCCGATCTGCGGGCCGTTGCCGTGGGTGATGACCAGTTCGTGGTCGTGGGCGAGCGCGGCGAGGGCGGTGACGACCCGGTCGACGTTCTCCTGCTGGACGGCCGCGTCGGGGCGGTCGCCCCGGCGCAGCAGGGCGTTGCCCCCGAGGGCGACGACGATACGCATGGTTCAGTCCTCCAGGGTGGCGACGAGCACGGCCTTGATGGTGTGCAGCCGGTTCTCCGCCTGGTCGAAGACGATCGACGCCGGGGACGAGAAGACCTCGTCGGTGACCTCCAGGCCGTCCAGGCCGTGGGCGTCGTAGAGGTCCCGGCCCAGGTGGGTGCTGCGGTCGTGCAGGGCCGGCAGGCAGTGCATGAACTTGACGTCCGGGTTGCCGGTGGCGGCCAGCGTCTTGTCGTTGACCTGGTAGGGCAGGAGCAGTTCGATGCGCTCCCGCCAGGTGTCGGCGGGCTCGCCCATCGACACCCAGACGTCGGTGTGCAGGAAGTCGGCACCGTGTACGGCGGTCTCGACGTCCTCGGTGAGGGTGATGCGGGCGCCGCTGCGCTCGGCGAGCGCCCGGCACCGGGTGACCAGATCGCTGTGCGGCCACAGCTTGTGCGGGGCGGCGATGCGGACGTCCATGCCGAGCAGGGCGCCCATGGAGAGCAGTGAGTTGCCCATGTTGTTGCGGGCGTCGCCGAGGTAGCAGTAGGCGATGTCCTGCAGCGGCTTGGCGCTGTGCTCGTGCATGGTCAGGACGTCGCACAGGCTCTGGGTGGGGTGGGCGGTGTCGGTGAGCCCGTTGTAGACGGGGACGCCGGAGCGGGCGGCGAGTTCGCTGACGATCGACTGGGCGCTGCCCCGGTACTCGATGGCGTCGAACATGCGGCCGAGCACGCGGGCGGTGTCGGCGATGGACTCCTTGCCGCCGATGTGGGTGTCGCCGGGGCCGAGGTAGGTGGTGTGGGCGCCCTGGTCGGCGGCGGCGACCTCGAAGGCGCAGCGGGTGCGTGTGGAGGTCTTTTCGAAGATCAGCGCGAGGTTCCGGCCGGTGAGCCGGGGCCGCTCGGTGCGGGTGCGCTTCTCGGCCTTGAGGTGGGCGGCGAGGGTGAGGAGGTGGTGGATCTCGGCGGCGGTGAAGTCGAGTTCGCTCAGGTAGGAGCGGCCTCGCAGGTCGACGGTCATGGTGATGTCCTGTCAGTTGGCCGGGTCGCGCTGGATCGGGCAGCTCATGCAGCGCGGTCCGCCGCGCCCGCGGCCGAGTTCGGCACCGGCGATGGTGACGATCTCGATGCCCTGCTTGCGCAGGTAGGTGTTGGTGGTGACGTTGCGCTCGTAGCCGACGATCACGCCGGGCGCGACGGCGAGGAAGTTGCTGCCGTCGTCCCACTGTTCGCGTTCGGCGCCCCGGATGTCCTGCGGGGCGGAGAGCATGCGGACCTTGTCGAGGTCGAGGGCCTCGGCGAGCGCGGTCGCCAGGTCGGAGTCGGGGGTCACCTCGAAGCCGGTGTCGCGATCGGCGCTCGGGGTGAGGGTCCAGGAGCGCAGGGAGTCGGCGAGTCCGGGGTAGATGGCGAAGGCGTCGCGGTCGACCATGGTCAGGACGGTGTCCAGGTGCATGTAGGCCCGTGCGGACGGCAGTTGGACGGCGATCAGCCGGGTGGCCGTGCCGTCGGCGAACAGCCGGGCGGCCAGGTTCTCCACCGCCTGGGCGGTGGTGCGCTCCCCCATGCCGACCATCACGGCCCCGTTGCCGAGGACATGGACGTCACCGCCTTCCAGGGTGCCGGCCACGCCGTCCGGCACGAGGGTGCCGGCGAACAGCGGGTGGAAGCGGTAGACGGCCTCGGCGTGCAGGCTCTCGCGACGGCGGGCCGGCTTGGCCATCGGGTTGACCGACAACCGGTCGTAGACCCAGCAGGAGTTGTCGCGCGGGAAGAGGTGGTTGGGCAGCGGCGGAAGCGCGAAGTCGTCGGCGCCCAGGGCGTTCCAGACCAGGCTGTGCGGGGTGGCAAGGGGCAGGTCGCTCTTGAGGATCCCGCCGATGAGGTAGCCGGCCAGGGTCTCCCCGTCGAGTTCGGTGCACAGCGCGCGGACGGGGTCGACGAGTGCCGGGCCGACGGTGGCCGGGGTGACGACCCGGTCCAGCAGCCAGTCCCGGGCGCCGTCGGCGTCTAGGGCCTGGGCGAGCAGGTCGGCGAAGTAGTGGACGCGGGTGCCGTGGTCGCGCAGGACCTGGGCGAAGGCGTCGTGCTCCTCGCGGGCCCGCTTGGCCCACAGGATGTCGTCGAAGAGGAGCGCGTCGACGTTGCGCGGGGTGAGGCGGGAGAGTTCGAGGCCGGGGCGGTGCAGGATGACCTGGCGCAGGCGGCCGACCTCGGAGTCGACGTGGAAGGTGTTCATGGTGGCCTTTCCGGGGGCGCTGGGTCAGTCCTGGTGGTTGAGGGGGTGCGGCTTGCGGGCGCCGCCGACGCGGTTGGTGCGCAGTCCGCGGGGGCGTCGGGGACTGGGGAGCGTCGTCTCCGGGGCGCGCCGCGGGGCACCGGTGCCGGCGGCGGCCAGGCCCTGGTCGCGCTTGAGCCAGACGTAGACCGGCACACCGATCAGCACGACGAACAGCCCGTAGTAGACGGTCTGGTAGCCGCTGCCCTGGATGGACCAGTAGGAGAAGGCGAGCGCCAGCGCGGCGACGGTCGTGTCGCGGGCGAGCCGCTTCGGGCTGAGCGACTCCCTGCCGTGCACCAGCAGCCAGTACAGCTGGGCGGCGGCGGAGAAGAGGTACGGGATGACGGCGGTCAGCACGCTCAGCAGCACGATCTTCGTGAAGACGTCCTCGAAGCGGGTGTAGCTGAAGACAGTGATCAGCGAAGCCAGCACGGTGGAGGCGACGATCCCGAAGGCGGGCACGCCGTTCTTGCCGCGCAGCCGGGCGAAGGCGGTGGGGAACAGTCCGTCACGGGCGGCGGCGTACGGCATTTCGGCGCACAGCATGGTCCAGCCGTTGAGGGCGCCGATGCCGGAGACGATGGCGGCGACTGCGACCACGTCACCGGCCCAGGTGCCGCCGAAGATGTTGTTCGCGGCGTCGGTGAAGGGCGCGGTGGAGGAACCGAGACCGGCGTGCGAGACGGTCCCGAAGACCGCGAGGGTGCCCAGGATGTAGATGACGGCGCAGACCAGCGTGCCGTACACGGTGGCCCTCGGCACGTTGCGGCCCGGCTCCCGCACCCGGCCGGCGACGACCGACGCCGCCTCCAGGCCCAGGTAGCTGAACAGGGCGATGGCCCCCGCAGCGGAGATCGCGCCCAGCGCCGACTGGCCGCTGGCGTTGAAGGAGCCGAAGTTGTGCGGGTCGACGAAGAACAGCCCGACGGTGGCCATGAAGACCAGCGGGACGAACTTCAGCACCGTGGTGATGACCTGGAAGGCGCCGATGTTCCGTACGCCGGTGAGGTTGATCGCGGCCGGTATCCAGAGGCCGGTCAGTGCGAGGAGCACCGAGATCCAAGTCTTGTGGCCGGTGTTGACGAACACCTCGACATAGCCGACCCAGGCCACCACGATCGCCGCGTTGCCGGCCCACGCGGTGATCCAGTACGACCAGGCGTTCAGGAACCCCGCGAACTCGCCGAACGCCTCGCGGGCGTAGACGTAGGGCCCGCCGCTCGCGGTGGTCCGCCCGGCGAGCGAGCCGAAGGTCAGCGCCAGGGCGAGCGCTCCGAGCGTAACGACGCCGAAGGCGACCAGCGCGATCGGCCCGTACGGCGCCAGCGCCGAGGGCAGGGCGAAGACACCGGTGCCGATGATGCTGCCGATCACGAGGGCGGAGGCGGCGGGGAGACCGAGGGCCGCCGCCACCGGGACGGCTCGTCTCCCGCTCGTCGGGGTCGTGGGCATGGCTGTGCTCCTTGTGCGTGGCGCTGCGGAGGAATCGATGTGGGACTGATCGTTCTGCGCCACAGCGGGGTGCGGGGAGCGGCCGTACGGGCTCAGGGACGTACTGAAGGTCCCGGCCGGCCGGGACCGTTCGGCCCATGCCGCCTCCGGGGTGTCCGCCGCACGCTGGCAGTAGTAGTCAGTACGGCCCGCCCGGGAGGTACGCCATGAGCACCGCACCGACCCCCAGCATGCTGCGCGCCCTTCCCAGCGAACATCGGGAACGGCTGATGCGCCTCGCCCGGGAGGTCTCCTTCCCCCAGGGGACGCGGCTCTTCGAGGAGGGCGCTCGCGCCGACCGGTTCTGGATCATCCGCTCCGGCCGCGTCGAACTCGACATGCGCGTTCCCGGCCGCCGGGCGGCCGTCATCGAGAACCTCGGCCACGACGAACTGGTCGGCTGGTCCTGGCTGTTCGCACCGTATGTGTGGCATCTGGGCGCCGAGGCCACCACACCGGTCCGGGCCTACGAGTTCGACGCCGTCGCCGTCCGTTCCATGTGCCAGGACGACCCGGCACTGGGCAACGCCGTCAGCCAGTGGGTGGGCCAGATACTCGCCCACCGCCTGCGCGCCACCCGCACCCGGTTGCTGGACCTGTACGCCCCGTACGGGGCCGACGCCGGCCTCTGACGACGCGCCTCGGCCCCTTCGGCTCTCCTGGGAGTGACCATGCACGGCACACCACACATCGTGAGCGACGTCATGACACAGACCGTCGTCAGCGTCGGACGGCGGGCTTCCTTCAAGGAGCTCGTGCAGCTGATGCGGGACTGGCAGGTCAGCGCCCTGCCGGTCGTCGAGGGCGAGGGCCGCGTCGTCGGCGTCGTCTCCGAGGCGGACCTCCTGCACAAGGAGGAGTTCCGGGACGGCGACCCCGACCGGTACACACAGCTGCGCAGGCTCGCCGACCTGACGAAGGCCGGCGCGGTGACGACGGAACAGCTGATGACCTCACCTGCTCTCACCACCCGCCCGGACGCCACCCTCGCGCAGGCCGCCCGCACCATGGCACGGGCCAAGGTCAAGAGGCTCCCCGTGGTGGACGAGCTCGGCGTGCTCCAGGGCGTGGTCAGCCGTGCCGACCTGCTCAAGGTCTTCCTGCGCGGTGACGAGGAGATCGCCGAGGAGGTACGGCGCGAGGTCGTCTCCTACCTCTTCCCGCCACCCTCCTCCGCGCTGCGCGTCGACGTCCAGGAAGGAGTGGTGAAGCTCGTCGGCCGGATCCGGGACACCGCCCTCGTCCCCGTGGCGGCGCGGCTGGTCCGGGCCGTGGAAGGGGTGGTGGACGTGGGATTCGAGCTCACGTCCGACCACGCCGGAGAGGCAAGTGGGGCCGGTCGGCCCTAGTACAACCGGCCCCGGCAGGCGATGATCGTCCCGGGCAGCGCGCAGTCTGCTCTTCATCCGGGGAACCAGGGGACGACATGGCAGAGCCACGCACCTTCTCGGAGCAGGACCCGATCCGTGTGTTCCTGCTCGACGATCACGAGGTCGTCCGGCGTGGCCTGACCGACCTGCTCGACGCGGAGCCCGACATCTCGGTCGTCGGCGACGCCGGCACCGTCCAGCACGCCCTCGCCCGCGGCCCCGCCCTGCGCCCGCACGTCGCCGTCCTCGACGTCCGCCTGCCCGACGGCGACGGCATCACGGTCTGCCGGGAGCTGCGCGACCAGATGCCCGACCTGGCCTGCCTCATGCTCACCTCGTTCGACGACGAGGACGCCCTGCTCGACGCGATCATGGCCGGCGCGTCCGGCTACGTCCTCAAGCAGATCAAGGGCTCCGACCTGGTCTCCGCGGTCCGCACCGTCGCCTCCGGCCAGTCGATGCTGGACCCCGCGACCACGGCCCGCCTCATGCGCTCGCTGCGCGCCGACCCCGCCGAGACCCCGTCCATGCCGCCCGAACTGGCGAGCCTCTCCCCCCGCGAACGCGACATCCTCGCCCTCATCGGCGACGGCCTCACCAACCGCGAGATCGGCAAGAAGCTCTACCTCTCCGAGAAGACCGTCAAGAACCACATCTCCCGCCTCCTCGCCAAGCTGGGCGTCCAGCGCCGCGTCCAGGCCGCGGTCCTCGCCACCCACCTGGAACAGCCGGAGACCGGGGGCCGACCGGCGAGGTGAGCAGGGGCGGCGGGGTCGCCCTCTTCCGCACCGACTCCCCGTTCGCTCACGCTCCTCCGCCCGGCCCGCCACTGCTTCGTCCGACGGACCGTGATCGTCGTCGACCGACCCTGCGGCGACGATCACGGTCCGTTCACGGTCACGGACAGGGCCGACCCGATCCGCTGATCGCACCGGCAGCAGCCTCCGGTGGCGGCCCGCGTACGCATGCGGCGGCCGCCCACCGCGGCGGTGGGACGCGCGACCTGCCGCACGGGACGTCGCGTGCGGCCGGGTCCGACCTCATCGGCCGATCGCTGAACGCCGGGCGACAGCCGGCACCGGGGGAGGCCGAGCATCCCCTGCTGCTCCGCCTCGCCGCCGGGGATGCTCGAAGCGGCCGCCGCCGCACCCTCTGGTGGCGCCGCAACGCGGCCCGGTCGGGGAGGGAGTCATCATGTCCGCCCAGCTCTCGACGCGTGCACGCTGGAGAAACTGGTCTCCGCCGCCGTGGCCGCGCCGTCGATCCACAACACGCAGCCCTGGCGTTTTCGCCTCGGCATCCGGGCGCACTGACGGCCGGGCCGGCCGGCTGCGCGCGGGGAGGCTCTAGAACACGTCCTGCTGGTGGCCACCGCGCACGGCGTACAGGCCTCGCTGTTCCACCAGGCACTGGAACGGCCCGATCTGCGTGATCAGCTGATCCCACCCGCGGACGGACGGCCTCGCCACCCGCAGATGGCGATACGCGCCGGACACGGCCCCGACGGACCTCCGTCTCCGCGCCTGCTGGTACCGACACCGTGGCACAGCTCGCGAGGCGATTTCCCCGCCTGCCCACCAGGGCCGTCCGGGCCCGACCGGTGACCAACGGCCCACTGACGGCGCGGCTCGCGCAGGAAAGCGTAGGAGGTGCGGTTCAGGATCCGCAGACGCGAGCGACGAGGAGTGTTGTGATGGCGAAGGCATATCTGGTGGGCAGCGGGATCGCGGCGCTCGCCGCGGCGGCATTCCTGATCCGCGACGGCGGGTTCGACGGCGCGGACATCCATCTCTTCGAGGAGCAGATGGGCATCGGGGGCAGCCTGGACGCGGGCGGCAGCGCGGAGGCCGGCTACACCATGCGCGGCGGGCGGATGTTCGAGGCCGAGTTCCGTTGCACGTACGACCTGCTGTCCGGCATTCCCACGCTGGACGATCCCTCGGTGACCGTGACCCAGGAGATCCTGGCCGGCCACGAGGAGTTCGCCTGGGACGACATCGCCCGGCTGGTCGACGGGGACGGAAAGATCGTCGACTCCCGCTCGATGGGGTTCTCCGAGCGCGACCGACTGGAGCTGGTCCGGTGTCTGGCGACCCCCGAGGGGCACCTGGACGACAAGCGGATCACCGACTGCTTCGGCGAGCACTTCTTCACCACGAGCTTCTGGTTCATGTGGTGCACCACGTTCGCCTTCCAGCCCTGGCACAGCGCGATCGAGTTCCGCCGCTACCTCCGCCGCTTCATCCACCTGTTCCCGGAGTTCGGCTCCATGTCCGGCATCCACCGGACCCGGTACAACCAGTACGACTCGATCGTGCGCCCCCTGGCGTCCTGGCTGCGCGAGCGCGGCGTGACCGTCCACCCCGGATGCAGGGTCACCGACCTCGACTTCGCCCCCGGCACGAACAGCGGGACAGTGGAAGCCATCCGCGTGACCCGGGCCGGCCGCGAGGAGAGGATCGCCGTCGCCCCCGAGGATCTGGTCCTTGTCACCAACGGCTCCATGACCGATGCCTCCAGCCGGGGCACGCACACGTCTCCCCCGCCGCCGCCTCCCCAGCGCTCGGACGCCTGGCTGCTCTGGCACCGGCTGGCCCGCGGGCGCGAGAACTTCGGGAACCCGGACGCCTTCGACAAGCACGTGAAGGAGTCCCGCTGGGAGTCCTTCACGGTCACGGCCAAGGACCCCGTCCTCCTCGACGCGCTGGCCGAGTTCAGCGGTCGGGAGACCGGCAAGGGCGGGCTGGTGACCTTCACCGACTCCAACTGGCTGCTCAGCATCGTCGCCAACCGCCAACCCGTCTACCGCGACCAGCCGGACGGTGTCTCGGTCTGGTGGGGCTACGGCCTCTTCCCCGGCCGGGCCGGCAACCACACGCCCAAACCGATGACCATGTGCTCCGGCCGGGAGATCCTGGAAGAGGTCCTGCACCACCTGCACTTCGACGACCGGACCAGTGCCCGCGTCCTGGAGACGTCCACGGTCATTCCCTGCCTGATGCCCTACATCACCAGTCAGTTCCTGAACCGCCGTCGCGACGATCGCCCCGAGGTCGTGCCCGAGGGCTCGGTCAACCTCGCCTTCATCGGGCAGTTCGCCGAGGTGCCGGACGACGTCGTCTTCACGGTCGAGTACTCCGTGCGCACGGCGTGGGCGGCGGTGTCCGAACTTCTCCACCTCGACAAGCAACCGCCGGCCGTCTACAAGGGCCACCACGACCCCCACGTGCTGGCGGCCGCGCTGGAGACCATGCACCGCCGGTGACGCACGCGCCCTGGGAGGGCCGCTCGGACCCTCCCAGGGACGTTCGGGTACCTGCCCCGTCACCGGGCCCGCGGCATTGCATGGGCCCGTGACGAATTTACGAGACGTACCGGAGCAGGCCACAGCACCGAGGAATCGCGGTCCGGCCAACCGCTGGGTGGCACTGCTCGTGCTCTGTGTGTCACTGCTGATCGTCACTCTGGACAACACGATCCTGAACGTGGCACTGCCCACTCTGGTCCGCGAACTGGACGCGTCGACGACCCGGTTGCAATGGATCGTGGACGCCTACGCCCTGGTCTTCACCGGGCTGATGCTGGTGGCCGGCAGCAGCGCGGCCCGGTTCGGCCGCCGCCGCGTGTTCGTCACGGGTCTGGCGGTGTTCGGGGGAATGTCGGCGTGGGCCGCGTCCTCCGGCTCGACGGGGATGCTCATCGCGGCACGGGCCGGATGGGTGCGGGCGCGGCGATGATGATGCCGTCCACTCTGTCGATCATCACCGACATGTTCCGTGACCCGGGCGAGCGGCGCAGGGCGATCGGTGTGCGGGCGGCCACCAGCGGACTCGGGATCGCCATCGGCCCGGTGGCCGGCGGTCTCCTCCTGGAGCACTTCTGGTGGGGTTCGGTGTTCTGGGTCAACGTCCCGTTCGCCGTCGCCGGCCTGGTGTGCGCGACCCGGCTCGTGCCCGACTCTCGCAATCCGTCGGCGCCTCGGCCCGATCCGGTCGGGTCGGTCCTGTCCGTCATCGGGCGCGGACGTCTCCAGCACGTACGAGGACGTACTCACCGGCATACTGCTGCTCGGTCTCGGGGCCGGACTGGTCCTCCCGGCCGCACTCGACTCCCTTATGGGCACCCTGCCGCAGAGCGACACGGGGGTCGGCTCGGCCGCGAACGGTGTCTCCGTCCAACTGGGCGGCGCGCTGGGCGTGGCCGTGATCGGCAGCCTCCTGACGACGCGCTACCAGAACCGCATGGGTCCGGCTCTGGCACCGGGCGGCGACCATGTACCAGGGTCTACCGGCCCTCAGGAGGGCCGGACGGGACCTGTTGTCCGGCGGCCTCCCGTCGAGATCCTGGAAACGAATCCATCCCACGGGCGTCGGCCCGGACGTCGCTGAACTGGGGAAGTGACCATGATGATGTACTGGTACGGACGTGGAATGAGCGGCTGGGCCTGGTTCTGGATGGCCGCCGGCAATCTGCTGTTCTGGGCGGCGCTCATCACCATCGTGGTGCTGCTCTTCCGTGCTCTGCTGCGCCCTGGTGCGCACCTGGGCGGACACCCCGGCTGGAGTGCGCCGCCCGCCCCCGGCAGCCCGGGCGCCGAGCAGATCCTCGCCGAACGGTACGCGCGCGGCGAGATCGACGAAGAGGAGTACCAACGCCGTTTGGGCATCCTGCGCGGTGCGCCGTCGGTACCGGTCAAGAACTGACCGCGTCGTCCATCCTCGGGCCGGATTCCGACCCGTGCGACGAAGTCCGAGCGTGGTGAGCCCCCGCCTCCGGTTGGCGGGGGCTCACCACTGCTGGGCCGGTCAGCCGACGAACTCGTTGGCGGCGGAGTTGAGTTCGGTCAGTCCCTTCTTCTCGCCGGTGAAGAACATCGCGGCCTTCGGGCCGGTGTCTTCGCCTTGTCGACGTCGAGAATCGGGACGCCGGAGACGGCGTTGCCGGGACGCCGGGCCATGGGTTTGGTGACGTCGTTCACGCCGTGGGTCGTGTGCGGCTTGGCCAAGTCTCCGAGAGCGATGACGACCGGCATGTCGGCACTGCCGATGGGCAACACCATGGTCACAGCGAACAGCAGGGCCACGGCGGTCAGCCCGTACGAACAGTGCCTGACCGGTCTCGTCCTCGTCCCCTGGATCGCCTGCACGAGATGCGGCCGGATCCTGATGCGCGCCCACGCCCGGGAAAGGTGGGGAGATCTCTCCTACCTGGCGCGGCACTACGTCATCCTCGGCCGGCGCGGCCTTCGCCTCCCTCCAGCGTGCGTGTTCAGACGCGCCATGAGAAACAAGGGCAAGGTGAACGAGTAGAAGGATCACTACTCTGCACGAGTGTTCTCATACGACGAATTGACTTCGCCGGAGCGTCAGTTGTGGAACGCGTTCCCCGAAGGGCGGGCCGTGGACCTGCGCGCGGATGCGCCTGACGACCATGTCGCCGAGGGCGGCCGGTGGGGGCCGGAGCGGACGATTCGGGCGCCCGTGATCGCGGCGCTGGTGCTGGGCGCGCACAGTGGGCAGCCCGGTGCCGTGCCGTGTCTGCGGCTCGCCGGGGCGCGGATCGTCGGACCGCTCGACCTCGCCGGTGCGCAGCTCGCTTATGCCCTCTGGCTGGAGGGTTGCTGGTTCGAGGAGGCGGTGAACCTGCTCGGGGCGACGACCCAGACGCTTGTGTTCAATGGCTGCCGAGTGCCTGGCATCGAGGCCGGGGCGACCCGTATCGAGGGGAACTTGGACCTGGGGCGCTCGATCATCGAGAGCGGTGCCCCCTCTCACTTCCACCATCGCATCACCGCCCTGTCCCTCACCAACGCCCGGGTGACCGGCGGCGTGATCCTCAACAAGGCCGAGCTCAACGCGCCCGGCGGGTGGGCCCTGGCCGCCGGCGGCCTGGTCATGGAAGGGGGGTTCTTCTGCCGGCCCGGGTTCGTCGCACGGGGTGAAGTACGGTTGCCGGGTGCGCAGTTGCCCGGAGGGCTGTACATGAACGGCGCACGGCTGGAGGAGCCCAGCCCGCGTGGCCTGGCGCTCAATCTGGAGAACTCCGTGGCCTCGACGGTCATCCTCTCCGAGGGGTTCGTCGCGAACGGGACCGTTGGGCTGCGGGGCGCCCGGATCTCGGCCGGTCTGAGCTTCGCGGGGGCCGTCCTGAACGGGCCGCCCGACGGTAACGGCCCCTCCCTGTCGGCCTCGTTGATGCAGGCCGTCGACTTCGACCTCACCCTCGCCCGACCGCCGTCCGGCGCCGTGGACCTGAGGGGTGCGCAGGTGTCGTACCTGCACGACAGCGAGCGCAGTTGGCCGGACGTGGTGGAGTTGGACGGCTTCGTCTACGGCTCCATCAAGGGGGACGAGGCGGGCGGGCGTCGAGAAGCAGTGGGGCAGCGGAACTCCGTGGCTCGCCGCGTGGCGTGGATACGACGCAGCCCTGACTACAACCCCCAGCCCTACGAGCAGTTGGCGAGCTGGTACCGGAAGGCCGGCCACGACGACGACGCCCGCCGCGTACTCCTCGCCAAACAGCGCCATCGGCGTCAAACCCTGCCCCCGGCCGCGCGCGCGTGGGGGCACCTGCTCGACGTGACCGTCGGCTACGGCTACCGCCCCTGGCTGGCCGGCGTCTGGCTCCTCGCGCTGACCTTGCTGGGCACCCTGTCCTTCCGTGGTCACTCTCCCAAGCCGGTCCAACGAGGCGAAGGCGCCCCGTTCCAACCCCTCGTCTACACGCTCGATCTTCTGATCCCCATCGGTGGTCTGGGGCAGCGCACGGCTTGGTACTGGTCGAACGAGAGCCTGCAGTGGCTGGCCTACCTGCTCATCGCCTTCGGCTGGGTGCTGACGACCGCCGTCATCGCGGGTGTCACTCGCGCACTGCAGAAAACCTAGCGGGCGACAGCGGAGTTCAGGCACCGCCAGCAGATGAGCACGCAGCCAGGGCCAGGAAGGTTTCGTGGTGTCATCGCGAATCTCCCAGCAGATCCGCAGGCGGCGGGACCAGCGCGGTTGGGCGCACGCGCGTTCCACGAATCAGCGTTGATTGCCCTGTCCGGAGCCGCGCTCGGCCTTGCGACGGGCGAACAGCGGCTCCATGTCCGGACTCCCGGACCAGGCGGCGGTACTGGTCATGGTCGTAGCCGTGGTCGCCCGACACCGCGTCTGGTCGGCATCGGGGTCCGCAGCGTTCGCCCCTCACGGGCGGCACGGCCCGAAGCAGTGGGATCAGCCGGGTGACGTCGTCGCGGTTGCTGCCGGTCGGAGTTGCGGCGCGGGATGTCGGTGGCGTCGGTGATCAGGCGCTGCAAGGACAGCCCCCTGCTGACAGACGGCAGCGACGGATCCGCCTGGGCCGACCGGCCCACCGGAGGGGCCCGACAGCACCTGCCCCCTCCGACACCG
This sequence comes from Streptomyces sp. GbtcB6, assembly GCF_019091475.1. NCBI lineage: Bacteria > Bacillati > Actinomycetota > Actinomycetes > Kitasatosporales > Streptomycetaceae > Streptomyces > Streptomyces sp. GbtcB6. The sequence continues at coordinate 20,169 of NZ_JAGXJL010000012.1, read as the reverse complement.
GCGGGCGGACGCTGGAGAGAACATCCAGCCGAAGCCCGACAGAGGAGACCGAGATCATGGTCCGTTACGTGTACGACTTCGCAGAAGGCGGCCGTGACCTGGCAGGCCTGCTCGGCGGCAAGGGGGCGAACCTGGCCGAGATGACCCGGCTCGGGCTGCCGGTACCGCCGGGTTTCACTGTGACGACCGAGGCCTGCCGTGCCTTCTTCAGCGCCGGCAGCGAGCCGGACGGACTGGCCGAGGAAATCTCCGGGCATCTGACAGGTCTGGAGAAGGCAGCCGGTCGAAGGCTCGGGCAGCCCGACGATCCACTGCTGCTTTCCGTCCGCTCCGGCGCGCGCTTCTCCATGCCGGGCATGATGGAGACGATCCTGGACATCGGTCTCGGCGACGACTCCGTGCTCGGCCTCGCGAAGGTGTCCGGGAACGAGCGCTTCGCCTGGGACTCCTATCGCCGCCTCGTACAGATGTTCGGCAGTACGGTCATGGGCGTCGACAGCGGACTGTTCGAGAGCGCCCTGTCCGACCTCAAGCGCGTCCGGGGCGCGGCCGACGATCTGGGCCTGGACGCCACGGACCTGGCCGAGCTCGTCGAGACGTACAAGACCCTGATCCGCCGGGAAACCGGCGAGGACTTCCCACAGTCCCCGGACGAGCAGCTGCGCCGGGCCGTCCTCGCCGTCTTCGAGTCCTGGAACGGCGAGCGGGCCCGGATCTACCGGCGCCGCGAACACATCGCCGACGGCCTCGGCACCGCGGTGAACGTGCAGACCATGGTCTTCGGCAACCTCGGCTCCGACTCGGGCAGCGGTGTCGCCTTCACGCGCGACCCCGCCACCGGGCGCCCCGGCCTGTACGGCGACTACCTGCCGAACGCTCAGGGCGAGGACGTCGTGGCCGGCATCCGCAACACCGTGTCGCTGGCCGACCTCGAAGAGCTCGACCCTGTCTCGTACGCTCAGCTGCGCGGTCACATGGAGACCCTGGAGACGCACTACCGGGATCTGTGCGACATCGAGTTCACCATCGAGCACGGCCGGCTCTGGATGCTGCAGACCCGGGTCGGCAAGCGGACCGCCGAAGCCGCGTTCGCCATCGCCGCCGAGCTGGTGGACGAGGGTCTGATCAGTCCCGCCGAGGCGCTGGGCCGGGTCGCCGGGGACGGACTCGCCCGGCTGATGTTCCCCCGGTTCGACACCTCCGCCGTCGGCGAGGCGCTCGCGCACGGCCTTCCCGCCTCACCGGGCGCGGCCGTGGGCGCCGTCGTGTTCGACTCTGCCGAGGCCGTCCGCCGGGCCGCCGCGGGCGAGCAGGTCGTGCTCGTCCGCCAGGAGACCACCCCCGACGACCTCCCGGGCATGATCGCCGCGCAGGCGGTGCTGACCAGTCGTGGCGGGAAGACCAGTCACGCCGCCGTGGTCGCCCGCGGCATGGGCACGGTGTGCGTCTGCGGCGCGGAGGAGATCGCCGTGGACGCCAAGGGCCGTCGCTTCACCGTGGGTGAGACCGTCGTGGATGAGGGCACAGTCATCTCCGTCGACGGCTCCGAGGGCACCGTGTTTCTGGGCGCTGCTCCGCTGGTCGACTCCGCGGTGATGCGGTACTTCGAGTCCGGCGAGCGGTCGGCCGGGCTGGTCGAGTCCGTGGCCGACGCCATGGAGCAGGCCGACCGCACCGCCCGGCTGGAGGTGCGTGCGAACGCCGACACCCCGGAGGACGCCGCCCGCGCCCGGCGGTTCGGCGCACGCGGTATCGGGCTGTGCCGTACCGAGCACATGTTCCTCGGCGAGCGGCGCAAGCTGGTCGAGGCGATGATCCTGGCCCGCGACGAGACCGAGCGCAAGGATGCGCTGGGCGCACTGCTGCCGCTCCAGCGCCAGGACTTCATCGGCATCCTGGAGGCGATGGACGGTCTGCCGGTCACCATCCGGCTCATCGACCCGCCCTTGCACGAGTTCCTGCCCGACCGCACCGGCCTCGCCGTGCGGATCGCCGCCGCCGAGGCCCGGGGCGAGCACCCGGACCCGCACGACACCGAACTGCTCGACGCGGTCAATCGCATGCACGAGGAGAACCCGATGCTCGGGCTGCGGGGCGTGCGCCTGGGCCTGGTGGTGCCCGGTCTGGTCGCCATGCAGGTACGGGCGATCGCCGAGGCGGTCGTGGCGCGCACGAGGGCCGGGGGCTCCCCCGAGGCGGAGATCATGGTGCCGCTGGTGGGCGCCGTCGAGGAACTGCGCATCGAGCGGGCGGAAGTGGAACGGGTCCTGGCCGAGGTGTCCGAGGAGACCGGCGTGCCCGTGCACTGCCCGGTCGGCACCATGATCGAGCTGCCCAGGGCCGCCCTCACCGCGGGCCGGATCGCCGAGGAGGCGGAGTTCTTCTCCTTCGGCACGAACGACCTGACCCAGACCACCTGGGGCTTCTCCCGCGACGATGTCGAGGCGGCCTTCTTCTCCGCCTACCTCGACAAGGGCATCTTCGCCACCTCGCCGTTCGAGACCCTCGACCGTGACGGCGTGGGCCGGCTGGTCCGCATCGCCGTCGACGAGGGCCGCGCCGCACGCCCCGGCCTGAAGATCGGCGTGTGCGGAGAACACGGCGGCGATCCCGAGTCCGTCCACTTCTTCCACGGGGCCGGACTGGACTACGTCTCCTGCTCGCCGTTCCGCGTCCCGGTCGCCCGCCTGGAGGCCGGCCGGGCCGCACTGTCCGGGACGGGATCGAGCGACAGCAGGTGAGCGCCGTGCCCGGGCTCGCGTCCCCGAGCCCGGGCACTGCCGGAAAGGAGGTGGCCGCCATGGCCCGCATCGTTGGAGAGGTGATGACCTCAGACGTCGTCGAGGCGCACCCGGAGACGTCGTTCAAGGACGTCGTACGGCTGCTGGACCGGCACCGGATCAGCGGCCTGCCCGTCGTGGACCACGACGACAAGGTCGTGGGCGTGGTCTCGCAGACGGATCTGGTCCGTCGTCAGGCGGCCCGGTCCCCGGACGACCGGGCGCGGCGGTCGTGGCGATACCCGTCGAGCCGCCTCAGGCGTCCTCGCTCCGGTGCCGTCGCCCGCGCCGTCACGGCTCGGGATCTGATGTCGACGCCCGCGATCACCGTGCATCCGGAACAGCGGATAGCGGATGCCGCGCGGGTCATGGAGCGTCACGGCGTCGAGCGCCTGCCGGTCGTGGACGAGGAGGACCGGCTGATCGGCATCGCCACCCGGCGTGACCTGCTGCGGGTCTTCCTGCGCACGGACGAGGAGATCGGCCGGGAGGTCCGCGAGGAGGTGCTGGACCTCGCGCTCGGGCTCCCGGCCGGCAGCGTGACCGTCTCGGTCAGGGACGGCATGGTCACCCTGGCAGGGGCCGTACCGCACCACGGCGACATTCCGGCCGTGATCCGGCTGACATACCGGGTGGACGGAGTGGTCGGCGTCGTCAACGGCCTGGCCCTCCGCGCCGACGGCACCCGCCGGGTCGAGGGCGCCCCCTCCTCCGGCGCGCCTCATGACTAGTCCCGCCGCATGGGACACCTGGTCCCGGCACACCGGGGCCGATCAGTCCCTCACGGGGACCAACGGGACCTGGGTGCGCCGCCGCTGACGAGAGACGCTGCTGATGGGAGCGGTGCCCATCCCCCGAGGTGCCGCTCCCGCCCGCGCCGCCATCCGTGCGGTTGCCGCCCTCTCCCCAACGGAGGCCTGCCGACATGACCCGCCACGACGACCGCAGCGCGACCACCGAACCCGTCGACGCGCCGTCCGACATCGCCGTCGCGGTGGACCGCCTGGTGACCAACGGGCTCAAGGCGCTCGCCGACTACGAGGGGCTCGACCAGGAACAGGTCGACCACATCGTGAAGAAGGCCTCGGTCGCCGCCCTCGACCAGCACACCGGGCTGGCACGACTCGCCGTGGAGGAGACCGGACGCGGAGTCTTCGAGGACAAGGCCGCGAAGAACATGTTCGCCTGCGAGTACGTCACGCACAGCATGGGCCCGATGAAGACGGTCGGTGTCATCGCCCGCGACGACATCGACGACATGATCGAGGTGGCCGAGCCGGTCGGGGTGGTGTGCGCGGTCACCCCCGTCACCAACCCGACCTCCACCACCGTCTTCAAGGCCCTGATGGCGCTCAAGACCCGCAACCCGGTCGTGTTCGCCTTCCACCCCTCCGCCCAGCGTTGCAGCGCGGAGGCGGCCCGCGTCGTGCGGGACGCGGCCGTCGCGGCGGGCGCGCCGGAGCACTGCGTGCAGTGGATCGAGACCCCGTCCGTCGAGGCGACCGGCGCTCTGATGCGCCACCCGGGCGTCTCTCTGATTCTCGCCACCGGCGGCAACGCCATGGTCAAGGCCGCGTACTCGGCCGGCAAGCCCGCGCTCGGCGTGGGGGCCGGCAACGTGCCCGCCTACGTCCACCACAGCGCCGACGTACGCCGGGCCGTCAACGACCTGGTGCTGTCCAAGTCGTTCGACAACGGCATGATCTGCGCCTCCGAACAGGCCGTCATCCTGGACGAGCAGATCTACGACGCGGTCCTCGCCGAATTCCGCGCGCTGCACGCCCACTTGGCGACCGCCGAGGAGAAGGCGAAGCTGGAGGCCTTCCTGTTCCCGGCCGGCAAGGCCGCAGGCACGGGCCCGGGCTGCGAGCCCAAGGTCAACTCCGCGGCCGTCGGGCAGAGCCCGGCGTGGATAGCCGAACAGGCCGGTTTCTCCGTGCCCGAGGACACCTCGCTCATCCTCGTCGAGGCCGGTCAGGTAGGTCCGCAGGAGCCGCTCACCCGCGAGAAGCTCTGCCCGGTCCTCGCCGTCCTGCGGGCAGGTTCCGAGGAGCAGGGCTTCGACCTGGCCGCCGACATGGTCGCCTTCCACGGGCAGGGTCACAGCGCCGTCATCCACACCGGCGCCCTCGAACTCGCCGAGGCGTACGGCCGTCGTATGAAGACGGTGCGGATCATCGTCAACGCCCCTTCCTCACAGGGCGCGATCGGCGGCATCTACAACAGCCTGCTCCCCTCGCTGACGCTCGGCTGCGGTTCCTGGGGCAGCACCTCGGTCTCCAACAACGTCTCCGCCGCCCAACTGCTCAACGTCAAGCGGGTGTCCGTGCGCCGCAACAACCTCCAGTGGTTCAAGGTCCCGCCGAAGATCTACTTCGAGCCGCAGTCCATCCGCTACCTGACCTCCATGCCGGACGTCCACCGCGTCACCGTCGTCACCGACGCGACGATGACCCGCCTCGGACTCGTCGACCGGGTCGAGCGCGTGCTGCGGCGGCGCCGGGAGCCGGTCACCATCCAGGTCATCGACAACGTCGAACCCGAGCCCAGCATCGACTCCGTCCGGCGCGGCGCCCGCCTCATGGGCGACTTCCGCCCGGACACCATCATCGCCCTGGGCGGAGGCTCCCCGATGGACGCGGCCAAGGTGATGTGGCTGCTGTACGAACAGCAGGCCGAGGGCAAGGACGTCGACTTCGCCGACATGCGGCACAAGTTCTCCGACATCCGCAAGCGAGCCTTCCGCTTCCCCGTGCTCGGCAGGCTCGCCCGCCTGGTGTGCATCCCCACCACGTCGGGCACGGGCGCCGAGGTCACCCCCTTCGCGGTGATCTCCGACCCGGCCACCGGCAAGAAGTACCCGCTGGCCGACTACGCGCTCACCCCCAGCGTGGCCATCGTCGACCCGCTGCTCACCGCCGAACTCCCGCACGCCCTGGCGGCCGACAGCGGCTTCGACGCCCTCACCCACGCCATCGAGGCGTATGTGTCCGTCTACGCCAACGACTTCACCGACGGCCTCGCCCTGCACGCGATCCGGCTGATCTTCGAGAACATCGAGGCGGCGGTGAACGACCGGGCGGCCCGGCCCGAGACGCAGGAGAAGATGCACAACGCCGGCACCATCGCCGGTATGGCGTTCGGCAACGCCTTCCTCGGCATCGTCCACGCCATGTCCCACACGCTCGGCGCCACCTTCCACATCGCGCACGGTCGCACCAACGCGGTCCTGCTGCCGCACGTCATCCGCTACAACGGCACCGTTCCCACCAAGCTCACCGGCTGGCCGAAGTACGAGCACTACCGTGCCCCCGAGCGCTTCCAGGACATCGCCCGCGCCCTCGGCCTGCCGGCCTCCACCGCGGCGGAGGGCGTCGAATCACTGGCCGCCGCGGTGGAGCGGCTCCGTGACGCCGTAGGCATCCAGCCGTCGTTCCAGGCCCTCGGCGTCGACGAGCGGTCCTTCCTCGACGCACTGCCCCAGCAGGCCCTGAACGCCTTCGAGGACCAGTGCGCACCCGCCAACCCGCGCATGCCCATGCTCGACGACATGCGGCAGCTCATGCGCGCGGCCTACTACGGGCGCGACGCATAGCCCGCCCGGCGGTGCCTGACCGCCGCGCAGAAGGCCGCCGTCCCACGGCGATGCGGCCGCTTCCTCCTCCATCGCCCGCCCCGTCAGGGAGATCCCATGCTGTCCGCCGAATCCGCCGCCCTCGTACGCGCCACCCTGCCCGCCGTGGCCGGAGCGCTCGACGAGATCACCACCCGTTTCTACGCCACGATGTTCCACGACCGGCCGGAGCTGCTCGACGGGATGTTCAACCGCGGCAACCAGGCCAGCGGGGACCAGCGCCGCGCGCTGGCCGGTGCGATCGCCGCCTTCGCCGGCGCGCTGCTGGAGAATCCCGGAACCCGGCCGGACCAGTTGCTGTCCCGGATCGCGCACAAGCACGCCGCCGTCGGCGTCACCGACGACCAGTACACGATCGTGCACAAGTACCTGTTCAGCGCGATCGCCGAGGTCCTCGGAGAGGCGGTCACCCCGGCGGTGGCGGCCGCCTGGGACGAGGTCTACTGGCTCATGGCCGGCGCCCTGATCAGCCGGGAGGCGCTCCTCTACCAGGACGCTGGGGTCCAGCCCGGCGGGATCTGGCGGCCCTGGACGGTCGTCGAACGCCGCACCGAGACCCCCGACGTCGTCTCCTTCCTCCTCCGCCCGGCGGACGGCGAACGCATTCCGCGGGCCCGCGCGGGCCAGTACGTGAGCGTCCGCGTGTGCATGGCGGACGGGGTGCACCAGCTGCGCCAGTACAGCCTCTCCTCGGACCCGGGCGACGGGCTGCGGCGGATCACCGTGAAGCGGGTCACCGGTGACACCGCCGGACCGGACGGCGAGGTCTCCAACCTGCTGCACGACACCGTCCGGGAGGGCGACGAGCTGCTGCTGTCCGCACCGTTCGGCGACGTCTTCCTCGACGACCCGGTGGACACCACCACCCCCGTCGTGCTGGTCTCGGCGGGCATCGGCTGCACCCCCATGACCGGCATCCTCGCCCACCTGGCCGGCCTCCGCTCGATCCGCCGGGTCCTGGTCCTGCACGCCGACCGCTCCCCCGCCGACCACGCCCTGCGCACCGAGACGCACGACCTCGTCGATCAACTACGGAACGCCCGGGCCGTCTTCTGGTACGAGCGTCCCGGAGCGGAGGAACCCGCCGCCCGCACCGGCCCGATGGACCTGAGCGACACCGAACTCCCCGACAACGCCACGGTGTTCCTGTGCGGCCCGCTCCCCTTCATGCGGGACGTACGGGGACAGCTGCTGAGCGCCGGCGTGCCCGCACGACGCATCCGCTACGAGGTGTTCGGCCCCGACCTGTGGCTGCCGGGCTCCCCGGTCTGAATCACCCCACCGTTCCCCCTTCCCGAGTTCGTCAGCTCCTGAGTTCCTGATTTCCGAGGAGAAACCCGTATGACCACCAACAACTCCCAGACGACGCCCGCGGTAGAGCTGCGCTCCGACGGCGCCGTGGACGAGGAGACCCTGGCATACGCCCGCACGAAGATCGACGCCGTGCTGAGCAGGGCGGGACTGCCCGCCGTCACCGGCGAGGTGCGCATCCTGCGTGCGGCCGCCCACCACGCCGGCCACCCGTGGTCGGCCACGGCGGATCTGCACATCGGCGGCCGTCAGATGGTCGTCACGGTGGCCGAGCAGGCCACGGGCGCGGAGGCCGTCGACCGGCTCCGGGACCGGCTGCGCCGCCAGACGGACAGGGCCGCCCAGGCCTGGCACGACGGACGTCGTACGACCACCCCGCCATGGCGCGGCGGCCCCACACAGTCCCGCGGTACGGACACCGACAGCACCGACGAGAGCTCTCGCCCGGCATGACATCACCGCCCGGACGGCCCCCGCCTGTGGTGATCACCGGCGGGGGCCGTCCGGGCCCACGAATCCGCCGTATGCGCCGGCGCCCACCCCGGACACCACGCACCGCCGGTAGCAGTGGCCCGGGAGAGATCGAACGACCGGAGCGGCACCGTTCCCTCGCGGTGCCGCTCCGGTCGCATGGTGAAACGACGTCAGTCGTGGGAATGGGCCGTCACCTCTCCGGTACGACGATCAGGGGGCAGTGCGACCGGTGCAACAGACTGTGGGCGACCGGACCCAGGCGTGGTCCGAACACACCCGTACGACGGTGGGCGCCGACGACCACTATTGCTGCTTCTTGCGACGCCGTCAGCAGTGCGGGAGCGGGAGCGGTACGGACCGCGTGGGACTCAACGACGACCTCGGGATGCTGGTCCCGCAGGTGGGTGAGGGCGTAGTGGGCCACGGCCTCCTCGGCCCGGCTCTCCCTGGCCATCCGCTCCTGGCCGGGGCTGCGCGCAGGGGTGAGGGAGGGCAGTTCGGGGGTGATGTGCCGATGGCTCCAGGAATGCAGGACACGGAGGCTCACGCCGCGCCGCTCGGCCTCCTGGAAGGCGTACTCCGCCGCCCGCAGGTCCGAGTCGTCGGCAAGGCCCAGCAGCACGGGCAGGCGCTCGTCGCAGGGGTGGTCCCCGCGGACGACCAGGAGTGGTCCCTGTACGACGGCGGCCAGCCTCAAACTCACCGAGCCCAACGCCGAACCCGCCACGGTGCCCAAGCCGCGTGTTCCCACCACGGTGAGGACCGCGCCCTCGCTCTCGCGCGCCAGGGCATGCACCACGCCTCCCTCGACCGCGACGGTCTCGACAAGCAGCCCCGGATACCGCTCTCGTGTGCGCGAGGTGGCGTAAGCCAGGACCGGTGTTGCCTCGTCACGGTCGGGAACCGCATACAGCACGCGTAGCGCGCTGCCATGGCGTACGGCCTCGGCCGCAGCCCAGTCCAGAGCTCGCACGGAGGTCAGGGAGCCGTCGACTCCGACGACGATGTGATGCAGGGTCATGGTCGTACCTCTCCTTCCCTCGGCCGGCAGTTCGGTGGCAGCGCCACTCGACACCGCGCGGCGGATTCTTCGGTCGATGCTCCTCGTGCGCCGTCGCCCTGGTCAGATGCCGGTCGAACCCCGGCATCCGCCGAACGGCCCTTGTGGCAAGGGCCGTTCGGTCGGCACGGACCCGGCGCGGGCAGACCCCAGGAGCGGAGTTGGTGCCGGGTGGCCCTGTGGCAATACGTGGTCGGCTCATGCACCACCACGGCCCTGGCCGTCACCTTCAGGAATGTCACCACGACGACATGAAGGAGGTGCGGACCGATACCCGGTGCCGAGTACGCGAGGAAGTGGTTGTAGCGGTGGCGGGGCAACCCGCTGCGGCGCCACGACGACATCGTGGAGTCCTGGATCGTGCCGGCCGGATGGGCGGTCTTCGCCGTGGGAGGTGCCGTCGCCGGGCTGGTCACGGCCCACGCCGCGGACGAGGTGTTCGCACAGCAGCGAGCCGAACGGCAGTCCGTCCGAGCCGTCCTCCTCAACGACGTACCGCGCGCCACCCCCGCGATCGGAACGACGACCGATCGCCGGGCGACGGCGGTGCGCTGGACCACACCCGACGGCTCGACGCAGACTGGCCGGACCTTGGTCGGGCTTCCTGGGCGCCACGGCGGCGGCCGCTCTCGGCGGCCTGGTGTTCGCAGGAGGCGTGGTCGCCCGGCAGCTGCCGACCGGCGACGCGTCGACGAGTGGGGCAGGGAATGGGCGCTGGTGGGACCTCATTGGGGCCACAAGACGAGCTGAGTACACGACTGATCCCGGGCTCCCGGACTCGGCGCGGTTTCCTGCGGACGCGTGGGTCGGGTTCCGGCCGAACTGAGTGAGGCCATAGGCGCCGTTCACTTTGCGTTACCACTTCGGTTCCGCATCCACACGCACAGTAATTTCACGATGGAAGTGACGCGCGGGAACGAGTGGAGAACGATAGAAGCGAGGTACGAGACCGACGTGGCGAGGACCGGTTGCCTCGGACGCTCCGTGACCTCCTGGCGTTCGTCCGGGGCCATGGTGGCCGAGCCGGCAGATCGGGCGGTGACCGACATGCGCGATGCCATCCCATTCAGCGGGAGCCCGGGCGCACCGCCCGATCCGGTGGACTCGGCCACGGCGGTCGTCGACGACCGGGGAGTCGTGACGGGATGGAGTCCCGGTGCCGAGCGCATGCTCGGCTACTCCTTTCAGGAGGTCGTCGGCAGCCCCGTCAGCCGTCTGATCGTCTCGGAAGCGGGGAGCGAGGACGGCCTTCCGGCCCTCGGCACGCACCTCGCAGAGGCCGTGCTCCGGCACCGGGACGGCCGGGCCGTGGAGGCACAGGTGCGGGTATATCCGTCGGTCAACCACAGAGGCCACGCCCAGCGGGTCCTCATCGTGACGCCACCGGAACGGTCACGGCCGGACCTGGTGACGGCGTACGAGGCGTTCGCGCAGTGTCATCTGCCCGTGATGGTGTACGACGCCGAGCTGCGGGCCGTGCGGGCCAGCGCCGGTGCCGCGCGTGAGCTCGCGCTGAGCGAGGAATGGATGCATGGCCGGCGCGTCACCGAGATCCTGCCGCCCCACCTCTGCAACCGGGTCGAGGACGGCATGGGACGGGTGCTCGCGTCGGGCGAGGCCGAGCGCTTCCATGTGCGGGGCAGAGCCCGGCCGGACACATCGGAGAAGGTCTGGTCCGTCACCGTGTCCCCGCTCGTCACACCGGCGGGCCGCGTACGGCACGTGGAGGTCTCCGCGCTCGACGTCAGCGAACAGTACCTGGCCAGGGAACGGCTCGCGCTGCTGAACGACGTCAGCGCACAGGTGGGGAGCACCCTGGACGTGATGCGCACGGCCCAGGAGATGGCCGACTTCGCGGTGGGCCGGTTCGCCGACTTCGTCACCATCGACCTGCTCGACTCCCTGTTCCGCGGAGTCGAGCCGAAGCCTTCCACGACGGGCGCGGTCCCGCTGCGGCGTGCGGCGCAGCAGTCGGTCCTGCCCGGTATGCCCGAAGCGTTGATCGAGCCGGGAGACGTGGACGACTACCCCGCGTCCGCGCCCCCCGTCCGCTGCCTGGCCACCGGCAGATCCTCGCTGCACAGCACCCAGGACGAGGCGACCAGAGGCTGGGTACAAGCCGATCCCGGGCGGGCGGCAGTGGTCCGCAGGTTCGGCATCCACTCCCTCATGGTCATTCCGCTGCGCGCCCGCGGCATCACCCTCGGCGTGGCGGTCCTCGTCCGGCACCGACGCGAGGACCCGTTCACCCGCGACGACCTGCTGCTGGCCGAGGAGATCGCCGCGCGCGCCGCCGTGGCCGTGGACAACGCCCGCCGGTACACCCTCGAACGCGGCACCGCGCTCGCCCTCCAGCGCAGCCTCCTGCCCCGGCGGCTCTCGGCCCAGGAGGCGGTCGAGGTGGCCCATCGCTACCTTCCGGCCCGTACCCGGGCCGGGCTGGGCGGCGACTGGTTCGACGTGATCCCGCTCTCCGGCGCCAGGGTCGCGCTGGTGGCGGGCGACGTGGTGGGCCACGGACTGCGGGCGTCGGCCACCATGGGGCGGCTGCGGACCGCGGTGCGCACCCTGGCCGACGTCGAACTTCCCGCCGACGAACTGCTCACCCACCTCGACGACCTGGTCACCCTCCTGGCCGCCGAGGAGGAGAGCACCGCGGACCACGAGTCCGATCTCGCCATCGCCGCCGATGTCATCGCCACCTGCCTGTACGTGGTCTACGACCCGGTCTCCCGCCGGTGCACGGCCGCGAGCGCGGGCCACCCGCCACCCGCCGTCGCCAAGCCGGACGGCCCGGCGGAGTTCGTCAATGTGCCGCCCGGCCCGCCGCTGGGTGTGGGTGGGCTGCCCTTCGAGACGGTCGAGTGGGAACTGCCCCCGGGCAGCCTCCTCGCGCTGTACACCGACGGCCTGCTCCAGGGCGCCGAGCACGACCTGGGCAAGGGGCAGGCTCGGCTGCTCCAATGCCTTGACCAGCCCGTCTCCCAGCCTCTGGAAACTCTCTGCGACGAGGTGATCCGGAGTCTGCTGCCTGCGCAGCCCGAGGACGACGTCGCCCTGCTCGTCGCGCGCACCCGGGCGCTCGACGCCGACCGGGTCGCCACCTGGGACCTGCCCTCCGACCCGGCCGTCGTCGCCGACGCCCGGGCCCAGGTGCTGGCCCGGCTGGACGCCTGGCAGCTGCCCGACGCGGCGTTCACGGCCGAACTGGTGGTCAGCGAACTCGTCACGAACGCCATCCGCTACGGGCAGCCTCCCATCCAGCTCCGGCTGATCCGGGGGACCACACTGCTCTGCGAGGTCTCCGACGCCAGCGGCACCGCCCCGCACCTGCGCCGGGCCCGCACCTACGACGAGGGCGGCCGCGGCCTGCTGCTCATCGCCCAGCTCGCCCACCGCTGGGGCACCCGCCACCAGCCCACCGGCAAGACCATCTGGGCGGAGATCGAACTGACGGAGCCAGACCCCTGACCTCATCGGCCACCCGGACGGAGGATGACCGACCCGAACCGAGCCGGCTATGGACAGCCACCGGCCGGGCAGGGGTTCGCGTTTCGCCTGCGGCGAGTCATGCGGTCGGGGAGGCTGCCGGGCGGCGGGTCGACGGCCCGGCCGAAGAATTCGACCCTGCCGCCGGGGTGCATCAGCGCCGGCGGGGACGACCCGCCCTGCTGGTCCGGACATCGAGGTGCCCGGTCAGGCGTAATTTCGTCCGGCACAGAACTGCCCGTCTCTGCCTTCGACGGCGGGACCATGCCGTCTACCCCTCCCTTGGCATGCACGTGCCGTACGCGTGTGGATTTGCCTGTGAGCACCTGGGTACCCCCGCGCGGGCGGACACCGCCTGAGCGTGGGCCGAGCAGTCCCTGAGTAGCTCTGGCGAAAGGGCCGGTCGGCCCTACATCCACGCCCGCAGTACGAGGAGGATGACCAGATGCCCCGGGACGACGACTTTCGCGTACTCGACCGCCAGGAGTGCCTGCGCCTGCTCGCGAAGGTGCCGGTCGGCCGCGTGGTCTACACCCGGCAGGCGCTGCCCGCAGTCCTCCCGGTCAACTTCTCGCTGGACGCGGATTCCTCGGTGCTGCTGTGCACCGCCTCGACTTCGGAACTGGTCCGTGCCATCGAAGGCGTCGTGGTCGCCTTCGAGGCGGATGACTTCGATGCCGAGAACCGGTCCGGCTGGAGTGTGGTCGTCACCGGACGGGCGACCGTGGTGAGCGGCTCCGCGGAACACGCGCGGCTGTCACAGGCCGGCCCCCGATCATGGATGCCGACACGGGAGCCGGTGTTCGTCCGGATCGACTCCGAGATGATCACCGGGCGCGAACTGGGGCGTCCGGAGCGTCCTGAGGCCGCACCGGAACAGCCGCCGGACGGCTGACTCCGGCCATGCGGCCCGAGGCCTGAGTCGTCAGCCGGACATCACCACCTTCGCGCCCCGCGCTCAACCCTCGGAAGGATGTCGTCGGTCAGGCTCTTGCGAATGCGGTCGGGTGGCGAACCTCAGCGCACCGGCGGCCCGCGATGTGCTGCCGCCGTCCGGACCGTAGCCGAACCGGATCAGCAGCTGTTTGATGCACGCCGTACAGGGGCTGCTCGGCCTCGACAGGCAGCTTCCCGGCATCCACATCCACCACACGCATTGGCCGACCCGAGGACACCCTTCAGCGTCCTCAGGACCACCATGGGCTGAGGGCGGTACCTGGCCCGGCCCGCGCAGCAGAACGCGGGCCGGGCCTGCCGTATGTCCTTGTGTGTACTGTCCGTTGGCGACCGCATGACGACAGGAGTGGATGGCCGTGCTGGTGAAGACCTTTCGCGGGGCGTTCGTGTGCACGGCGCTCGGCCTGGCCCTGGGAGTGCTCTACGGCGGCTGGACCGCCCTCGGCGTCGTGGCGATCCTCGCCGTCCTGGAGATATCGCTGTCGTTCGACAACGCTGTCGTGAACGCCGGGGTGCTGAAGAAGATGAACGCGTTCTGGCAGAGGATCTTCCTCACGGTAGGCGTGCTCATCGCGGTGTTCGGGATGCGGCTGGCCTTCCCTGTCGTCATCGTCGCGATCACCGCACGGCTGAATCCGTACGACGCGGTGCATCTGGCCCTGACCGACAAGCACCGCTACCAGCAGCTGGTGACCGACGCCCACCCGGCGATCGCGGCCTTCGGCGGCATGTTCCTGCTGATGATCTTCCTCGACTTCATCTTCGAGGACCGGGACATCCAGTGGCTGCGCCGGATCGAACAGCCGCTGGCCCGCCTCGGCAAGGTCGACATGCTGTCGGTCTGCATCGCCCTGGTCGTTCTGCTGGTCACGTCCTTCACTTTCGCCACCCACGCCCACCAGGAGGGCGGCGTGCACGCCGACAAGGGGCAGACGGTCCTGGTCGCGGGCATCGCCGGTCTGATCACATACATGATCGTCGGTGGTCTTTCCAGCTTCTTCGAGGACCGGCTGGATGATGAGGAGGAGCGGGAAGAAGAGGCGGAGGAAGCGGCCACCCGCACCGGCCGGCCGCGATCGGCGGTCGTCCTGGCCGGCCGTGCTGCGTTCTTCATGTTCCTGTACCTGGAAGTGTTGGACGCGTCCTTCTCCTTCGACGGCGTGATCGGCGCGTTCGCCATCACCAACGACATCGTGCTCATGGCCCTGGGCCTCGGCATCGGCGTGGTATACGTCCGTTCGCTCACGGTGTACCTGGTCCGCCAGGGCACCCTGGACGACTACGTCTACCTGGAGCACGGCGCCCACTACGCGATCGGCGCGCTGGCCGTGATCCTGATGGTCACCATTCAGTACGAGATCAACGAGGTCATCACCGGCCTCGTCGGCGTCGTCCTGATCGGCTGGTCGTTCTGGTCCTCCGTCCGCCGCAATCAGGCCCTCGCGGCGGCCGAACCGGATACGGAAACAGCGGCCAGGGTCCCGGTCCCGTAGCCCAGGATCCGACGAAGCCATGGTGCGAGGCTCACCAACGGCCGAGCAGCTTCAGCCACGCCCGCCCACACCCATCCAGATCACGATGTCGGCGCCGACGGCGATCAGATCCGCGGCAATCAACTGGACCAGTGAACCCATACCGCGCGGCAGAAGTCGAGGCATGGACCCGTCCGTTCAGGCAGCGAGGGCGATGTCGAGAATCTGCGCAGCGGAGCTGATCGAACCGGGCATGAGGTCCCGGGCAGAGATTGGGATGTCGTTGCTCAAGCAATTTGATGCGAAGAAGTGCCGGTTTCCGTAAGGCGTCATCCCATCCGGGATGTCCACCGTGCCAGATGCACTGATGCGCCTCCACTGAGCCTTCGCCATCTTCGAACGTGCTGGTCGGAGGCGCTGGCATGGCGGCTCTTGGAGGTGCTCGTGCTGGTCATGGACGGGTGTCTGCGGTCTTGATCGTCTGACGGGCGGCTCTGGCCTCACGGGTGTCGGGCCGCCAGTCCAAGCCCCCGAATGGCGGTCCGACCAGCGTGGATGAGGCAACCAGCGGTGTGTGACCCGGCACCCCCACACTCGCCTGACACTCCGCCTCCCTCACATGGGGTCCGGCAACTGGGCTCCTTGGAGGAGGAGTTCGTGGCGTACCGCCGTGCCGGTCACCTCCCGTCGGTGGGCGGAGAGCGCCGCCGCCACTCCCGCCGCGTGCCCGGTGGCGAATGCCGTGCCCATGACGCGCAGCGAGGCTGATGCCTGCTGGTCCGCGTCAAGGAGCCGTCCGGCGGCGAAGAGGTTGTCGGTGTTCTGGCTCTGCAGCAGGCCGAGCGGGATGTCGTAAGAGCCCGTGCCTCCGATGAAAGCCCACTGTGCGGGTCGGCCCGCGCCCGGGTGGTATTCCGGCGGCCATGTTCCGACCGCGACGGTGTCGGGGCTGGTCGTCCCGGACAGCACGTGGTGTCCGGATAGGGGATGTCGGGAGACGATGTGGCGGGACTGGCGGGTTCCCAGGTCGGCCGTGGAGACGAGATAGGCGTCGGCGCATCCCGGCAGTGATCTGATGACCTCGAGGTAGGCGTGGGCCTGCCGGCGTGCGTGGGCCGTGGCTCGGCTGAGATCGGCGGTGTCCAGTGCGTTGTAGTCCTCGTCCGCCAGGTAGGCGACGAGATCGTTGGACGGCGGGATGCGCGTGACGAATCCGCTTCGCGACGTGAGCGGGCCGATGCCGCGGCTGACCGCGTCGGTCACCGCCGCCTCGACGGCGTTGACCGAGACGTCGGCTGATGCGGGTACACCACCGAACCTGAGGCCGAGGGTGCCCGTCTGGACCCGGCCGTCGTTGCCATACCGGATGAGGGCCCCGGCCGCCGCGGCCAGGCTCGCCTCCCCGCTCGCGTCGACGAACACGCGCGCGGTGTACCGCGCTGTACCGCCGGGCTCGGCCACGGCCAGCGAGGCGATCCGGTCACCGTCGCGCTCGGCGTCGAAGACGGTGCTGTAGAGGAGCACCTCCACGCCGGCCCGTGCGCACACGGTGTCCAGCGACCACTTGACGGCCTCCGGGTCGACGGTCACGAACGTCACCGAGCCTTCCACCGGACCGTGCACGGGCGCACTGACCGGTGCACTGACACCGTTCACCGCCCGCAACTCGGTCAGCACCCGCTCGGCCACGCCGTATACGACCTGGCGCTGATCGGAGTTGTACAGCCCGCAGTACGTCAGCACGTTGCGCAGCGTCGCCGCGCCGCCCAGGCTCGACCCCCGCTCGATCAGGAGAGTACGGGCCCCGGCGTCCGCGGCGCCGACCGCGGCGGCGACACCCGCGGAACCTCCACCGACGACGATCACGTCGTAGTCCCGGGTCATCGGCGGCCACCCGGCTCACCCGAGGAACGCCGTCGGCTCACGTCAGGATCCGGTTCTCGAGCTCGGAGGTCCATTGCACGTACTCGACCTCGGCCCCGTCCCGGTGCCGGGCGAAGAAATAGGAGCCGGTCGGCCCCTTGGCGGGCCCGAAGGTGATCTCGGCCCCGTGCGCGGTCAGCAGCCGCCGCGTCTCCTCCAGATCGCTCACGACGACCGTGGCGCTGGCGCTGGGCAGCTTGGCCGCGGCTTCAGGAGTACCCGCGATGACCAGGAAGTCGCCGAGCGCCGCGACCTCCACATCACCGAATGCGAAGCGAAGATCGCACTCGGCGCCGACAAGTTCGACCAGCGGGCGGAGAGCGCTGTCCATCTCGTCGCTCCACACGCGTGCGTACGTTTTGAGAATAGCCATGTCGTAGGCTCCCCGGTTCGTCGGAAACTTCCTTGGTAACCGTAGGAGAGTTAGGATTGACCTGCAAGAACGCACTTTTCAGTGAGAAAGGAACCCAAAGGTGACCATGGAGGCGTCCCTCACCGGGGGGAGGACCGCGGAGGCGAAGGCGGAGGCGGGGCCGGTTGGCGCCCTCGCCCGAGAGGTGTTCACCGACATCGCCAACAAATGGGCGCTGCTGATCATCGAAGCCCTGGAGGCGGGGACCCTGCGGTTCGGCCAACTGCGCGCACGGGTAGATGGCATCAGCCACAAGATGCTCAGCCAGACGCTGCGCACGTTGGAGCGCGACGGCATCGTCGAGCGCACTCCGTATGCCACAGTTCCGCCCCGCGTGGAATACAGCCTCACCCCGGCCGGGCGGGAATTGCAGACCGTCGTCCACGGCTTCTGCCACTGGACGCGCTACCACCTCGATCACGTCGCGGCCGCGCGACGGCGCTTCGACACCCCGGATCATGCCGCCGACGCGACTCTCTCCAACGGGGCGTGACTGGCGTGTGTGGTCGCCCGGCCGATTGCGAACCGGGGTGCCGCGTCTATGCGTTGATCAGGCTTCATCGATCCCGATCCTGACGGCGTCATGTGGACTACGGCCCGCTTTGGTCGGGTCCTGGAGATCCTGGCGCCCGATGACGCGCAGCAGTTCCAACTGGCCGACGGCATCGCTGCCGGGGCGGGGGGGGTGAAGACGAGCAGCCGCTGGTCCTGGCGGGCGGTGGCGAGTACCTCGCAGTCGATATCGACGAGGCGTTCACCCCCGACGAGGTGATCAAAGCGTTCGACGTCAACGCGGTTGGAGCGCTACGGGTCAACCGCGCCGTGCTTCCAACGGCCGCCGGGGGCAACCCGGTTACGCCCGCACCCCACCACTCCGGGCGCCGGCGTCCCTGGTCACAGGCAGGTGGTGAACCGGCCGTCGGGTAGTTTCCGCAGCCAGCCGCGATCGACGAGTCTGACCAGTCTCCCGCGCAGCGGTTCCAGCTTGGCCCGCACACTGACGTCGATTCCCGGCGCGTCACCGACCTGCCGGGCCATGACCGGTCCGGCGGCCTGCCGCACGGCGGCGAGAATGCGCTGGTAGTCCGGCGGGAGTGTGCTCTCCTCCACGCCTGACGTGCGGTGCGGGATCAGCATCACCGCTCGTCCGCCCACCTGCCCGGGCGCCGGCGTGACCGATGCCCGTTCGTTGGCGAGCTGTTCGCTCACCCGTTCAAGGACGCGTTCGGCGACGGCGAGTTCGTTCCGCTCGGCCCGTACCTCCGCCGACTGCTTGGCCGGCTGCTCTTCGAGTTCATCCAGTTCCGCGCGCCGCGCGGTGATCCCCTCCAGCAGCTCAGGATCCATGCACCGGATCGTAGAAGGCCGTCCAGCCGCAGCGAGCAAGAACCGGGGAGCTGACGAGGTTCAGGCCGTGTTCTACGGGTCTGGCGTTTGGTGAAGGGCGTCCCGTCGCACTGTGCCTCGCACTGGTCAACTCGGTCGGCCTGTCCGAGAGAGCGGGCAGGGCGGCGGACAGTTCGGCGTATGTGGTCTGACCGCGGCGTAGGAACTCGCGGACTACCAGCGGCGTCCACCGACCACCCAGCGCGGCGAGGGTGATGTCAACAGGGCACCGCCGTTCGTGGCCAGGCGGAACGAGGGCGCTGTCCGGGCAGTCCGCCAGTGGGCCGTCCTGATCACCCGTCGGTGCGTGTCCAACGGTTTGGTGCGTCACGAAAACCGTGAGCCGTCGGTCGGCCGATGGGCGGGGCGGATCAGTTGCGCGTGCCGGCCGGTGGGCCGACGACGGTGGTGAGCTGGAGTTTGGTCTCGTCCTCACTGCCCGGCGCGGCGGTCATGATGACAATCTTGAGCTCCGTGTCGCCGTCGGTCAGGACATCGCAGTCCACCGTGACCGGGCCCACCGACGGGTGATCGACCCTCTTGTGGACCTCGCGGTTCGCGGTCACCTCTCCCGTCGCCCACAGCTCGGCGAACCTCTCGTTGCCTGCGTTCAGGTCGCGGACCAGCGCGGCCAGGCGGCTGTCCCGGGGGAAGCGGCCGGTGGCGCGGCGCAGATCGGAGACGACGGCGGCGTCGGCGGTGTCGGGGTCCGTCTCGGTGACCGGCCACAGCGCGAGGGGGGTGTGATCGACGTCCACCGGGAACCTGTCGCGGGCGAAGTTTCGCATCCGCGGCGGCGAGGCCAAGGGGTCTCCCAGCAGGGCGGCCCACCCGTGGTTCCACCACACCAGTTGCCAGTCCGCCGCGAACACCGCCACCGGTACGTCTCCGAGGCGGACGAGTACCCGTTGCATACCGGGCGGGAGATGGTCGCGGATCGTGCCGTCCGCCGGCGGCACGATCTGGGCCAGCCGGTAGAGGTGGTCCCGCTCGGCGGTGGACAGTTGGAGAGCGCGCGCCAGGGACGCCACCACCGACGCCGAGGGTGTCGTGGCCCGCCCCTGCTCCAGGCGCACGACGTAGTCGACCGACACTCCGGCCAGGTCGGCCAGTTCCTCGCGCCGCAGCCCGACAGCCCGGCGCTTGCGGACGACCGGCAGCCCAGCGGCCGACGGGGGCAGCCGGTTCCGCCATGTGCGGATCATCGCGCCCAGTCCAGCTCCGGGGGGTGTCGTCGTCATGCTCTCCATCCTCCCGCGTCCCCGATCACA